>NZ_JANMWL010000065.1:0-10578 GCF_031393925.1 Methylibium sp. | reverse complement strand
CCCGAGCCTGCCGTCGCGACCGACCCCGATGCGCTGGCCGCGCTGCCCTACTCCTCGGGCACCACCGGCCTGCCCAAGGGCGTGATGCTCAGCCATCGCACCCTGGTGTCCAACGTGTGCCAGTTCAACCAGGCGTTCCCGATGCGCGAGGTGGACGTCGTGCTCGCCTTCTTGCCGATGTTTCACATCTTCGGCTTCACCGTCGTCACTCTGTGCGGGCTCGCGGCGGGTGCCAAGCTGGTGACGGTGCCGCGCTTCGAGCCGGAGTCGTTCCTGAAGGCGATCGCCACCTACCGCGTCTCGCGCATGTCCGTGGTGCCGCCGGTGATGCAGTTCCTGGCGGGGCATCCGCGGGTCGACGCGCATGATCTTTCTTCGCTGGAACTCATAGGCTGCGGTGCGGCGCCGCTCGGCGCGGCGCTGGAACACAAGGTCGGCCAGCGCCTCGGGTGCAAGGTGCTGCAGGGCTTTGGCATGACCGAGTCGTCGGGCTGTGTTGCCGTCTCGCACCCCGAGCGCATCCGCGCGGGCAGCAGCGGCCAGTTGCTGCCGGGCACCGAGGCGCGGGTGGTCGATCTGATCGACGGGTCTGACCTCGACCACGGCTTGCCGGGCGAGATCTGGTTTCGCGGACCGCAGGCCTTCAAGGGCTACCTGAACCAGCCCGCTGCGACGCGCGAGACGATCACCGCCGACGGCTGGGTGCGCACCGGCGACATCGGCCACATCGACGCCGACGGCTATTTGTTCATCACCGACCGGCTCAAGGAGCTGATCAAGGTCAAGGGCTTTCAGGTGGCGCCGGCCGAACTGGAGGCGCTGCTGCTCACCCACCCGTCGGTGGCCGATGTGGCCGTCATCGGCCGGCCCGACGAGCGTGCCGGCGAATTGCCGGTCGCCTACGTGGTGGCGCGCGGCACGCTCGACGTCAAAGCGCTCGAGGCCTGGGTTGCGCAGCAGGTGGTGGCATACAAGCGGCTCGGCGACGTGGTGCTCTGCGAGACGATCCCCAAGAGTGCGGCCGGCAAGATCTTGCGCCGGGTGCTGCGTGCGCAGGATGCGCAGCGTGTGGTGGGCTGATACCGAGCATCACTCCAACGAGCCCCGATCGCCGCGGCGAAGGCCAGGGACCGTAGCGCATCATCACCCCCCTTGCGGGACGGCGCTGCAGCCGACGGGCCGAGCGCAATCAAGAGACGGGCGATGCAAACCTTCAAGACGGGCGCGGTTCAGGCAAACGGCATTCGGTTCCAGTTTCTGGAGGCCGGTCAGGGGCCGCTGGCGCTTTGCCTGCACGGCTTTCCCGACTCGCCCTGGAGCTACCGCTACCTGCTCCCCGAACTGGCCCAGGCCGGCTACCGTGCCGTGGCGCCCTTCATGCGCGGCTACGCGCCGTCCGAGGTCGCGGCCGACGGCCGGTATGACACGGGCACGCTCGCTGCCGACGCGGTCGCTCTGCATGAAGCCCTGGGCGCCACCGGCCAGGCCGTGCTGATCGCCCACGACTGGGGCTGCGCCGCGGCCTACGGTGCTGCAGCCCAAGCGCCGCAGCGCTGGCGTCGCTGCGCCTTCATGAGCGTGCCGCCGCTCGCCGTCTTTGGCGAGCTGGCCCTCGGCTATGCCCAGATCAAGCGCTCGTTCTACTTCTGGTTCTTCCAGATGCAGCTGGCCGACGCCATCTTGGCGGCCAACGATCTCGCCTTCATCGACGAACTGTGGGCCGACTGGTCCCCGGGCCACGACGCCAGGGACGATCTGCCGCATGCCAAAGATTGCCTGCGCGACCCGGCCAACCTGCGAGCGGTGCTGGGCTACTACCGGTCCTTGTTCGATCCTGCGCGCTTCGGCTCGCACGCGGGCATGCAGGAGCAGGTGGCCGCGTGGGGCCGCCCCGTACCGCAAGCCACGCTCTACCTGCACGGCATGAACGACGGCTGCATTGCGCTGGACGCGCGCTCCGCCGAGGGCGTGCCCGCCTGGTTGGGACCGGGCTCCGAGGTCGAGCTTGTCGAGGGTGTCGGGCACTTCATGCTGGTGGAAAAGCCGGCTCGCATCAACCAGCGCATCCTGCAGTTCCTGGGTCGGGCAGCATGAGTCGCGACTACACCGGTTCGGGTGACGCACATTGGAGCAAAGACATGACCAGCAGCATCTACGACCGGCATCTCGACAAGAACGCCGCCAATTTCGTCGCGCTCTCGCCGGTGAGCTTCGTCGAGCGCAGTGCCGAGGTGTTCGGCGACCTGCCCGCGGTGATCCACGGCGCGCGGCGCTACTCCTGGGCACAGACCCGCGAGCGCAGCGCGCGCCTGGCGGCGGCGCTGCGCGCGCTGGGCGTGGGGCGCGGCAGCACCGTCACGGTGATGCTGCCCAACACGCCCGAAATGGTGGAGGTGCACTACGCGGTGCCCGCGCTCAACGCCGTGCTCAACACGCTCAACACTCGCCTGGACGCTGCGCTGCTGGCCTGGCAGATGAACCACTGCGAAACCGACGCCGTGCTCACCGACCGCGAGTTCGCGCCGGTGATGGCCGAGGCGCTGCAGCGCCTGAAGGCCGAGCATGGCCGCACGCCGGTGGTCATCGACGTTTGCGACCCTGAATACACCGGGCCGGGCGAGCGCCTGGGCACGCATGAGTACGAGGCGCTGCTGGCCGCGCACGCGCCGCTCGAGCGCCTTGACGGCCCGCTCGATGAGTGGGATGCCATTGCCGTGAGCTACACCTCCGGCACCACCGGCGACCCCAAGGGCGTGGTCACGCACCACCGCGGCGCCTATCTCAACGCGGTGTGCAATGCGGCCACCTGGAACATGCCGAACTTTCCCACCTACCTGTGGACCTTGCCCATGTTCCATTGCAACGGCTGGTGCTTTCCGTGGACGGTGGCGATGCTCGGCGGCACGCACGTGTGCCTGCGCAAGGTGGATGGCAAGGCGATCCTCGACGCGATGCGCGAGCACCGGGTCGACCACTACTGCGCCGCACCCATCGTGCACAACCTCTTGATCGCCGCACCGGCGGCGCAGCGCGAAGGCCTCGGCGGCGAGGGCGGGCGCAAGGTACGCGGGCTCGTGGCCGGTGCCGCGCCACCGGCGGCCATGATCGAAGGCATGGCGCAGATCGGCTTCGACATCACCCATGTCTACGGCCTCACCGAGGTCTACGGCCCCGCCGCGGTGGCGGTCAAGCGCGACGACTGGGCGGCAGCAAGCCTGGGCGAGCAGGCCCGCCTCAACGGCCGCCAGGGCGTGCGCTACGCGCTGCAGGAAGGCATGACGGTGCTCGATGCCGACACCATGGCCACGACGCCGCCCGACGGCCAGACCATGGGCGAGATCATGTTTCGCGGCAACATCGTCATGAAGGGCTACCTCAAGAACCCCGCGGCCACCGACAAGGCCTTTGCCGGCGGCTGGTTCCACACCGGCGACCTGGCGGTGATGGAGGCCGACCGCTACGTGAAGATCAAGGACCGCAGCAAGGACATCATCATCTCGGGCGGCGAGAACATCAGCTCCATCGAGGTGGAAGACGCGCTCTACCGCCACCCGGCCGTGCTGGCCTGCGCGGTGGTCGCCAAGCCCGACGTGAAATGGGGCGAGACGCCGCTGGCCTTTGTCGAACTCAAGCCGGGCGCAAGCGTCGACGCGGCCGAATTGATCGTGCATTGCAAGACCCTGCTGGCCGGCTACAAGGTGCCGCGCGAGATTCGCTTCGAAGACATTCCCAAGACCTCCACCGGCAAGATTCAGAAGTTCACGCTGAGGGAGCGAGCGAAGTCGGCCAGTGCGATCGGATGAACCCTCACCGCAACCCTCTCCCGCAACAAGAGGGGAGCGATCCAGGCCGGCTCGACCTTGAAAGACCACCGCCATGACCACCCCGACTCCACTCCAGACCCCCTTCGTCCTCACCAGCCGCGACCCGCGCGGTGTCGTCACGCTCACGCTGGACCGACCGCAGTCCTTCAACGCCTTGTCCGAAGGCATGCTCGCCGCGCTGCAAGCCGAATTCGACGCCATTGCCGGTGACGACAGCGCGCGCCTGGTCATCGTGGCCGGCGCCGGCAAGGCCTTTTGCGCCGGGCATGACTTGAAGCAGATGCGCGCCGCGCCGTCGCTCGGCTACTACGAGCGGCTGTTCGCGCAGTGCTCGCGTCTCATGCTCGCCATCCAGCGTCTGCCCGTTCCGGTGATCGCGCGGGTGCAGGGCATCGCCACGGCGGCCGGCTGCCAGCTCGTGGCCGCCTGCGATTTGGCGGTTGCCGCGAGCGACGCGCGTTTCGCGGTGAGTGGCGTCAACTACGGCCTGTTTTGCTCCACGCCGAGCGTGGCGCTCGCGCGCAACCTGCTGCGCAAGCAGGCCATGGAGATGCTGCTCACGGGCGACTTCATCAGCGCCGAACAAGCGCGCGAACGCGGCCTGGTCAACCGCGTGGCCGCGCCCGGGCAGCTCGACGCCGAAGTCGAGGCGCTGGTGGCGCGCATCGTCACCAAGCCGCGCACCGCCATCGCCATGGGCAAGGCACAGTTCTACCAACAGATCGAAGTCGGCACCGAGGCGGCCTACGCCGTGGCCGGCGCGGCGATGGCCTGCAACATGATGGACGAGGCCGCGCTCGAGGGCGTGCAGGCGTTCGTCGAAAAACGCAGTCCGCGCTGGCCGGGGTGACGCGGCCCGGTGCGCGGGCCCCTTATCGCGCGAGCACCGACCTGGCGATGACCGCCTCCAGCGCCTCGGGATCGACCGGCTTGACCAAGTGCTCGTCGAATCCCGCCTCGGCGGTCTTGCGCCGGTCATCGGCGGTGCCCCAGCCGGTCAGGGCGACCAGCCTGCACAGGCGCGTGGCCGCAAGGGCGCGCAGTGCCGCCGCGACCTCGTAGCCGCTCATGTCGGGCAGACCGATGTCCAGCAGCACCAGCTGCGGCGAGAAGTCGGCGGCAAGGGCGATGGCCGTCCGACCATCGGGCGCACCGCGCACCTCGTGGCCGGCGATGCCGAGAAGCTCCACCAGGGACTGCAAGCCGTCGGCATTGTCCTCAACGACCAGCACACGAACACCTAGCGTGCGCTTCGCAGGCGGCGGCGGTTCGAGCCGCACCGCCGCTGCCCGCACAGAGGCCTCGATCGGCAGGACCACCGTGAACGTGCTGCCATGGCCGACACCGGGGCTGCTGGCCCTGACGGAGCCGCCGTGCAGCTCGACGAGTCGCCGCACCAGTGCCAGCCCGATGCCCAGGCCGCCCTGCGAGTGGGAGGCAGCGTTGGGCAGCTGCGTGAACATCTGGAACAGCTGTCCTATTTGTTCTCTCGGGATGCCGATGCCGCTATCAGCGACGTCGATTTCCACGGCGCCCGCAACCAGCGTGGCCGCGAGCCGCACCTTGCCACCCGGCGGCGTGTACTTGGCGGCGTTGTTCAAGAGATTGCCCAGCACTTGCGACAGCCGTGTCGCGTCTGCATCGAGCCACACGGGCTCGGCCGGCAGCGACACCTCGACATGGTGCCCGGCGGCGTCGAGCAAGGGCCGGCTCGTTTCCAGTGCGACCGCGACGACCTTGTTCAGCGCGACGCGCTCGAGCTCGAGTTCGATCAATCCGCGGCTGACGCGCGAGATGTCGAGCAAGTCGTCGATCAGGCGTGTCATGTTGGACACCTGCCGCTCGATGATGTCCTGCGCGCGCGCTGCAACCTCGCCGCCCGGCGGCGAGCGGCGAAGCAGTTCGGTGGCAAAGCGCACCGGTGCCAGGGGGTTGCGTAACTCGTGCGCGAGGGTGGCCAGGAATTCGGTCTTGCGACGGTCCTGCTCGCGCAGTGCGGCTGCGTCGCGAACTCGCTCGATGTGCGCCCAGCACCGCTCCACCACGTTCTCGAGCAGCAGCACGTCACCGGCGGTCCACTGGCGCGGCGCCGCCTGGTGCAGCGCCATCATGGCGGTCAAGCGACCGTGCTTGATCAAGGGCGCACAGATGATCGCCTTGATGCCGATGGCGTTGAACATGCGGCCGCCGCCGGCTTCGCCCAGTTCCAGGTCCACGTCGCGCACCACCAGGGTCCTGCCGCCGTGCAGGTCGGACATGGCCTGGGGCCCGAACAGGCTTAGCGAATAAACGCCCGCGCTGCTGGCCACACCGCAGGCGGCCCAATCGTTGCGAATGCTGAAGCGGTCGGCATCGGTGTCGACATCCGCATAGGCACAGCGCGTGACGTGCATGTGCTCGCCCAGCAGTCGCGCCGTCAGCGCCATCACCGCGGTGGCGTCGGTCGATTCACGCGTGGCCTGGCTCAGTGCGTCGAGCAAGCGAAACCGCTCCTCGCTCTGCTTCAACGCGGCTTCTGCCATCGTCGCGTGGGTGATGTCGGTGCAGTGGCCGACCCATTCCACGATCCGGCCATCGGCGTCGCGCACCGGCGCACTCTGGGCGACCACGTGCCGGTACTCGCCGTCATGGCGCCTGAGGCGGTAGGTCATGGAAAGCGACTGCTCCGCGCTGGTAGCGCTCAGCCAATGAGAGCGGATTCGTTGCCGGTCGTCCGGGTGAATCGCTTGCAGCCATCCCATGCCGCGGTAGTGGTCCCACGATAGGCCGGTGAACGCCGCCAGGGGCGGGACCTCGGTTTCGATCTCGCCGCTGGGCGCGGTGAACCAGAAGAAAGTCTGGCTGGAGCCGGCGAGAGCTTTAGCGCGCTGTTCGTCGCTGACGAGCTCGTGCTCGGGCGATGGGTGCGCCACGGTGGGCGCACTTTGGGTGACGGGTCTTGGTGAGCTGCCTGGCATGTCGGTACCCCATTCGATGCGCGCCAGCCTGGGCGCCTAAACGCTGCGGGTTCATGCCGCGACCCGGAAATTTGTGCCGAGCTCGTTCGCTCAGGGACATGCTCCTTGCGATCTTGCCCTATTCGCCGCCGCGCAGCCGCAGCACCTGCACCGCCGACACCGGCTCGGCCTCGTTGCCCCACGACGCGCGGATGTGCGAGAGCACCGCCGCGATGTCGGCATCGCTGAGCACCTGCAAGAAAGGCGGCATGCCATAGGGCCGCGGATTGCCGGCGGTGGCGGGCGCAAAGCCGCCGCCCAGCACGACGTGGATCAGGTTGGCGGGCGAGAACAGGGTGACGGCGCGGTTGCCGGCCAGCGCTCGATAGGCCGGTGCCGCGCCCTGGCCCGAGTCGCCGTGGCAGTCGGCGCAGTGCTGCTCGTAGAGCTTGGCGCCGCGCGCGAGCTGCGCCGCGTCACGCTCGATCGGCTTGTGTGCGGGCGGTGCCGGCGTCTGCGGCAGCGCCTTCAAAAACACCGCAATGGCCTGCAGGTCGGGCTGCGACAGGTGCTGCGTGCTGAGGTAAACGACCTCGGCCATCGGCCCCTGCACCGACGCGCGCGGCGCGCGGCCGGTCTTTAGCAGCTCGACCACATGCGGCAGCTCCCAGTCGGCCACGCCCGCCTCGGCCGGCGAGCCAAGCGCGGGTGCGTACCAGTTCTGCATCGGTATCAGGCCGCCGCTGAGTTCGAGCTTTTCGCTGGTCGCGCCCAAGGCATTGCGCTCGGCGTGGCAGGCCACGCAATGGCCCAGGCCGCGCACCAGGTAGGCGCCGCGGTTCCACTCGGCCGATTTGCCCGTGTCGGCCTGGTAAACGCCGGGCGTGAAGAACAGCGCACGCCACACGCGGAGCGCGAACTGGCTGTCGTAGGGAAAGCGCAGCGCGTGCGGCCGGTTGGCTTTTGCGACGGCAGGCAGGCTGCCGAGGTAAGCGAACAGGGCGTCCGCGTCTTGGCGCGTGACCTGCGTGTAGCTGGGATAGGGGAAGGCGGGGTAAAGCAGGCGCCCGTCCCTGGAGCGGCCGTGGTGCAGCGCCTGCCAGAAGTGCGCCGAGGTCCAGGCGCCGATGCCGGTCTGCATGTGCGGCGTGAGGTTGCTGGCGAACACGGTACCGAACGGTGTGGCAAGGCCCGGCCCGCCGGCGTAAGGCGAGCCCCCGCGCGCGGTGTGGCAGGCGGCGCAGTTGCCGGCCAGCGCCAGGTAGCGGCCGCGCTCGATCTGCGCCGCGGAGGGCGGCGTCGCGCTGGCGGGCGTGTCGGGGAGGGGCGCCTCATCGCGCTGCTCGAGCACCACGACGGCCGCCAGCAGTGCGGCGGCTGCCAGCAACACGGCGACCAGCGCGCGACGGCTCGGGAGCGTCATCGCAACGCCCCTGGCACGCTGCCGCAGGGCAGGGCGGGCGGCGCCGGCAGTGCGGCGACGGGCTTGGCATTGGCCGGCAGCGGCTCTGCACTGAGCCAGGTGGACACGGCGCTCACGTCGTCGGGCGCGAGCCGCCGCGCGACGCTGGCCATGCAATCGGGCGCCAGCGCATGGCGAGCGGCGTTGCGCCAGGCACCCAGCTGCGCGTTGAGGTAGTCGCGCGGCAGGCCCAGCAGGCCGGGCGTGGCCGGCAGCACGCCGGTGAGCGCCGCACCGTGGCAGCTCGCGCACGCCGGCAGCTCACGCGCCGCGTCGCCGCGCCGCACCAGCGCCTCGCCTCGTTGCAGCAGGGCGCCGTCGGCGCCGCGCGTTTGCGGCGCGGGATAGGGCAGGTCGAGCGCGGCAAAGTAGCCGGCAATTTCGCGCAGGTAGTCGTCGCCGAGGTGGACGACCAGGGCCGTCATCTGCGCGTTGCGCCGCCGCCCTTCGCGAAATGCGACCAATTGGTTGTAGAGGTAGCCGGCCGGCTTGCCGGCGATGCGCGGAAAGTAGCCGTCGTTGGTGGCGCGGCCCTCCTTGCCGTGGCAGGCGGTGCAGGCAAGCATGCGTTGGGCGATGGTGTCGGGCACGCGCAGCGGCTCGGGCGCGCTCGCGGCTGGAGCGGCGAGGGCCGGCAGCGCCATCACCAGCGCGGCGATCCAGACCGAGATCGGTGCGGCCGTTCGCGCCGAAGCCAAGGCGACCATCGGATTCGTCGTTTGCTTCATGGCATGGCTCGTGACGGGCAGCCGCGATTGGAGCGCGGCTCGCAAGCACCGCCGCCCCGTGAGGTGCGACTGATTCCCGCTGGGCCCAGGAAGCGTGCCGGTCGGGGGGGTGCCCCCCGCCGCCGCTACCGCTTCAGGCTTCGATAAACCGCCGCCTCGAAATCGACAAAACCAGGGTAGGAGGCCACGTCCTGGAAGGGCAGGACCTGCGTGCCCCAGAAACCGCCGATGCCGTTCTTGCGGTCGATCCAGTAGAACAAGTTGCCCAGGCCCGCCCAACCCAGCGAGCCGGCCGGGCGGCCGGTGGGCGCGTCTTCGTCGTTGACCATGAAGGTGTAGGCCCACGACTTGGAAAGGCCGGGGAAGAACTCGCCGGTATTGGTCAGCGAGGGGGCACACGTCACCCAGCCGCCCGACTTGAGCTTGCCCAGGCCGTTCTTGGACATGCGCTCCACCGTCTCGGCCTTCAGCACGCGGCCGTGCGGGCCGTTGCCCTCGTTGAGCATCATGCGGATGAACTTCATGTAATCGCCCACCGTGCCGTAGAGGCCGTGGCCGCCCATGTCCATCTCGGGTGGATCGGGCAACACCAGGTCGGGCAGCGACGTGAGCTTGCCGTCCTGCGCGCGGTCGTGAATGATGGCGCGGCGTGCCTTCATCGCGTCGGACATGACAAAGCCGGTGTCGTTCATGCCCAGCGGCTCGAAGATGCGCTCCTTCATCACCGCGCTGAGGCGCTTGCCGCGTTGCTGCTCGACGATGCGGCCCAGCCAGTCGATGTTGGGGCCGTAGGTCCAGCGCTCGCCGGGCTCGTGCAGCAGCACCGTGCGGATCACGGCGAAGCTGCTCGATATCACGCTCGGTATGCCCTTGGCGGCGCGGTACTTCAAATCGTCTTCGTTGAAGAACTCGTAGCCCAGGCCCGAGATGTGCAGCATCAGGTCATTGACGGTGATGTCGCGCCGGGGCGCGCGCGTCTTGGGCTGGCCGCCGGCGTCAAAGCCGTCGAGCACTTGCAGCTCGGCGATTTCAGGCACGTACTGTTTGGCCGCGTCTTCGAGCCTGATCTTGCCTTCTTCGACCAATTGCATGACGGTCGTGCCGGTCACGGCCTTGGTGGTGGAAAAGAGCGCCATCACCGAGTCGGCCGTCATCGGCTGGTCCTTGCCCAGCTCGCGCTTGCCGGCACTGCCTTCGTAGAAGTTGCCGCTGCGGTCGGTGGCCATCGCCACCACGCCCGGAACACCCCCGGCGCGGCCCACGGTGTACTCGAGCACCGCGTCCGCGGCCTGTTTGATCGTTTGTGTCATCCGTGTCTCCTGCTGGCTGGCGGCTCGTTCAATGGCCGGCCCCGAACCACCGTGAACTCGGGCAGGCCTGAGCAATGTAGTGACGCGCATCGGCCGAGGGGGGTGGCAATACCCTGAGCGCGAGAGGTGCGAGGGCGCGATGCGGCAGGTGATCGTTTGCCCTTACCCCAGCGCTCTGCCAGAGGAAGGGGGTGCCACTCGGTGATGACGCGCAGCGAAGGCTTCGATCCTCAGCACGTCAGCGTCAAGCCCGATGCCAAGCGAGCGGCTCACGAGCGAGCGCCTGTGGCACCTGAGGTGGCCGGCTGCGCAGCCTGA
>NZ_JANMWL010000060.1:0-9747 GCF_031393925.1 Methylibium sp. | reverse complement strand
AGCCGACGAGCACGAAGCGATCGACCGTGCGCTCGTCCACCACGTTGGCGCTACTCAACGCGTTGACGGTCGCGAGCAGCGCCTTGCACAGGTCGGGGCGTGATCGCGCGAGGCCGATGGAAATCTGGTCGGGCGTGGCCGGGGCATGGATGGGGTGGGCGGTGGGCAGCATGGCGGTGTCGGACAAACCTGTCTCGGGTTGAGGACGAAGGCGATGTCGGTAGTGGGGGGCAGTGGCGCACCTAATGCACTCGGTCAAGAGGCCAGCAATTCCCATACCCGTTTTGCCTGTAAAGCCGATGCCGTGGCGTACCGTCAGGGAAGCTTTGGGGGGCGCTCGCAGCGCAGGCCGCTTACCGCGCGTTGGCGCCGAGCAAGGCGGTGCCGTCGTGCGCGCCGAAGCATTCCGCCGCGGCCTGAGCCAGGGTCAGCGCGCGCCGTTTTCGCAGCGCCTCCTCGAGCAGCCCGAGCCAGCTTGACAGCACCCTCGGGTGTTCGGCGTCGCAGGGGTGGAGTTCCAAGCGCAGCAGCGGCTGATCGCGCTCGTGGCGTGCGACGGCGGCGTTCCAGCCCAGCGACACGGCGCGCCGCCAGGCCGAGCGGCAGCTGTAGACGATGCTCTGGCTGCGCAGTCGCTCGCGCGAGGGCAGCGCGACCAGACCGCCGAGCGTGCAGGTGTAGGCAAAGCCCAGTTCGTCGAGCGCGTTCCAACTGCCCTCGCTGAGCAACCAGGCCGGCGCGACAAAGCCATGCAGCGGCCAGCCATGCTGAGCAAACCAGCTCATGCCGGCGCGCAAGCGCTGCGTCGCCTCGCGCTGCGACAAGGCCGCGAACTCGCCTTCGCCGGCCGTGTACCAGCGTCGGCGTGCATGGTCGAGCCAGCCGCGCGGCGCGCCGTCGTCGCGGTGGGTGTAGCCATGCAGCACCAGTTCGTCGCCGCGCGCCGCAGCCACGTCGAGCCAGCGCTCGAACAGCGGGCTCGGCGAGCAGCCGTGGTACTGCGGCACGGCCAGCAGCGTCATCGGCAGCGGCGCATGCGCGGGCGCCAGCGACTGCACGTACCGACACACGCGCTCGCATGCCGACCAGGTGGCAGGTGCCACGTCGTGCAGCACGATGCACAGCGCGGGGGTCATCACTGCCCCCACGGTGCCTGGCGGCACCTGCCCCCCGAGGGGGCGCTCGCCGCCTCGGGAACGGCCCGGCGCCGGCTCGATGTCGGCCCCCACGGTGGCTGATGCCTGTGGCTCATGCGGGATCCTCGGTGCTCACGCCGAGCGGGTGGCGCCACGACACGGCCGGCTGGGTGACACCGCCGCCGCCGGGAACGACGACGACGTCGCTGACCAGACGGCGATAGCGCTCCAGCAGGCCGGGCATCACATCGTTCCAATCGTGGCGCTCGGCCACGGCGCGGGCGGCGGCACCCAGGCGCGCACGGTCGCCGGCAAAGGCTGCGGCAATCGCTTCCGCCCAGTCGTGGCTGCGTGCGGAGTCGACGCCGATGCCAACCTCGCCCTCGCCCAGCAGTTCGGCCAGGCCGGCGGCGCGGCGCAACACCACCGGCGTGCCGCAAGCCATCGCTTCGAGTGCGGCAAGGCCGAAGCTTTCTTGGTCGCCGGCATGCACGAACAAGTCGGCGCTGGCGAGCATGCGCGCGAGCTGCTGGCTGCCGTGCTGGTGCGCCAACACGCGCACCTGCTCGCCAGCGGGCGGTGGCTTGGGGCCGGCGCCCACGCACACCAGCAAATAGTCGGGCCCGAGCCAGCGCACGGCCTCAGCCAGCAACGCGAGGTTTTTCTCGGGCGCGAAGCGGCCGGCGTAGAGCAGCACGCGCGTCGCGTCGCTCACGCCCAGCTCGCGCTTCCAGCCGGCATCGCGCTCGCGCGGATGGAACACGCCGGTGTCCACGCCGAGCGGCTGCACCAGCACGCGCTTGACGCCGACGTCGGCAAGCACGCCGGCCATGGCCCGGCTCGGCGCGAGCACCGCGTCGAAGCGGGCGTAGGTGTGACGCAGGTAGCGCGCCGCCGCGCGCCCGGCCGAACGCGCGAGCAGTCCCTCGCCGCCCGCTGCGCGCATGGCCAGGGCGATCAGGTTGCTGTGGCAAAACGCCAGCACGGGAACGCCCAGCCGCTGCCCTGCATCGAGCGTCGACCAGGCCAGGCGGTAGGGATCGCCCACCTCGATCAGGTCGGGCGCGAGCCGCACCAATTGCTGCGTGGCCCGAGCACGCGCCAGCGGCAAGCGGTAGCCGCCGCTGCCCGGTAGCGGCAGGCCACCGCAGTCGACCAGGCCCTGCCCCGTGGCCCCCGGCGCGACGATGGTGTGACGCCAGCGGTGGCGCCACAGCCAGCTGCGCTTGCCGAGTAAATAGCGCCGCACGCCGCCCCCGGTGGCGCTCCAGAACATGGTGGCGTCCACGAGATGAGGCCGCGAGCCGACCTCGGCGCAGGGCAACGACCGGCCGGCGTAAGGAAGGAAAGGAACGACGGGCATGAATGGAATGGGCAGCAGTGTTTTGAACTGCACGAAGCAACTGGCATGCCCTGGGCGCACCGGCCGCGCGGTCGGCCGCAAGGCGGGCCGCTGGAGCAGGCATGCGATGTGCCACTCTGCTAGCCCACGCATTGCAACGCGCCCACCCCGACCCACCCTCCCCCTACCCCGAAGGACGCATCATGACCAACGACAATTTGATTGACACGCTCAACGACCTGATCGAAACCTCCAAGGACGGCGAGTACGGCTTCAATGCCTGCGCCGAGCATGCAAAGTCGGCCGACCTCAAGGCCACCTTCAGCCGTCGCGCCGGCGAATGCCAAGAAAGCGCGCACGAGCTGCAAAAGCTGGTGACGCAGTGCGGCGGCGAGGCCGAGACCGGCGGCAGTGCCGGTGGCGCCATGCACCGCGGCTGGGTTGCCGTGCGCGGCACGCTCACCCACTACGACGACAAGACCATGCTCGAGGAATGCGAGCGCGGCGAGGACCGCGCCAAGGCCGCTTACCGCAGTGCGCTCGACGACGAGCTGCCCGCCAACGTGCGCGCGGTGGTGGAGCGCCAGTACGAGGGCGTGCAGCGCAACCACGACGAGATCAAACAGCTGCGCGACCGCGCCAAGGCCGCCGCCAACTGAGTCAAGCCGCGCGCCAGCGCTCGACACCGGAGTTCTGCATGAGCGGCAAGGCCATGAACGCAGCCCAGATCGCCACCCTGGTGGCGCTCGGCGCCATGGCCGCGGCCTGCGAGCGGCGCTATCCGGAGCCGACCTACGGCGCTTCGGGGGGTGCCAGCGCGCCCGGCGCCGACACGCCCGCCAGTGCGGCGAGCGTGCCGGCCGCTGGCGCCAGTTCTTCCGCCGGTCCTCCCGCCGCTCGGCGCTGATGCCACCGAGCCGGGTGCGTCACTGCGGTGGCCCGCGCTTGGCCTCGGCCGCTTGCAGCAACGCCGACAGGGCGTCGATGTCGGCGGGTTTGACCATGTGGTGGTCAAAGCCGGCCAACTGGGTGCGGGCACGGTCCTGGTCCTGGCCCCAGCCGGTGAGCGCGATCAAGGTCAAGGCCTGACCATCGGGCAGCGCGCGCATGCGACGAGCCACTTCGTAGCCGTCCATGCCGGGCATGCCGATGTCGAGCAGCACCACGGCCGGACGCTGCGTCGCCAGCTCGGCCAGCGCGGCGGGTCCGTCATTCACCACCCGCACGCTCGCCCCCAGAAACTCCAGCAGCACGCCCAGGCTTTCAGCGGCGTCACGGTTGTCGTCGACGATGAGAACCTTTTGCGGCGCGCGCGGCGCGGCGTCATGGCTCGAAGCCAGGTTGGCAGCGCCCGCGCCTTCGACCCGGTGCTCGTTCTGAGCGCACGCGAGCGGCAGCCACACCACGAACTCGCTGCCGCAGCCCGGACCGGCGCTGTGGGCTTCGGTGCTGCCGCCGTGCAAATCCACGAGGCTGCGCACCAGCGACAGGCCAATGCCCAGGCCGCCCTGGCCGCGCGCGTTGGCGGGGTCGACCTGGGTGAACAGGTCGAACACGCGCGGCAGCATGGGCGCCGTCAAGCCGATGCCGTTGTCGCGCACCGACACGCGCGCCCGCGTGCCTTCGCGTGTTGCCGCGAGCACGATGTGGCCGCCCGGGTCGGTGTATTTGGCGGCGTTGTTGAGCAGGTTGGCGAACACCTGCGCCAGGCGCACCGCGTCGCCGTCGACCACCAGCGGCTCATCGGGCAGCTCTTGCTCGAGCGTGTGACCGGCCGCCTCGATCAGCGGACGGCTGGTTTCCACCGCACTGCCCAGCACCTGCGCCAGTGCCAGCGGCGTGCGCTGCAACTCGACCTTGCCGCCGCTGATGCGCGACACGTCGAGCAGGTCGTCGACCAGCCGCACCAGATGCTCGATCTGGCGCTGCATCAGCGGCTGCACGCGCACAACGGTGTCGGGCGTAGGCGCCACCTTGAGGATGTGTACGGCGTTGCGCAGCGGCGCGAGCGGGTTGCGCAGTTCGTGGGCGAGTGTGGCGATGAACTCGTCCTTGCGTCGGTCGGCATCCTCGAGCGTCTGCCGGGCGCCGCGCAGCTCGTCGATGTCGACGCTGCTGCCGATCCACTCGACGATGCGGCCCGCCTCGTCGCAGAGCGGCAAGGCACGGCTCATCATCCAGCGCCAACTGCCGTCGGCGCGCCGCATGCGCACCTCGTTTGAATACGGCTCGCCGCTGGCCAGCGCATGCGCCCAGGCGGCACGGGTGCGCGCGCGTTCCGCGGGGTGAAACAGCGCGTAGCGGCGTTCTTCGGAGAAGGCGCCGTCGATGCCATGAAACTCGCGGCCATAGCGGTTCATCCAGGCAATGCCGCCATCGGGCCGCACGCTGAAAACGACGTGCGGCATCGACTCCGACAAGCCGCGAAAACGCGCCTCGCTGGCGCCCAGGCTGCGCACCGCGCGTGCTCGCTCGGTGGCCTCCCAGCAGCGCAGCGCCACGGTGCGCACCAGCTCCACATCGGCGTCCAGCCAACGGCGCGGCCGGCTCTGCTGGACCGTCATCCCGGCCACCAGGCAACCGCGCTCGTGCAGCGGCACGCAGATCAACGCGGCGACTCCTGCCGCTCGGTAGGTGTCCACGCGGTCGGCGATGCTGGCATCGGCCAGCGCGTCATGCACCACCATCGGCTGATTGCCGCGCAGCCCCTGCAGCATGCGGGCACCAAAGCTCGACAGCCGCCAGCGCCCGACCATGCTGCCGGCCACGCGCGTGTGGTCGGCCGTGATGAGGACGTGGTCCTGATCCGGCTCCACTTCGCCGTAGGCGCAGCGGTCGGCGCCGAGGTGCTCGCACAGGCGCCGCGCGGTCACCGCCATCACCTCTTCGGGATCAACCAGTGTCTGCGTCGACAGGTTCAGGTCGAGCAGGAAACGCTGTTCCTCGAGCATGCGGCGCTGCGCCTGCTCGAGCAGCCTGTTCTGCAGCACATCGCGAAAGTAGAACGCGAGGCCGCCACCGGCCACCGGATAAACATTGACCTCCAGCCAGGTGCCCAGCGGCTCGAAGGGCGCGTCCACGCGCACTGCAACGCGCTCGGTCATGGCGCGGCGGAACGGTGCCTCGAACGGGCTGCCGACGAGCCCAGGAAACGAATCCCAGATCGAATGGCCCAGCAGCGCGGAGCGCCCCTTGCGCAACATTCGTTCCGCCGCACTGTTCACGTAGCTCGGAGCCCAACGCGGGTCGGTGGCGAGGAAGCCTTCGGTGATGCTCTCCAGCACGTTCTCGGTCTCCGCGCGCAAGGCGCGCTCGCGGTGCGCCGTGTCCTGGCGCGCGCGCGCCAGCGCCAAGGTGCCGGCCACGCGCGCCAGCAGCTCGCGGGCGTTGAAGGGCTTGGTGAGGTAGTCGTCGGCGCCGCCGGACAGGCCCTCGATGCGCGCCTCTTCGCCGACGCGCGCGGACAGCAAGATCACCGGCAGGCTCGCGGTGGCCGGCTCGTCGCGCAGCACGCGCAGCAGCGCAAAGCCGTCCAGGCCCGGCATCATCACGTCGCTGACCACCAGGTCGGGCGGCTCGGCGCGCACCGCTTCCAGTGCCGCCGCGCCGTTGGCCGCCGCCACCACGCGGTAGGTGCGCCCGAGTAGACGCGCCAGGTAGCCGCGCATGTCGGCGTTGTCGTCGACCACCAGCACGGTGGCCCGGTCGGTCGCGTCGGCGCCGCCGTCCGGCAGCGGCGCTGCGGCGCGCTGCGGTGCCTCGGACAAGACGTCCAAGCCGGACCAGCCGGTGTCGCGCAACCAGCTCTGCGCCTCGCCGAGGTAGACCTCCACGTCGTGTTCGGCGGCGCCGGTGTGGCGCGCCGGGCCCACACGCTCATCGGCCAGCTGGGCGCGGCCGAGCGGCACGCGCACGCAAAAGCGGCTGCCCACCCCGAGCTGGCTTTCGACCGTGGCTTCGCCGCCGTGCAATCGCGCCAGCTCGCGCACCAGCGCCAGGCCGATGCCGCTGCCTTCGTGGGTGCGGCCGTGCGCGCCCTCCACGCGGTAGAAGCGCTCGAACACGCGCGCCTGGGCGGCCTCGGGGATGCCGGTGCCGGTGTCGCTCACGCACAGGATCGCACTGCCCTGGACTTCGCGCAGGCTCACGCGCAGCTCGCCGTTGAAGGTGAACTTGAGCGCGTTGGAAAGCAGGTTGAGGACGATCTTTTCCCACAACTCGCGGTCGGCGTAGGCCGGCGCACTGAGCGCCGGGCAGTCGATCACGAGCCGCAGGCCGGCCCTCTCGGTGGCCGGGCGGAACATGCCGGCCAGGTCGGCGGTGAGCGCCGCAAGGTCGAGCGGCTCGCGGTGGACCTGCACGCGCCCGGCCTCCACGCGCGAAAAATCGAGCAGGGTGTTGACAAGTCGTTGCAATCGCCGGCCGTTGCGCTCGGCCATCGTCAACAGGCCGCGCGCGTCGGGCTCCATGCCGCCGGGTTCGGCCAGCAGGTCGGCGATCGGGCCGAGCATCAAGGTAAGCGGCGTGCGCAGCTCATGGCTCACGTTGGAGAAGAAGGCGGTCTTGGCGCGGTCGAGCTCGGCCAGCGCTTCGGCGCGCTGCTTTTCCTCGTCGAAGGCGCGCGCATCCGAGATGGCGTTGGCGACCTGCGTGCCGATCAGCATGACGAAACGCAGGTAGTTCTCGCCGTGCGTGGAGCGCGTGCTCAGGCCCACCACCATGAAGCCGGCCAGGCGCTCGCTTTGCCCGGCGCGCGCCAGCGGCAAGGTGACGGCGAGCGCGATCGGCTCGGGCCACGGGCCGGCATGCAGCGCCGCGCCGCGCAGGTCGCACTCGTGGGGCGCGCTCGACGCCAGCACTTCGGCGAAGGCCCAGGGTGAGGGGTCGATGCGATGGCCGTCACCGTCACCCCCGACCAGCGACACGCGCTCGGGCGCTGCGGGCGAATCGGCCGCCAGGCCGGCGTGCGCGGCGCGCACCGCCGAGCGCGCGTCGTCGCTGAGCAGGTAGATCAGCACGAACGGCAGGTCGTGCGGGTTGGCGGCCAGCGCCGCTGCCGCCCGCGCGCAGGCGGCAGCGGCGCTGTGCGCGCCTAGCGTGGCGTTCGACAGCGCCGCCAAGGTGGCCAGGCGCCGCTCGCCGAGGCTGCGCTCGGTGTCCTCGGACACCACGCACAGCATGCCGGCAACCGTGCCGTCGTCGTCGTGGACGGGGCTGTAGGAGAAGCTGTGATAAGTCTCCTCGGTGAAACCGCTGCGCTCCAGAAACAGCTGCAGGCCCTGGTCCCAGGTGGCCTCGCCGGTGCGCAGCACATGCTCGATGCGCGGGCCGATGTCGGGCCAGATCTCGGCCCACACCTTGCGTGCCGGGCTTCCCAGGAAGCCGCGCTTTTTGCCCAGCGTGGGGCGGTAGGCGTCGTTGCAGAAAAAGCTCGAGTCCGGGCCCCAGGCCAGCCACATGGCATAGCGCGAGTCGAGCATCAGCCGCACCACCGTCTTGAGGCTTTGCGGCCACTGCGCCACCGGGCCGAGCGCGCTGCGTGACCAGTCGATGGACCGCAGCGCGGCGGCCATCTCTCCGGCGCCGGCAAACACCGTGTTGCGCACGGGCAGGTCGAGGTCGAGGCGGTCGGTCATGCCGCGATGATCACCGAATCGTCGTCCCTCGCCTGTGCTGCCGGCCGAAAGTTGTGAGGCCGTGCAAGCAGCGCAGCCTCGATGCTCTGCAGCAGCGACTCCACGTCCACCGGCTTGACGGCATGCAGATCGAAGCCGGCCGCCTGCGAGCGCGCGCGATCCTCCGGCTGGCCGTAGCCGGTGACCGCCACCAGCATCACCGCCTGGCCACGGGGGTGCGCGCGGATGCGCTCAGCCACCTCCGGCCCGCTCAGCCCCGGCAGTCCCACGTCGATCAGCGCGACCTCCGGCTGCAGGGCCAGTGCGGCCTCGAGACCGCTCGGGCCGTCGGCGCGGGCGCTCACGCGATGCCCGGCGTGCTCGAGCAGCGCGCGCAGCATCTCGCGCGCATCGTCGTTGTCCTCCACGATCAGGATGCGGCGCGACGGGCCGCGCACCATCGCCGTGTCGGCTGCCGCAGCGCCCGCCGGCGGGGCGATGGCCGGCAGCCGCAAGCGAAAGACGCTGCCGAGGCCAGGGCCGTCGCTGGCCGCATCGACGCTGCCGCCATGCAGTTCGGCGAGCCGGCGCGCCAGGGTCAGGCCGATGCCCAGGCCACCCTGGGCGCGCTCGATGCCGCGTTCGCCCTGCGCGAACAGGTCGAACACGCGCTTCAGCAGCTCTTGTGCCATGCCGATGCCGTCGTCGCGCACGCCGAGCACCGCAGCGCCGTGCTCGGAGCGCAGCGTCAGTTCGATGCGCCCGCCGGCCGGCGTGTAGCGCACCGCGTTGGACAGCAGGTTGGTGACGACCTGCTCGAGCCGGGTTTCGTCGCCTTCCACCCAGGTCGGCTGCAGGTCGAGCACGAGCCGGTGGCGCGCGGTGCTGGCGGCACCGCAAACCGCCTGGGCGATGTGCCGCACCAGCGCCGCCAGGTCGAGCGGCCGGCGGTTCAGCGCGATCTTGCCGGTCGAGACCCGGCTGGCGTCGAGCAGGTCGTCGACCAGCCGCGTGACATGCACGAGCTGGCGACGGATCACGCCGAGCGGCCGAGCCGCCGGGTCGTTCTCCGCGGTGCCAGCGCCCGATCGCCTCTCGAGCAGGTAAGCGGCGTTGCTGATGGCGTTCAGCGGGTTGCGCAGCTCGTGGCCCAGCATGGCGAGGAAGTGGTCCTTGGCGCGGTTGGCGGCGTCCGACTCGGCGCGCGCTTCCTGCTCGCTTTGCAGCAGACGCAGCCGCTCGGCGTGCGCCGCTCGCTCCGCGGTGATGTCGCGCACCTCGACGACGGCGCCGACCGGCACCCCGTCCACGCGGATCGGGCTGGCGGTGTAGGCCACCGGATAGAAGCGCCCCGACGCATGCACGAACACGTCTTCGCCCTGCTGTCGGTCGTTCTCGGGAAAGGCACGGTCGATCGGGCATGCCGATCTCGGATACGCACTGCCGTCGGGACGCTGGTGGTGAATCGCGTCGTGCAGCGGCCGGTCGTGCAGCTCGGCCAAGGTGTAGCCGGTCATGCGCTCGGCGGCCGGGTTCATGAAGCTGCAGTGCCGGTTGGCGTCCGTCATGAACAGCGCGACGGTCGCGTTGTCGGTCAGTGTGGCGAGCTGGCGCCGCGTGTCGTCGCGCGCACGCACGGCCTCGGCCGCGTCGC
>NZ_JANMWL010000058.1:0-5726 GCF_031393925.1 Methylibium sp. | reverse complement strand
TCGGTACGCGCGCCCTCGCCGAGCATGTCGAAGGAAAAGCGCAAGCCGCCCTGCGTCTGGCGCTGCTCGCGCGCCGCTTGCAGCGCCTCGCCGATCGACTGGCCGAGCACGAACTGGCGGCCGAGCAACTGGATCGCGCGCACCGTCGCGGCCACCACGGTCTTTGCGCCCAAGCGCTGCAGCAAGCCGCCAGCTTGCTCGCCTTCGGGCAGAAATTTCTTCGACAGCGAAATCGCGCTGGCCGACAGGCTGGCGAACAGGCGGTGCGGGCCGACATCGGGCGCACCGGCCGCGTCGAAGTCGGCGCGCCCCAGTTGGTCAGCGGTCAGCGCGATCGCGGTCGGCGCATCGGGGACCCGCAGTAGCGCTTCGGCCAGGCGCATCAAGGCCAGGCCTTCGGCGCTCGAAATCGGGTACTCGCGCAGCAGCGACTCCATCGCCCAGAACGGCGCCGGCTGGTCGCGCACCGCCTGCACCCACGGCCGCGCCAGCGCCTGCACTGCGGGCCAGTCGAGCGCGCCCTGCAAGGCCTGCAGCCGCGCGGCAACGACGCCGGCCTCGTCGCGCAGCGGCGAAGGCAGCCGTGCCGTCGCGCTGGCTGGATGATGGGAACGAGCGGCGTGCGGCATGGTGGCGTCTCCAGCAAGGGCCGGGCGACGACGATCGATCGGCTCGCCCAGCGCGGTAGTGTGGTGTGCCAACGCCGATGGCACGCCCCGCAACCGGGTTATTGCGGCGCGGCGTGAGGGAGCGCCCCATGAACGCGCCGCCCGAGCCTTCCCACCCGCTGCGAAGCCAACGAGAATCGGCCGCGCTGGTGGCTTGCCGCGTGCGCGCTCCTACCTAGGGTGATCCCCGCCTGTTGCGGCGCAACACCGCTGCTTAAAGTGCAATCCCTTGTCGACAGGCCCCGCATGAGCGACTTCATCCTCGAGACGCACGGCCTCACGAAAGAGTTCAGGGGCTTCACCGCCGTGGACCGCGTGAACCTGCAGGTGCAGCGGGGCCACATCCATGCATTGATCGGCCCCAACGGCGCGGGCAAGACCACCTGCTTCAACCTGTTGACCAAGTTCCTGGCACCCACGCGCGGCACGATTTTGTTCAACGGCCAAGACATCACCGGCGAGACCTCGGCGCACATCGCGCGGCGCGGCGTGATCCGCTCGTTTCAGATCTCCGCGGTGTTCCCGCACCTGAGCGTGCTGGAGAACGTGCGCATCGGTCTGCAGCGCTTCACCGGCACTTCGTTTCATTTCTGGAAAGGTCTGGCCGGGCTGCGCACGCTCGACGCCAAGGTGCTGGAATTGCTGGAAATGGTCGACCTGCGCGACATGGCGCAGCTGCAGGCGGCCGACCTGCCCTATGGCCGCAAGCGCGCGCTCGAGATCGCCACCACGATGGCGATGTCGCCCGAGCTGATGCTGCTCGACGAGCCGACCCAGGGCATGGGCCACGAGGACGTGGATCGCGTCACCGCGCTGATCAAACGCGTGGCCGAGGGCCGCACGGTGCTGATGGTGGAGCACAACATGCGCGTGGTCTCGCGTATCGCCGATCGCATCACCGTGCTGGCGCGCGGCGCCGTGCTGGCCGAAGGACCGTACGAAGAAGTGTCGCGCCACCCGGCGGTGCTGGAGGCCTACATGGGCAGCGAGGCCACCGAACTGGCCGGCGCGCACTGAATGAGCGCCGCGCTGGAAATCACCGGCTTGCACGCCTGGTACGGCGAGAGTCACATCCTGCACGGCATCGACCTGTGCGTGCCGCGCGGCCAGGTGGTCACCTTGCTTGGCCGCAACGGCGCGGGCCGCACCACGACCTTGCGCGCGATCATGGGCCTGGTGGGCACGCGCAAGGGTTCGATCAAGGTCCACGGCCAGGAGACGATCACCTGGCCCACGCACCGCATCGCCCACTTGGGTCTGGGCTATTGCCCGGAGGAGCGCGGCATCTTCGCCTCGCTCAGCGCCGAAGAAAACCTGCGCTTGCCGCCGCGGCTGAAAGCGGGCCGCGGCACCGCCATGACGGAAGCCCAGATCTACGCAATGTTCCCCAACCTCGCCGAGCGCAAGGCCAGCCAGGGCACGCGGCTGTCGGGCGGCGAGCAGCAGATGCTCGCCGTCGCGCGAATCCTGCGCACCGGCGCCGACATCCTGCTGCTCGACGAGATTTCCGAAGGCCTGGCGCCGGTGATCGTGCAGGCCCTGGCGCAGATGATCACCGCGCTGAAACAGCAGGGCTTCACCATCGTGATGGTGGAGCAGAACTTTCGCTTCGCCGCGCGGCTAGCCGATCATTTTTACGTCATTGAGCATGGCCATGTGGCGCTTTCCTTCCCCGCGTCCGAGCTGGCGGCGAGGCAAGATGCGCTCGACGAACTGCTCGGCGTCTGAGCCGTTGCTTTCCCGTTCAACACCTTCACCAGGAAATCCCGATGACCCTCGCTCTGAAGCGCATCGCGCTGGCCGCCGCGGCCTGCAGCCTCACCGGCATGGCCTCGGCCCAGATCTCGGGTGACACCGTCAAGATCGGCATCCTCACCGACATGTCGGGCGTGTACGCCGACATCGACGGGCCCGGCGGGGTCGAGGCGATCCGCATGGCCATTGCCGACAAGAAGGGCATGGTGGCCGGCAAGAAGATCGAACTGCTCTACGCCGACCACCAGAACAAGGCCGACGTGGCCGCCAGCAAGGCGCGCGAATGGCTCGATACGCAGGGCGTGGATGTGCTCATTGCCGGCACCAACTCCGCCACGTCGCTGGCGATGATGAAGGTGGCGGCCGAAAAGAAGAAGCCGATCATCGTCATCGGCGGCGGCACCGCGCGCGTGACCAACGAGGACTGCACGCCCTATTCGATCCACTACGCCTACGACACCGTTTCGCTGGCCAATGGCACCGGCAGCGCCGTCACCAAGGCGGGCGGCAAGACCTGGTATTTCCTCACCGTCGACTACACCTTCGGCCAGTCGCTACAGAACGACACGGCCGCGGTGGTCACCAAGTCGGGTGGGCAGGTGCTCGGCAGCGTGAGGCACCCCTTGTCGGCCAACGATTTCTCCTCCTTTCTGCTGCAGGCGCAATCCAGCAAGGCGCAAATCCTCGGCCTGGCCAACGCGGGCGGGGACACCATCAACGCCATCAAGGCGGCCAACGAGTTCGGCATCACCAAGACGATGAAGCTGGCGGGCCTCTTGATGTTCATCAACGACATCCATTCGCTGGGCCTGCCGCTCACGCAGGGCATGTACATGACCGACAGTTGGTACTGGAACCAGAGCCCCGAGGCGCGCGCATGGAGCCGGCGCTTCTTCGAAAAAATCAAGCGCATGCCCTCGTCGATCCAGGCGGCCGACTACTCGGCGGCGATGCACTTCCTGAATGCGGTCGAGGCCATCAAGTCCGACGACGCCGACAAGGTCATGGCACAGATGAAGGCCGCACCGGTCAACGACTTCTACACCAAGGGCACGATCCGAAAGGAAGACGGGCGCGCCATCCACGACATGGTGCTGCTGCAGGTGAAAACGCCGAAGGAGTCCACCGAGCCGTGGGACTACTTCAAGGTGGTCGAGCGCATTCCCGGCGAGCAGGCCTTCGCGAAGCTGGCGGACAGCAAGTGCCCGCTGGTGAAGAAGTGAGATGACGGCGCCCGCGCGCGCTCTGCGCCGCCCCCCGAGGCGGCACCCGCACGAGGCCGGAGAGCCAGGCTGATGCCGATGCCTGACATCTTCGGCATACCGTTGTCGGCGTTTCTCAGCCAGCTCCTGCTCGGTCTGGTGAACGGCTCGTTCTACGCGATGCTGTCGCTGGGCCTGGCCGTCATCTTCGGCATGCTCAACATCATCAACTTCGCCCACGGCGCGCTCTACATGACCGGCGCCTTCCTGGCGTGGATGGGCCTCAATTACCTGGGCCTCAATTACTGGGTGATGCTGGTGCTGGCACCGCTGGCAGTCGGTCTGCTGGGCGTGCTGATCGAGCGGCTGCTACTGCAGTGGCTCTACAAGCTCGACCACCTCTACGGCCTGTTGCTCACGCTGGGGATCTCGCTGGTGGCCGAAGGCGTCTTCCGTTCGTTCTACGGTGTCTCGGGTCAGCCTTACCCGGTGCCCGAGGCGCTTTCAGGTGCCACCGACCTGGGCTTCATGGTGCTGCCCAATTACCGGGCCTGGGTGGTGGTGGCCTCGATCGTCATGTGTCTGGCGGTGTGGGCGCTGATCGAGAAGACCTCGCTCGGCGCAAGCTTGCGTGCCGGCACCGAGAACCCCCGCCTGGTGCAGGCCTTCGGCATCAACGTGCCGCGCATGATCACGCTCACCTACGCTGGCGGCGTGGCGCTCGCTGCCTTTGCCGGCGTGCTGGCCGCGCCGATCCTGCAGGTCTCGCCGCTGATGGGCAGCAACCTGATCATCGTGGTGTTCGCGGTGGTGGTGATCGGCGGCATGGGCTCGATCCTCGGCTCCATCCTCACCGGCCTGGGCCTGGGCGTGATCGAGGGCCTGACCAAGGTGTTCTATCCCGAGGCGTCGAGCACGGTGGTGTTCGTCGTGATGGCCATCGTGTTGCTGATCCGCCCGGCCGGCCTGTTCGGCAAGGAGAAGTGATGACCGACGCGCCGCGTGCCCGAGCGATGCCGCCGCTGGTCGGCTATGCGGTGCTGTTCGCCGCGGTCGCGCTGCTGCCGGCGCTCGGCGCCTACCCGATCTTCATCATGAAGGTGATGTGCTACGCGCTCTTCGCGTGCGCCTTCAACCTGCTGATCGGCTTCACCGGCCTGCTGTCGTTCGGCCATGCGGCCTTCCTGGGCGTGGCCGCCTACACCGCCGGCCATGCGCTCAAGGTGTGGGGCTTTCCGACGCCGCTCGGCCTGCTCTTGGGCACCGGCGTTGCGGCACTCACCGGCCTGGCGTTCGGCTGGCTGGCGATCCGCCGTTCGGGCATCTACTTCTCGATGATCACGCTGGCGCTCGGGCAGATGCTGTACTTCATCTTCCTGCAGGCGCCGTTCACCGGCGGCGAGGACGGGCTGCAATCGGTGCCACGCGGCCGTATGTTCGGCCTCGATCTCGCCCAGGACATCCACCTCTATTACGTGGTGCTGGCGATCTTCGGTGCTTCGTTCTGGCTCATCTACCGCACGGTGCATTCACCGTTCGGGCAGGTGCTGACCTCGATCCGCGAGAACGAGGCGCGCGCCGTTTCGCTCGGCTACGACGTCGAGCGATTCAAGCTGGTGGCTTTTGTGCTGTCGGCCGCGCTGGCCGGCCTGGCGGGCGCGACCAAGACCCTGGTGCTGGGATTTGCCACCCTGACCGACGCGGTCTGGACCACCTCCGGCGCCGTCATCCTGATGACGCTGGTGGGCGGCATGGGCACCATGATCGGGCCGATCGTCGGCGCGCTGGTGATCATCGCGCTCGAGAACAAGATCGGCGACGTGGGCAAGGCACTGGCCGACTTCACCGGCATCGCCTGGTTCAACGGGCTGGGCGAATCGGTGACGCTCGTGACCGGGCTGATCTTCATCATCTGCGTGCTCGCCTTCCGGCGCGGCCTGGTCGGCGAGTTAGCGCACCTGTGGGCGCGCTGGCGCAAGGCTTAGCGGTTCAGGGCCCACGCGCGCCGAAGATCGCCGTGCCCACGCGCACGATCGTCGCGCCTTCGAGCACGGCGGCCTCCAGGTCGGCTGTCATGCCCATCGACAGCGTGTCCAACCCC
>NZ_JANMWL010000057.1:0-8323 GCF_031393925.1 Methylibium sp. | reverse complement strand
GTCGTGCGGTCGCAGCTTCTTGCCCCCTTCGTCCTTGGTACGTTCGGCGATGCGTGAAAGAGCGCGGGCGACGGCCATCTTTTCCAGCGCAGCGGCTGGCTTCTTGTCGCCCGCATTGGCGCCGGGAAACACATACGGGCTGGCTCCGCGGATCACCTTGGCGCGATCGATGATCGACAGGGCCTGCTTTGACAGGTGCACACGGTGCTCGCGGCCCGACTTGAATTTCTCCGCTGGGATCGTCCACTGCGCGCGGGTCATGTTGACCTCGTCCCAGGTCAGTAGCCGGACCTCGCTCGGCCGCGCGCCGGTAAGCAACTGGAACTCGATCGCGAGCTTGGTCGCCTCCCACAGCTTCGACTCGTCCACGAATCGCAGCAGGGCGAGCAGCTCGGCGTCGCTCGCGGCGTTGACCGGGGCAGGGCGGTACGGCCTCGGGTTCTCGATGCCGCGCATTGGGTCGGCGCCGTCGATGTGGCCGCGTTTGATGGCGAACGTCGTCAGGCCCCGCAGAGTACGGAACACATGTGCAGCTGCACCAGGCGCACCGCGCTTGCGAGGCGCGTCAATGCAGGCCTGCACACCCTCGCGGGCCAGTTTGGCGATCTTGGCGTCGCCGATGCGGTTGCGAATGTCGAGGTCGAAGTTCTCGATCAGCACGTTGATCGTGCGTTCGCGAACGGGAATGCCCCCCTTGCGCGCGCTGCCCATCCGCTTGTCGGCCAGCCATTCTGCGAACACTTCGGCCACCGTCGGTTGCGCTTTGGCCGCCTTGCGCGCGAACCGGGCAGCAATTACCGGGTGGTCAGCCTCGCCCTTCTTGGCTGATTCGTGCGCCGTTCGGTGCATCAACAACTCGGCGTTCGCCTTCGCCAGCCCGATCGCTGGGAACGCGCCCAGCGACAGCCAACGGCGAATGCCATCGACCTGTGCCCGGAACTGCCATTGTTTGGCAACGTCGCCGCCTGTGCGCTGGCGCAGATAGAGGTACAGGCCAGGCTCGACGAGCACCCGCTGCTCGGCTTTCCCGGCAGGCAACTTGAGTGCCTTGATCTTCTCTTCCGTCCAGCGTGTCGCCCTTGCCATCTTGGCCTCAATCTGGATACCACTTCGGATACCACTGTAGCGGGACACTAGCGGATGGTCAAAGTCCTCCTAGGACAATGTAGCCCTGTAAACCCAAAGAAATTGGACGCTGAAAGACCTATTCGGATACCACGCGGACCGCCTTGTAAGCGGAAGGTCGTCCGTTCGATTCGGACAGCCGGCACCAGGAAATACGTCGCTTTCAGAAGTGGCGCTTTCCAATTGACTACCTCTCGACCGAATCCGGATACCCGCTCGGATTACCACAGGGGCGGAGTTGCCTCGGCGGCGCTAGGGCGTAGTTGGTGCCATTGCCCCAAGGCTCGAACAGGCCCTCATCTGTGGCCATCGATTGCTTTTCGACACGAAGCCTCCTGCGCTCGCCCTCTCACGCACCACCCTGCGCCTCACCCGAAGATCGGAAACCCCTCGAACCGCCCACGCAGCACCTGCTGCGCGTCGGCGCCGAGCCAGCCTTCGATGAGGCTGGCATAGACGCGGCGAAAGTCGGTGGTGTGGATGAGGTTGTCGCCCTCATCGAGTTGGGTGAGGCTGGGCAGGGTGCCGTAGTGGCCGCCGCGCACCGGCTGGCCGATGACGTACATGTGGTTGGCGGTGCCGTGGTCGGTGCCCAGGCTGGTGTTTTCAGGCACGCGCCGGCCGAACTCCGAGAACACCAGCAAGGTCACATCCTTGGCGCGACCGATGCGCTCCATATCCTGCATGAATCCCGCCACCGAGTCAGACGCATAGGTGAGCAGACGCTGATGGAGTTCGGCCTGTTGCACGTGGGTGTCAAAGGCGTTGCGGCGGAACGCGCTGTAGTACAGGCGTGTGGGCATGTCCGCGGCAATGAGCGCGGCGATCTTGGGCAGGTCGAGTGGGACGATGCCGTAGTCCACCGGGGTCTTGTAGCGGGCGCAGGCCTCGCGCACCAGTCGGGAGGATTCGTGCACGCTCTCGGCCACGTCGCGCATGAAGCGAAGGCTCGGTGTGTCGTGCGCTTGGGCCTCGGGTACGGCGTCGAGCAAGCGGCGCTGTTCATAGAGGCCCTTGCGGATAAAACGCTTGGGGTCGTCGAAGGACACCGGCAGGTGGTGACGGGCGCGCACTGCCAGCGACTGGGTCTCGTCGATGTTGATCACGAAGTTGGGCGTGAGCTTCGGATCGATCGCATCGGCCAAGCGGCCGATCCAGCCGTATTCCTCGCCGCTGTTGGGCATGGCGGTGTGCCAGTACGCCATCGAGGTGAAGTGCGAGAACGAGGGCTGCGCATAGCCGCAGCCATGCACCACCGCCATGCGCCCGTCTTTGTACAGGCGCTCGAAACCGGCCATGCCGGGGTTGAAGCCGTGGTGCTCATCGATCACGCGCAGTTGCTTGGGCCGGATGCCCAGCTTCGGCCGGTGTCGGTAGTAGGCATCGTCGCCGTAGGGCACCAGGGTGTTGAGACCGTCGTTGCCGCCCGACAGCTCGAGCACCACCAGGATGCGTTTGTCATCGCGCACGGGCGCGGCCGCACAGGCTTGCTGCAAGGCCCCGGGCAGGCCGGTGAGCCAGCCGGCGCCGAT
Source organism: Methylibium sp. (assembly GCF_031393925.1). Lineage (GTDB taxonomy): Bacteria > Pseudomonadota > Gammaproteobacteria > Burkholderiales > Burkholderiaceae_C > Methylibium. The sequence goes on along the minus strand of NZ_JANMWL010000057.1, from coordinate 5,666 downwards.
CAAGCCGGCTTGAAGCGCGGCGCGTCGCCGCAGCAGCCCGGCGGGAGAAGAGGGCTTGTGCATGGGGGGTCAGCCGATTTGGTATTCGGGCAAGGAGAGGATGAGGTGCAGGGTCTGGCGCAAGGGCTCATCGAGGTAGCTGTGCGCGGCGGCGAGGTCAGCGGTGCCGAGTTCGCGCTCGAGGAACTCTGCCAATCGCGTGCGGGTGGCCGGCGCCACCGGGGCGACGACGAAGCGGCGCAACAGGGCGTCGACCGCGTCGGTGGCGGTGCGGCAGCCGTCGCCCAGCACCATGCGCGAGAGATCCAGCCGGGCCGTGGTGCGCGCAATCGGCTTGACTCGCTCCAGCGCCATTTGCCAGCCCCGGTAACTCGCCAGGCGGGTGTTGAATTCCTCGTCGCGGTCGGCCATCTGCATGGACGTGGAACTTAAGTCGACGCCGTCCAGACGCGTGGCGCTGCTCACGTCCATGCCCAGGGCGAGCTTGTCGCTGAGTTCACGGATCTTGAAGTCGCCCGAGGGGTAGCGGTCGGGCGGGATGAAATTGATGTCCGGGTAGACCATGTCGTAGGCAAAGTTGCTGCGCGCAATCAAGAGCCCCGGCGTGATCCAGCTGCGCCCCTGGGCCCAGCCGGCCACGGTGGGCGGGTAGAACAGCTTTTGCCCGAGCGATTCGGTGGCTTCGTTGAAGTCGGGCACGCCCGGCACCTGGCTCAAGCCGGCCATGCGGTAGGTGGACACCACCAACTCCACTGGCGGCCTGACGCGGCTGGCCACCGAGGCCTTGCTGTAGAAGTCCCGCGACAAGAAAATGGTTTCAAGCAGCTCGGCAATGTCGTAGCGGCTGGCCCGAAAGCGCGCGCCCAATTCGGTACGCAGCACCGGTGAAAGATCCTGGCGCACGAAATAGGTGTAGATTTTGCCGGCGATAAATTCCCCGGCGGCGGGCTGGGCCAGCAGGGTGTCGATCACGTCGACGCCATCCAGCGGGCCCTCGCGCCCCAGCACCCGCTTGATGCTGTCGTCATGGCGGGACGCATCGATGGTGAACTGCAGATCCTGCGCGTTCCAGCCGGTGAAGGCGCGGGCGGCTTCGCGGATGTCTTGCTCGCTGTAGTGCCCCACCCCGAGCGTGAACATCTCCATGATCTCGCGCGCGAAGTTCTCGTTGGGCGCGCCCTTGACGTTCACGCCGGCGTCCAGGTAGGCGAGCATGGCCGGATCCTGCGCCACGCCGATCAGCAGCTCGCGGAAGCTGCCGTTGCCCTTCTCGCGCAACAGCATGTTCTGGCGCAGCATCTTGCGGTAGTCGCGCACCTTTTCTTCACTGGTGGCGAAATGGCCGTGCCAGAACAGCGCCATCTTCTCCTGCAGCGGGCGCGTCGTCACCAGCATGCGCTGCGCCCACCAGTACGACAGGCGGTGGGTTTCCAGGCGGCTGGCGCGCAGCCAGTAGAAGAACTTGTTGGTCACCGGCTGCAGCCGACGGTTACCGGCGGGTTTAGCGGCCACACCGATCGACTGGCCGTCGCGCTTGGCGGCGTCCGTCGCGGCGGGCCGCGAAGCCGGGAAGGGCTCCAGGCTGGGGTCGTGCAAGCCCGATTCGTCGAAGGCGACAAAATCTTCGGGCACGGACTGCCAGCGCACCAGGCGTCGTACGGCCTCGCGCGGGCCCAGCGCGGTCAGGGCGGCGATTTCTTCAGGGCTGCCCCCAAAGCCGGCGCGCTGCAGCAAGTGCGCCGCAGAAGCCGCAGTCCACTGTGCGTCGGCAATCGGCCGCAGGTCGTCTTTCCATTCCGACGCGCCCATGGCCGGTGCGGCGGCCGCGGCCGACAGAGCCCAGCACAGCCAGGCAAGCAACAGCAGTCTCATTGGGAAGGCACTCCGTGAACAAAAGACGCCACGACGGGCGCCGCGTAATGCGCTGAATGCTAGGGGTCAGACTGACCGCCGGGGCTCCCGATTTTCATTAAATCGGCGCCCCATAGACGGCAAGATGCCGTTCGGTTCGTAGAAGGTGGAGCGGATGTGCCGGCCTGGGTAGCCGGCACCGCGTGAACAGCACAGCGATTGCCATGAGCAGTTCGAGCAAGTGCGGTACTCGGCGCCGTTCGCGCTGGCCGGCAAGACCCTGTGGCTGCGCGCCATCGACGCGGCGGCGCTGTAAGCCCTGGCCAGGGTGCCGCTGCTGATCTTCGATGACTGTCCGAAGTGCTCCACCCGTGGCGTGTTGATGAGCCCGAACGGTGCAGCTGCCATCAACGCCAGCAGGCCGCCGCGCGGTGCGCGAGCGAAACGCCGGTCAATGGGCATGGACGGCGGCCGGTGGTGAGCTCTGAAGACTGCAGGCGTGCTGTGTCGTGCCCTGTTCGACCTGCAGCGTGCTGTGATGGACCGAGAACCGCTCGCGCAGCGCACGGGTGATGCTGTCGAGCGCGGCGTCGCCGGGGTAGCCGTCCGGCATGATCAGATGCACCGTCAGTGCGCTCTCGACCGTGCTCATGCCCCATATATGCAGATCGTGGATGTCGGCCACGCCCGGGACCTCTCGCAGATACCCGGCCACCGCCAACAAATCAATGTTCGGCGGGACCGCATTCAAGGCCAGGTGCAAGGACTCCCTCAGCAAGCGCCAAGTACCGAACACGATGACCGCGACGATCACGATGCTGATCGCCGGATCGAGCCAATACCAGCCGGTGACCAGCATCATCAGACCTGCGATGACCACACCCAGCGACACCGCAGCGTCGGCTGCCATGTGCAGGTAGGCGCCGCGGATGTTGAGGTCGCCCTCGCTGTCTTTCATGAACAACCACGCCGACAGACCATTCACGACGATGCCGACGCCCGCCACCGCCACGACCGTCATGCCCGCCACCGCAGGGGGCTGCGAGAAGCGGTGAAGAGCCTCCCAGCCAATGGCCCCGCATGCAAGCAAGAGGAGCATGGCGTTGGCCAGGGCCGCCAGGATGGACGTGCTGCGCAGCCCGTAAGTGAAGCGCTCACTGGGCGACCTGCGCGCCAACCGGGTTGCAGCCCAGGCCAGCAGCAAGCCCAGCACGTCGGACAGGTTGTGTCCGGCATCGGCCATCAGTGCCGTCGAGTTGGCAATGAACCCATAGGCAAACTCCACAGCGACGAACCCTGAGTTCAGTGCGATGGCGATGATGAATGCACGCCCGTGGTCATTCGGGTCGCCATGTTGGTGATGACCGCCACCACGAGCCCGAGCGCCGTGGTCGTGACCCCGCGAATGGTCGTGTTCCTGGTGATTGGCCATCAGTCGGCTTCCGGTGCGGCTCGGCGATGTACTCCAGCATGTCGGCGCGCACCCCCGAGACGTGTTGATCGGCAATGGGCCGACAATACTCGGTTCGCATTGAGGTGAACCGACGCAAGCCATCCGTCCAATAAACAAAACGCCCAGGCTTATGCGCCGTCCGCACTCGTTCTCGACAATTGCGAACACGCGCAACCCATCCGTGCAGCGCTGCGCGCCGCTGGCAGCCGTGATAGTCGCAAGCCTCGCCTGTTTCGCCGTCAGTGCAGCGTCGGAGGATCTACAGCACGACGCGGCGCAGGCGCCAAACGTGTGGAAATGGGGCGGCGTCTACAAGACCGACTTGCTGCGCACGAACGCGCCGCGCCTGACCACTGGCGTCGGCAACCTGAACTTGCGCGTCGATGGCGATGCCGCGGCGCTCCTGGGCTGGGACGACACCGCGCTGCATACCGAATTACTGTGGAACCACGGCGGCAAACCGAACCGGCGCGTGGCCACTGTGCAAGGCATCAGCAACCTTGAAGTCGCGCAGAGCGCTGCGCGGATGTATGCGAGTTGGATCGAACGCGAGTTCAAGACGTCCGGCACGCGCGTGCTGTTCGGCCTATACGACCTCAATTCGGAGTTTTACGCGACCGACGCGTCTGGCCTGTTGATCCATCCGTCGTTTGGTATCGGGATCGATTTTTCGCAAAGCGGCCGAAACGGCCCATCGATCTTTCCGAACCTGGGGTTGAGCCTTCGAATTCGCCAGTCGCTCGCCGACGGCCACTATGTTCAGGTCGCTGCGATCGACGGTGTGCCGGGCGACCCAGACAACCCGGGGCGCACCGTGATCCGGCTTCGCCGCGACGACGGCGCGCTGCTGGTCGCGGAGTTCGGCTGGCAAGAGCGTGATGCCGACGGACCGAAGCCCGGCCATTGGGGCATCGGCACGTGGCGTTATACCCAGCGCAGCGAACGCGTCGATGGCGGCGCGCCGCAGCCTAACCAGGGCGTCTACGCGCTCGCACAGACGCTGCTGTTTGACCGCGACGCTGCCCGCACGACCGGCTTCGTTCGCGCCGGTGCCGCTAACCGGCGTGTCAATGGGGTCGACCTTGCGTTCGATGCCGGCGTGATGGTCGAGCGGCCGCTCGGTGAAGGCGGTCCAAGCGCGTTCACCGCTGGTGTTGCGGTCGCCCGCTTTGCTCGCGCCCAACGCGCAGCGCAGGCGGCACTCGGCGTGGCCAGCGCATCGAACGAAACCGCGCTCGAAGTTGGCGCGCGCTGGCTGCCGCTGCCGAGCCTCGCGCTGCAGCCACTGCTGCAGCAAGTCTGGCATCCGGGCGGGCGCAGCGGCGCGGCCGCAACGATTGTGGGTCTGCGCCTCGAGTGGACTTTGGGTCCGAGCAAGCCCTGAGAACGTCGCTTCACGCCGCACTCGAGGCGAAGCAATGGCAGTTACAGGTGAAGGCTAATAAGGGCGATTACGCAGTACTTGACAGAACACCAACTGCCGCGCACAGTCGGAGGCGACAGGCCGGTACTCTATGTGTAATCTTCTTCGTTGCCCTCTTGGCATACCACCATCCTGTTATCGCTGGGCCAGCCCACGCTTCCGCCGATTACGAAGCGGAATCGCGTCCCTACTTGTCGTCTAAAGGTATCACGATAACGAATTTCTCCGTAGACATACAAGGCACCTTCCCCGGCTTTAAGTCCAGACATTGCTTCTGGTTCCCCAATGAGGATGTGAAGTGGAATGCTGTGACGCCCCTCCGCTCCCGGGCCAAAAACAAATCGACTCGAATCGGGGCCTACAGGGGTTGGCGCAAAAGCGATGTCTCCGGGGATGTTGAAGGCTTGGGCCGCCGTGGATATGGTCACGTCATACGCCGGGGTTTGGCCAAAGTTTTTGATCTTAATTGCAGCTTCAACCATGTTAGTGCCGGCATGAATGATCTCGGCTTCCCCGACAAACACATAAGCGCGAAGTTGCCGTTTAGCAGTGTCCTCGGCCCCGCCGACCAATTGCTTAGTGGCGTTCCACAGGAAGCCCGTAGCGATAACAAGCAGGACGGTGGCAACGGCCAGGATCGCAGTCAGTCGGACAAGCCATCTATCGGTATCCGCTTTATCGTGGCGTTCTGCGGCCTGATCGGCACGTTCCTCCTGAGTGCGCTCGGGCATCGCCTTTACTTCTACAACAAGCGGCAGTTGCTTGGTGTCGCGCTCATTTGCGCTGGCGCTCTCAGCGGGTTCGGGGGGCTTTGGTTGCTGATAAGTGATCGTGTGATTTGGGGCTGGTTGTGACGCGGCCGCAACCACGTCGTCGCCGAGCAATATGGCGAGGCATACCAACACTGCCCTCACGCTCAGCACGCCCGAACCGCTGCGC
>NZ_JANMWL010000062.1:0-29539 GCF_031393925.1 Methylibium sp. | reverse complement strand
GGTGTCGATCATCGGCGCGTCCTCAGGCGGCCGGCCGGTTGGCGGCAGACACGAGCTTGACCGACGCGGCGTGGTGCTCGGGCTCGGCCGACAGCGGCTCGGCGCGCTCGACGGCGATCTCGCCGAACATCGCGCCGAGCGCGGCGGTGAGCGGATGAGCGGCGGGCACGCGCACGCAGTTGGCAGCGAGGCTGGCGTCGTGCCAGGCGGCCAGTCGCACCGAATGGCTGCCCTGCTGCACATGGACCGCGGCGTGTTCGCCCAGGGCCAGCCGCTCCCACACCGCCGTGGGCAGTCCGACGCGCGGCGGCCGTGCATCGGCGGTGAGCTGCAGCGAAGGCGCGCGGCGCAGCATCGCGTCGGCGCTGTAGATCGGCACGTCGGCGACGCGTTCGAGCCCTTGCGCAAACGCCGAGCCGGACGGCCGGGCGGCGGCGAGCGGCAGTGAAACGGCCGTGCCGTCGGCATTGCTCAACCGCGCCGGCAGCGAGGCCACGTCGCCGAGCGCCTCGGCGCGCACCTCGTCGGAGGTCTCGAAGCCGAAGCCTTCCAGGCCGAGCATCGTGCCGAGCACGCGCAACACCTTCCAGGCCGGCCGCGCGTCGCCGCGCGGCTTGACGACGCCGTGAAAGCCCTGCACCCGGCCCTCGGCATTGATGAAGGTGCCGGCGGTCTCGGTGAAGGGCGCGATCGGCAGCAGCACGTCGGCGTGCTCGAGGTTCGCGGTCCTGAAAGCCGACAGCGAAACCACCATCGCCGCCTTGTCCAGCGCGGCCACGGCGCGTGCCCCGTCGGCGGCATCGAACAGGGGCTCGGCGTTGAGCAACAGCACGGCCTGGAGCGGCTTGGCGTCGCCGCTCGGCGCGAGCATCTGCCCGGCGTTCAGGCCACCCTGCTGCGGTTGCGCGCCGACCAGTTGCGCACCCACGCTGTTGGCCGCTTCGCAGAAATAGCCACAGCTCGCGCCGGTGTGCTTGGCGATGAAGTTGGCCAGCGCCAGCAGTTCGCCAGCCTGAGGATGCCAGGCCGCGGCGTTGCCGAGCAGGATGGCCTTGCGCTCGCCGCTCGCGAGCAAGGTGGCGACCGCCCTGGCCGCATCGTCGGCCTCGACCGCCGTCGGCGCCGCAACGCCCTTGCCTGCCGCGACGGCCGCCGCCACGCCGGCCAGCGCCGCGACCCAGCCGCTCGGCGCGGCGGTGATGCGCGCCTCGACCGGCAACAGCGAATCTTCGGCCAGCGCATGCAGGCTCGCGATGCGCGCGCCGTGCTTGCCGGCCTGGCGCAGGCGCTGCGCGAACAGCGGGTGGTCCTTGCGCACGAAGGAGCCGACGAGAAACACACGGTCCAGCGTGGACAGCGAGGCGATCGAGGTGCCGAGCCACCGAGCCGAAGGCGAGCCCGACGGCCCGGCCGAAGGCGCGCCCGACGGCCCGGCCGAAGGCGAGCCCGACGGCCGCACCGGCTCGCTCGTCTCGAAGAACGAATGCCGCAGCCGGTGATCGATGTTGTCCGAGCCCAGGCCGCGCACCAGCTTGGCGAGCAGGTGCAGTTCTTCGACCGTGCTGTGCGCGGTAGAGAGAGCGCCGATGCTCGGTGCGCCGTGGTCGGCCTTGATGGTCCGCAAGCCGTTGGCCACGTAGTCGAGCGCGCTGGCCCAGTCGACCGCCTGCCACACCCCGCCCTGCTTGAGCATCGGCGTGGTGAGGCGCTCGTCGCTGTTGAGCGCCTCGTAGGAAAAGCGCTCGCCATCCGCCAGCCAGCATTCGTTGACGGCCTCGTTTTCCAGCGGCAGCACGCGCATCACGCGCGCGCCCTTGACCTGCACGATCAGGTTGGCGCCGGTCGAGTCATGCGGGCTCACGCTCTTGCGGCGTGAAAGCTCCCAGGTGCGTGCGCTGTAGCGAAACGGCTTGCTGGTGAGCGCGCCGACCGGGCAGAGGTCGATCATGTTGCCCGAGAGTTCCGAGTCGATGGTGTCGCCGGCCACGGTGGTGATCTCGGCGTGCTCGCCGCGGTGGATCATGCCGAGCTCCATCACGCCCGCCACCTCTTGCCCGAAGCGAACGCAGCGCGTGCAATGGATGCAGCGCGTCATCTCTTCCATGCCGACCAGCGGGCCCACGTCCTTGTGCAGCACCACGCGCTTTTCTTCCTGGTAGCGCGAGGCCGACTTGCCATAGCCCACCGCCAGGTCCTGCAACTGGCATTCGCCGCCCTGGTCGCAGATGGGGCAGTCGAGCGGGTGGTTGATGAGCAGGAACTCCATCACCGACTGCTGCGCCTCGAGCGCCCTCTTGCTCTGGGTGCGCACGATCATGCCCTGCGACACCGGCGTGGCGCAGGCCGGCATGGGCTTGGGCGCCTTCTCCACGTCGACCAGGCACATGCGGCAATTGGCCGCGATGCTGAGCTTCTTGTGATAGCAGAAGTGCGGTATGTAGGTGCCGGCCTTGTCGGCCGCATGCATGACCATGCTGCCCGCAGGCACCGAGACCTTCTGGCCGTCGAGTTCGATCTCAACCATGGATGCGCTCCGCCCCACGGATCGGCTCACTCTCCCGCAGGGAGAGGGCCGGCCCGCCGCCGGCAAGAGCGTCGGCGCCGACCAGGCAGCGCTTGTGCTCGATGTGATGCACGAACTCTTCGCGGAAGTGCTTGATCATGGCCCGCACCGGCATGGCCGCCGCGTCGCCGAGCGCACAGATGGTGCGGCCCTGGATGTTGTCGGCCACCGAGTTCAGCAACTCGATGTCCTCGAGCTTGCCGCGACCGTGCTCGATGCGGTCGACCATGCGCCACAGCCAGCCGGTGCCTTCGCGGCACGGCGTGCACTGGCCGCAGCTCTCATGCTGGTAGAAGTAGGACAGTCGCAGCAGGCTCTTGACCATGCAGCGCGTCTCGTCCATCACGATCACCGCGCCCGAGCCGAGCATGGAGCCGGCCTTGGCGATGGCGTCGTAGTCCATCGTCGTGTCCATCATCACTGCGCCGGGCAGCACGGGCGCGGAAGAGCCGCCGGGGATCACGGCCTTGAGGCCGCGACCGCCGCGCACACCACCGGCGAGTTCGAGCAGCTTGGAGAACGGCGTGCCCATCGGCACTTCGTAATTGCCGGGCCACTCGACGTCGCCCACCATCGAGAAGATCTTGGTGCCGCCGTTGTTGGGCTTGCCGCACTCCAGGTAGGCCTGGCCGCCGTTGCGGATGATCCAGGGCACCGCGGCGAAGGTCTCGGTGTTGTTGACCGTGGTCGGCTTGCCGTAGAGGCCAAAACTGGCCGGAAACGGCGGCTTGAAGCGCGGCTGGCCCTTCTTGCCTTCCAGCGACTCGAGCAGCGCGGTCTCTTCGCCGCAGATGTAGGCGCCGAAGCCATGAACGGCGTGCAGCTCGAAGCCGTAGTGGCTGCCAAGAATCTTGTCGCCCAGGTAGCCGGCGGCACGTGCCTCGGCCAGCGCTTGTTCAAAGCGCTCGTAGATCTCGAAGATCTCGCCGTGGATGTAGTTGTAGCCCACGCTGATGCCCATGGCGTAGGCAGCGATCACCATGCCTTCGATAACGATGTGCGGATTGAAGGCGAGGATGTCGCGGTCCTTGCAGGTGCCGGGCTCGCCCTCGTCGGAGTTGCAGACCAGATATTTCTGGCCGGGAAACTGGCGCGGCATGAAGCTCCACTTCAGGCCGGTCGGGAAACCCGCGCCGCCGCGTCCGCGCAGGCCGGAGGTCTTGACCTCGGCGATCACCTGCTCGGGGGTCATCGGCCCGGCGGCGGCGTCGCCCTCGGTGTTGCCTTGCAGGATTTTCTTCAGCGCCTGGTAGCCGCCACGCGCTTCGTAGTCGGCCAGGCGCCAGTTCTTGCCGTCGAGGCCGGCAACGATCTGCGCGCCGATGTGGCGGTCGTGAAAGCAGGTCTCGCGACCGCTGGCCTGGAACCTGGAGAGATCGATCATGGTCGTCGCGGCGATCGTCATTGGGCGTGCGCTGCGAGCGTGAGGAGCAGTTCGTCGAGCCGCTCGGCGCTCATGAAGCTCAGCATTTGGCGGTCGTTGACCAGCAGCACCGGCGCGTCGGCGCAGGCGCCCAGGCATTCGCTTGGCTGCACGGTGAACAGGCCGTCGGTCGTGGTGCCATAAGGCTCGACATGCAGCTTGCTGCACACGTGATCGAGCGCGGTCTGCCCGTCGCGCAGCGCGCACGGCAGGTTGGTGCAGACATTGAGCTTGAAACGCCCGACCGGCTGCTGGTTGTACATGTTGTAGAAGGTCGTGACCTCATGCACCGCGATCGTCGGCATGCCGAGGTAAGCGGCCACCGCGGTCTCGGCCTCGCGCGAGACATGGCCCTCTTGCTGCTGCACGATGGCCAGGCAGGCCATCACCGCCGAGGCCTTGTGCTCGGGCGGGTACTTGGCGACTTCATGGTCGAAACGCGCGCGTGTGGCTTCAGAGGGTGTCATCGATCGCCTGCCTGTGTGTCGCATCGCTCATCGGTTGCTACCGGTCGATCTCGCCGAACACGATGTCCATCGTGCCGATGACCGCCACCGCGTCGGCAATCATGTGGCCACGCGCCATCTCGTCGAGCGCCGCCAGGTGCGCAAAGCCGGGCGCGCGAATCTTCAGGCGGTAAGGTTTGTTGGCGCCGTCGCTCACCAGGTAGATGCCGAACTCGCCCTTGGGGTGCTCGACCGCCGCATAGGCCTCGCCCTCGGGCACGTGCATGCCTTCGGTGAAGAGCTTGAAGTGGTGGATCAGCTCTTCCATGTTGGACTTCATGTCCACCCGGCCGGGCGAGGCCACCTTGTGGTTGTCGGTGATCACCGGCAGGCCCGGGTTGGCGCGCAGCCACGTCGAGCACTGCTCGATGATGCGGTTGGCCTGGCGCATTTCTTCGATGCGCACCAGGTAGCGGTCGTAGGTGTCGCCGTTCACGCCCACCGGCACGTCGAAGTCCATGTGCTCGTAGACCTCGTAGGGCTGGGTCTTGCGCAAGTCCCACTCGATGCCCGAGCCGCGCAACATCGGCCCGGTGAAGCCGAGGTTCATCGCGCGCTCGGGCGTCACCACGCCGATGCCGACGGTGCGCTGTTTCCAGATGCGGTTGTCGGTGAGCAAGGTCTCGTACTCGTCCACGTAGCCGGGAAAGCGCCGCGTGAAGTCGTCGATGAAGTCCAGCAGCGAGCCTTGTCGGTTCTCGTTGAGCTGCGACATCACCTTGGCACTGCGCACCTTGGAGGCGCGGTACTGCGGCATGGTGCCCGGCAGGTCGCGGTAGACGCCGCCGGGGCGGAAGTAGGCCGCGTGCATGCGCGCGCCGGACACCGCCTCGTACATGTCGAACAGGTCTTCGCGTTCGCGAAAGCAGTAGATGAAGATGTTCATCGCACCGCAGTCCAGCCCGTGCGCGCCCAGCCACAACAGGTGGTTCAAGAGGCGCGTCAGCTCGGAGAACATCACGCGGATGTACTGCGCCCGGACCGGCACGTCCACGCCCAGCAGCTTCTCGATCGCCAGGCAGTAGGCGTGCTCGTTGCACATCATCGAGACGTAGTCCAGCCGGTCCATGTAGGGCAGCGACTGGATGTAGGTGCGCGTCTCGGCGAGCTTTTCGGTGGCGCGGTGGAGCAAGCCGATGTGCGGGTCGGCGCGCTGGATCACCTCGCCGTCGAGCTCGAGGATGAGGCGCAGCACGCCGTGCGCGGCCGGGTGCTGCGGGCCGAAGTTGAGGGTGTAGTTCTTGATGTCGGCCATGACTCAACCAAGGCCGCCGTAGTGGTCTTCGCGAATGATGCGCGGCGTGACCTCTCGCGGCTCGATCGTCACCGGCTGGTAGATCACGCGCTTTTGCTCGGGGTCGTAGCGCATCTCGACATGCCCCGTCACCGGGAAGTCCTTGCGGAAGGGATGCCCGATGAAGCCGTAGTCGGTGAGGATGCGGCGCAGGTCGGCGTGGCCCTCGAACACGATGCCGTACAAATCGAAGGCCTCGCGCTCGAACCAGTTGGCCGCACTCCAGACCTCGTTGACCGAGGCGACCAGCGGCAGCTCGTCGTCGGGGCAAAACACCTTCAGGCGCAGCCGCCAGTTCTTGCTGATCGACAGCAGGTGCAGCGCCACGCAAAAGCGCGGGCCGTCGGTGTAGACCGAATGAGCGCCGTCGCGGTAGGTCGAATAGTCGAGTCCGCAGAGGTCGATCAATTGCTCGAACTTCAGCTCGGCGTGGTCGCGCAAGGCCAGGCAGACGAGGGTGTAGTCGGCGGCCTTGACGGTGAGCGTGAGTTCACCGCGGTCGCGCACCAGAGCTTTGACTTGGTCGCCCAGCACGGCCTCGAGCGCGGGCTGCAGGACGTCGAGCTTGTAGTGTTTCATCGACAAAGGCGGCTTCGAATCGCGCGGTCAACGCGCGATGGTGCTTTCGCGACGGATCTTCGACTGCAGCTGCAACACGCCGTAGAGCAGCGCCTCGGCCGTGGGCGGACAGCCCGGTACGTACACGTCCACCGGCACGATGCGGTCGCAGCCGCGCACCACCGAATAGCTGTAGTGGTAGTAGCCGCCGCCGTTGGCGCACGAACCCATGCTGAGCACCCAACGCGGCTCGGCCATCTGGTCGTAGACCTTGCGCAAGGCCGGCGCCATCTTGTTGCACAGGGTGCCGGCGACGATCATGAGGTCGCTCTGGCGCGGGCTGGGACGAAACAGCATGCCGAAGCGGTCGATGTCGTAGCGCGCGGCGCCCGCGTGCATCATCTCGACGGCGCAGCAGGCCAGGCCGAAGGTCATCGGCCACAGCGACCCGGTCTTCGACCAATTGATCAGCTTGTCGGCCGAGGTGGTCATGAACCCCTCTTTGAAAACGCCTTCGATGCCCATGGCTTGCCTACTTGGTGCTCGAGATCATTCCCAGTCCAGGGCGCCTTTTTTCCACTCGTAGGCGAAGCCCACGACGAGGATGCCGAGGAAAACCATCATGGCCCAGAAACCGGTGGCGCCGATCTCCCTGAGCGACACCGCCCACGGGAAGAGAAAGGCGATCTCGAGGTCGAACAAGATGAACAGAATGGCGACCAGGTAGTAGCGCACGTCGAACTGCATGCGCGCGTCTTCGAACGCCTCGAAGCCGCATTCGTAGGGAGAGTTCTTGTCGGCATCGGGCCGGTGCGGCCCGAGCGCAAAGCCGATCAGCTGCGGCGCAATGCCAACGGCGGCGCCGACAAGAATGAACAAGATGACCGGCAGGTAGGACTCGAGGTTCATCGTGAATGGCAGGTCGACGGGTCTGATGCACTCGCTCAAACAAGACAAGGCGCACCGTGGCGGCGGCGCCTGCTCGGGCGACTCCGCGCTGCGGCACGCCCGGTTTGACTCTTCCAAAATCTGATGGTGCCGTCGGCGAGACTCGAACTCGCACAGCTTTCGCCACTACCCCCTCAAGATAGCGTGTCTACCAGTTTCACCACGACGGCCCGGCATCGCTTTCAGGATCGAACTCGATGCGGTTTTGCGGTTCGGTTTGCATGAGGAATGGCTCACCGAACAGCCAGAAATTCTAGCTCGAAAGACCCACCTCTTCGGGGGTCGGCAATGACTTTGTCGGCATCACTTCGTCGGGATCTGCGCGGCGCCGGACGCCATCGGCGCGGGCACCGCCGGAGCGACCACGGCGCCCGTTTCGCCGGTCGGTGCAGCGCCCGGAATCTGCGCCGCACCCGAAGCCGCCGCACCGGGTGCCGATGCTGGCACCGCCGAGCGCTCGAGGATGCTGGTGCCCGAAGGCATCGCCGTGTCGCGCAGGTTGCCGAAGTAAGCCAGCGCCAGCGTGCAGGCAAAGAACACCGCGGCGCACACGCCGGTCGAGCGCGACAAAAAGTTGGCGCTGCCGGTTGCGCCGAACAGGCTGCCCGATGCGCCACTGCCGAACGAGGCGCCCATGTCCGCGCCCTTGCCATGCTGGATCAGCACCAGGCCGATCATCACGAGCGCGGTGAGCATCTGCGTCACCACGACCACCGTCAACATCACTTGCATTTCGAGGACTCCGTTCTTTATCTTTGAAAGGGTGCTGCGATCAATGCGCGCCAGCGCGGCAGATCGCGAGGAAATCCGTTGCCTTGAGCGACGCGCCGCCGATCAGGCCGCCATCGATGTCTGGCTGAGCGAACAGCACGCCCGCGTTGTCGGGTTTGACGCTGCCGCCATAGAGCAGTTTCATCTGCGCAGCGCGCGGCGTGGCAGCATGCAGTTGCGCGCGCAGCAGCGCGTGGACGGCCTGCGCCTGCTCGGGCGTGGCAGTGCGGCCGGTGCCGATCGCCCACACCGGCTCATAGGCCACGACCATCTCACCGGCACAGTGGCCGAGCGTGTGGATCACCGCCGACAGCTGGCGCTTAACGACGGCCTCGGTTTCACCGGCCTCGCGTTCGCGCAGCGTCTCGCCGACGCAGACGATCGGCGTGATGCCCCTGGCCAGCGCCGCCTGCGCCTTGTCGGCCACGAGCTGGTCGCTTTCAGCATGCAACGCACGCCGCTCGGAGTGGCCGACCAGGCAATAGCGGCAGCCAAAGTCCGCCAACATCGCGGCCGACACCTCGCCGGTGTAGGCGCCCTGCTCATGCGCCGAGCAGTCCTGCGCGCCCCAGCCGATGGCCGAGCGCGCCAGCCGTTCGGCCGCCTGGGCGAGGTAGGGGTGCGGCGCGCACACGGCCACGTCAGAGGGCAGCGGGCCGGCGGACTTCAGCGCTTCGAGCAGCGCCTCGTTGGCGGCGTGGGTGCCATGCATCTTCCAGTTGCCGACCACGAGCTTGCGACGGGATGGGCTCATCTTGTATTGCTCCTCTTCCTTACCAGGTCAGCACGATCTTGCCGACGTGCTGGCCCGATTCCATGAGCGCATGGGCCTGGGCGGCCTGGGCGGCGGGAAAGGTCTTGAACACCACCGCCGCGAGCTTGCCCTGCTCGAACAGCGGCCAGGCGCGCTCACGCAGCGCACGGCCTACCTGCGCCTTGTAGGCCACGGTGCGCGGGCGCAAGGTGGAGCCGGTGATCGTGAGGCGTCGACGCAGCACGGCACCGGCATCGAACTCGGCGCGCACGCCGCCTTGCACCGCGATGATCGAGAGCCGGCCGTCATCGGCCAGGCACTGGATTTCGCGCGCCACGTAGTCGCCGGCCACCATGTCGAGGATCACGTCGGCGCCGCGGCCGTCGGTCACGCGTTTGACCTCGGCGACGAAGTCCTGCGTCTTGTAGTTAACGGCAAAGTCGGCACCGAGCGCAAGGCAGGCTTGGGCCTTGGCATCGTCGCCCACGGTCACGATCACCGTCGAGCCCAGCGCCTTGGCAAGCTGGATCGCCGCCACCCCAATGCCGCTGGAGCCGCCCTGCACCAGCAGCGTCTCGCCGGGCTGCAGGCGCGCGCGATCGAACACGTTGATCCAGACGGTGAAAAAAGTCTCGGGCAGACTTGCCGCCTCCACGTCGGTGAGGCCTGCCGGCACGGGCAGGGTCTGGCCGATGGGTGCCACGCAGCGCTCGGCATAGCCGCCGCCGTGAGTGAGTGCGCAAACCCGGTCGCCCAGCTTGAAGCCGGCCGCTGCCAGTTCACCGGCATGGCCACCGACGATGCTCCCGGCCACCTCCAGGCCCGGCAAATCCGAAGCGCCGGGCGGCGGCGGATAGGCCCCCGAGCGCTGCAGCACGTCCGGGCGGTTCACGCCCGAGGCGGCCACCTCGATGAGCAGTTCACCCGCGGCAGGCGCCGGCTCGGGGCGCTGCGCCAGGCGCAACACATCGGGCCCGCCCGGGCGAGAAATCTCGATCGCTTGCATGACGGTGTGCTCGACGGGGACGGCGCGAGTGCCGCCCCCTGCCCTCGTCACTCGGCGTCGGGCGGCGTGTTGTTGCCGCCAGACGAAGGCTGCGAGGCCGGCGCCTCGCCGCTGCGCTCCGGCGGACGCTCGGAGCGCTCACGGCGCGGCGGGCGATCACCACGGTCACCACCGCGCCCACCACGGTCGCCGCGATCGCTGTATTCACGGCGCGGACGCTCTTCTTCGACATAGCCCTCGGGACGCTCCAGCAGCGCCTTCATCGACAACTTGATGCGGCCCTTCTCGTCGGTCTCGAGCACCTTGACCTTGACCACCTGGCCTTCGGTGAGGAAGTCGCTCACCTGCTCGACGCGCTGGTGTGCGATCTGGCTGATGTGCAGCAGTCCGTCCTTGCCCGGCAGGATGTTGATCAGCGCACCGAAGTCGAGGATCTTGGTGACCGCGCCTTCGTAGATCTTGCCGATCTCGGCCTCGGCAGTGATCTCCTCGATGCGCTTCTTGGCCGCCATCGCGCGGTCGCCGTCGACCGAGGCGATGGTGATGGTGCCGTCTTCCTCGATGTTGATCTGCGTGCCGAATTCTTCCGTCAACGCGCGGATGGTCGAGCCGCCCTTGCCGATCACGTCGCGGATCTTCTCGGGGTTGATCTTCATGGTGTAGAGGCGCGGCGCGAACTCGGAGAGTTCGGTCTTGGCGCCACCCACGGCCTCGACCATCTTGGCCAGGATGTGCAGCCGCGCTTCCTTGGCCTGCGCCAGGGCCACCTGCATGATCTCCTTGGTGATGCCCTGGATCTTGATGTCCATTTGCAGCGCGGTCACGCCGGTGGTCGTGCCGGCCACTTTGAAGTCCATGTCGCCGAGGTGATCTTCGTCGCCGAGGATGTCGGTCAGCACGGCGAAGCGGTTGCCGTCCTTGATCAGGCCCATGGCGATGCCCGCCACGTGCGCCTTGAGCGGCACGCCCGCGTCCATCATGGCCAGGCAGCCGCCGCACACCGAAGCCATCGACGACGAACCGTTGGACTCGGTGATCTCGGAGACCACGCGGATCGCGTAGGCGAACTCGTCCTTCTTCGGCAGCACCGGGATCAGCGCGCGCTTGGCCAGGCGCCCGTGGCCGATTTCGCGGCGCTTGGGCGAGCCGACGCGACCGGTCTCGCCGGTCGCGAACGGAGGCATGTTGTAGTGAAACATGAAGCGGTCTTCGAACTCGCCGGCCAGCGCGTCGATGCGCTGTGCGTCGCGCTCGGTGCCCAGGGTGGTGATGACCAGCGCCTGCGTCTCGCCGCGCGTGAACAGCGCCGAGCCGTGGGTGCGCGGCAGCACCGAGGAGCGAATTTCGATCGGGCGCACGGTGCGCGTGTCGCGCCCGTCGATGCGCGGCTCGCCCGCGAGGATCTGGCTGCGCACGATCTTGGCTTCGATGTCGAACAGCAGGTTCTCGACCCTGACCTTGTCGACCGCAGCACCTTCGGCGGCGAGTGCTGCCAGCACCTCGGCGTAGGCCTTGCGCATGGCCTGCGTACGCTCCTGCTTGGAGCGGATCTGGTAGGCCGCGCGGATCTTCGCTTCGGCCAGGTCACCCACGTGCGCGATGAAGGCCTCGTCCTTGGCCGGCGCTTCCCACTGCCATTCGGGCTTGCCGGCGTCACGCACCAGCTCGTTGATGGCGCGGATGGCGATGTTGCCCTGCTCATGGCCGTACACCACGCCGCCGAGCATCACGTCTTCGGGCAGCTGCTGGGCTTCGGACTCCACCATCAGCACCGCCGCTTCAGTGCCCGCGACGATCAGGTCGAGCTGGCTCTCCTTGAGCTGGCTCGGGCCCGGGTTGAGCACGTACTCGCCGTTGATGTAGCCCACGCGCGCCGCGCCCACCGGTCCGTTGAACGGGATGCCGGAAATGGCCAGCGCCGCCGAGGAACCGATGAGTGCTGCGATGTCGGCCGAGACCTCCGGGTTGAGCGACAGCACGTGGATCACCACCTGCACTTCGTTGTAGAAGCCTTCGGGGAAGAGCGGCCGCAACGGCCGGTCGATGAGGCGCGAGGTCAGCGTCTCCAGCTCGCTCGGGCGGCCTTCGCGCTTGAAGAAGCTGCCGGGAATCTTGCCGGCGGCGTAGGTCTTCTCGATGTAGTCGACGGTGAGCGGGAAGAAGTCTTGCCCCGGCTTGGCATGCTTGGCGGCCACCACGGTGGCGAGCACCACGGTGCCTTCGATGTCGACGACAACGGCGCCGCCCGATTGGCGGGCAATCTCGCCGGTCTCGAGGCTGACCTGGTGCTGGCCCCACTGGAACGTCTTCGTGACCTTGTTGAACATGCTCATGCGGGTCTCCTGATGGGTTCTCTTCGAGAGAACACGGCGCGTCGGGTGGCGCCTTTCACCGAAGCTTCAGCCCTCGAGCGGGATGTCATTCCAGCGCGGCTCGGCAAAGCCTCGCTGGAATGACACATCGTCGCTCGGGGGTTGCGCTCCAAAACGCGAAGAGCCTGCGCTGGTGATGCCAGACAGGCTCTTCGTCATGGGTCTTGCTTACTTGCGCAGGCCGAGTTTCTGGATCAGCGCGGTGTAGCGCTCGGCGTCCTTGGCCTTGAGGTAGTCGAGCAGCTTGCGTCGCCGGCTCACCATCCTGAGCAGACCGCGGCGACCATGGTGGTCCTTGGCGTGGGTCTTGAAGTGCGGCGTCAGGTCGTTGATGCGTGCGGTGAGGATGGCGACCTGCACTTCGGGCGAGCCCGTGTCGGTGGCGCTGCGCGCGTTCGTCTTGACGATTTCTGGAATGTTGAGATCGGCCACGGCCATGATTCGTTTCCTGTTGCGTGAAACCGCCGACGCACAGGAAAGATTGGCGTGCCGCGGTTTCGGTTTTCACTTGCGGTCACGGGTGAAACCAACCCATGCCGTGCGCTGTTTGCTGTTTTCGGCTGTTTTCGGTTTGCAAGGACGCGTCACCGCGCCGTGCGTCTGATCTTGCAGGACTCGGCACCCCGCAAAACCGAACGATTATAGACGCAGCGCGGCCCGCAGCCGCTGCACCCCTTGCGCGAGCCGCGCCGGATCGCGCGAAGCGAAGCACCAGCGCAGCCAACCTTCGGCCTCGTCGCCGAAGGCAGCCCCGGGAGCCAGGCCCAGCCCCGCCTCCCGCACCAACCGCTTGGCGAACGCCAGCGAGTCGTCTTCACCGGCAACTCGCAGAAAGGCATACATGCCGCCCTCGGGCACCGCGACTTCCACGCCCGGCACGGCCTGCAAGGCGGGCAGCAAAGTGTCGCGACACTGCCGCAGGTGCGCCGTCACGGTCGGGACCAAGGCGTGCGCGCCGCGCAGCGCGGCAAGACCCGCGCGTTGCACGAACACCGGCGCACAGGAGGTGTTGAACTCGATCAGCTTGCCCACCGCGTCGACCAGTGTTTGCGGCAGCACCAGCCAGCCGAGCCGCCAGCCGGTCATGAGGAAACTCTTGGAAAAGCTGTGGACGACGACCAGCCGGTCATGTGGCTCGGCGACGTCGAGGAAGGACGGCGCGGCGCGCGCGTCGTCTGCAAAGTACAGCCGCTCGTAGACCTCGTCGGCGACGATCCAGGTGCCGGTGCGGCGGCAATGCGCCAGCAAGGCCGCCTGCTCGTCGCGGCCTAGCGTCCAGCCGGTCGGGTTGTTCGGCGCGTTGACCAGCAGCACGCGCGTGCGGTACGTGACGGCCGCCAGCAACTCATCGAGATCGAGCCGCCAGGCACCGCTGCGAGGCCGCAGCGAAACGCGTGTGACGCAGCCGCCCAGGATCGCCGGCTGCGCGGTGAGGTTGGGCCACACCGGCACCACCGCGACCACCTCGTCGCCCGCACCGACCAGGGCCTGCATCGAAATCATCAACGCATTGACGCCCGAGGACGTGATGGCGATGCGCTCGCTGCCGAGCGGCGGGTGCAGCGAACTCACGTAGCCGGCGACCGCTTCGCGCAATTCGGGCAGGCCGAGGTTGTGCGAATAGAAGGTCTCGCCACGCTGCAGCGATTCGATCGCGGCGTCGCGGATGAAGGCCGGCGTGGCCTCGTCGCCTTCGCCGAACCAGAACGCGAGCAGATCGGCGCGGCCGAGGCCGGCGTTGGCCACTTCACGAATCTTGGAGCCGGGCAGGCCCTGGATCACTTCACGCATTCACAAGGCCCTTGAAAACAAAAATGCCGCTCTCAATTCGAACGGCATGGGCAGCCAGAAGTTGCCCACCCCACCGAGTCCCTGAATTCTAGGAGTTCACCATGTTCGTCATGCCCCTCGCCCACCGTCAAAACCACAACGGCCATGCCCGTGACCTGAGCCGCGCGTTCGACCGCCTGTTCGACGACACCGTCGAGCGCGTGTTCCAGCAGAGCGCGAGTGCGCCCGAGGTCGCTTCACGCATGCCCGCGCTCGACCTGCGCGAGACCGCGCAGCACTACAGCGTGCAGGTCGACCTGCCCGGCATCGCCAAGGAGGATGTGAAGGTCACGATCGACGGCAAGCGCATCGCCATTGAAGCCGCCGCACGCAGCGAGACGCCCGCGGCCGAGGGCGAGCGTCAGTTGGTGCGCGAGCGCAGTGCCAGCGCGTTTGCACGCCGCTTCACGTTGCCGATCGAAGTCGACGAAGCCGCGTCGCAGGCCAAGATGGAGAACGGCGTGCTCAGCCTCACGCTGGTCAAGAAAGTCAAGCCGGCGTCGCAGCTCGCGATCGCCTGAGCGTCAGAGAGCCGAGGCCGCCACGGCGTTGACCGCCGTGAGCGGCCAGCGCGGCTGCACATCGAAAGCCAGGTCGTGCCGCGCCACTGCGCGGCCGGACTGCAGGCGCATCGCTGCAGCCAGCGCGATCATGGCGCCGTTGTCGGTACACAGCGCCAGCGCTGGGTAATGCACGCAGAGGCCGCGCTGGGCGCAGGCGGTGTCGAGCTGCTCGCGCAGCAAGCGGTTCGCACCCACGCCGCCGGCCACCACCAGGCGCGCGAGGCCGGTCGCCGCGAGCGCCGCGAGCGACTTCTTCACCAGCACCTCCACGATCGCGGCCTGCGTGGCCGCCGCCAGGTCGGCGCGCGGCTGCTCGCAAGCCCCGTCGCCCAGCTTGAGGGCCTGCGTGCGCACCGCGGTCTTGAGGCCGGCAAAAGAAAAGTCCAGGTTGCCGCTGTGCAGGAGCGGGCGCGGCAGCTTGTAGGCGCTGGCGTCGCCGAACTCGGCCAAGCGTGCCAGGGCCGGCCCGCCCGGGTAGCCCAGGCCGAGCAGCTTGGCCGATTTGTCGAAGGCTTCGCCGGCCGCGTCGTCGATGGTCTCGCCCAGCAACTCGTAGTCGCCGACGCCGGCCACGCGCATGAGTTGCGTGTGGCCGCCCGACACCAGCAGCGCGACAAACGGAAACCGCGGAGGATCATCCGAGAGAAACGGCGACAGCAGGTGACCCTCGAGGTGATGCACGCCGAGCACCGGCTTGCCGAGCGCGGCGGCCAGCGCGCAAGCGACGGCACTGCCCACGAGCAGCGCACCGGCGAGGCCGGGCCCGCGCGTATAGGCAATCACATCGATCTCATTCAATCCGCGACCGGCATCGGCAAGCACTTGTCGCGCCAACGGCAGCGCGCGGCGGATGTGGTCGCGCGAGGCCAGCTCCGGCACCACACCGCCGTAGTCGGCGTGCATCGCGACCTGGCTGTGAAGCGCCTGCGACAGCAGACGCGGCACGGTATCGGCGCCGTATTCGACCAGCGCCACGCCGGTTTCGTCGCATGAGGATTCAAAGCCGAGGATCAACATCGAGTCAGTGTAGTGAGCGTGCGGAGCGACCCAGGCCTTGCATGTGTCCAGATCGTTTTCATTTGCTCACAAAGCCTTTGTGGCTAATGTCACAAAACGAGGGCCGGGCGAGCTTCTGCTTGTCATGGGGCGTCGTTACCCTGCGATCAAGGCGCATAGCCGCCTTGACCTGGGGGAAGACGATGAAGCACTACAAGCTCGTGGCATGGCCCGATCTACCGGCGCCGTTTCACCGCACCGCCTACCGGCGCATGCTGCACCAGATGTCGCAGCGTCATGTGTCGGTGCAGCAGCTCATGCACGAGAGCGGCCTTGCACGCGCCGCGGTGACCCAGTTCCTCGACACGCTCATCGCGCGACATTTGCTGACCGAGCGCGAGCAGGCCGCACCGGCCTCGCTGTTTGCCAGCCTGAGCCCGGTCGAATGGTTTCGCCGCACCTTCAGCGGCGTCGAGGAGCGCGCCTGAGCGGCGCCTGATTTCCTTGACCCGAGGCCCGCCGCGTGCGGGCCTTTTCGTTGCGGGCGTCGCTGTCGCAGGGCAACGCCGGTCGCGGTTGCCGGCTGGCGCGCTACTTGCACGGCACAACGCCATGAGCCCCTCCCAGACCCTGCGCATCATCGTCGTCGCACCGGAATCACTGAGCCCGGAGCCGCACGACGCGGCGGCACTCGACGCCGCCGAGCGCTCGCGCCATTTGCGCATCGGCTTGCTCGCCAGCGGCTACAACATCGTGGCGGTGCTGCCGGCCGACGCCTTCTTGCCCGCGCGCATTGCGCAGATCCAGCCCGACATGATCATCATCGACGCCCAGAGCGAGGCGCGCGACACGCTCGAGCACGTGGTGATGTCCACGCGCGACGAGCGCCGTCCGATCGTGCTGTTCACCGACGACGTCGACACCAGCCATGTCGGCTCCGCCATCGCCGCGGGCGTAAGCGCCTATGTGGTGGCAGGCCTGGCCAGCGAGCGCATCAAGCCGGTGCTCGACGTGGCGATGGCGCGCTTTCGCCACGAGCAGGCCCTGCGCCGCGAGCTCGACGACGCCCGCACCCAGCTCAGTGATCGCAAGCTCATCGAGCGCGCCAAGGGCTTGTTGATGAGTCGCCAGGGCCTTGGCGAAGACGAGGCCTATGCGCGCCTGCGCAAGACCGCAATGGACCGCGGCCTGCGCGTGGCCGAGGTCGCACAGCGCCTGCTCGACCTGGCCGACGTGCTGGCATAGGCATTGCATTAGCTTCATCGGGGGTCAACGGCGATCCCCACCGCGGTGCAGGCCGGGCCTGCACCGCACCAGACGATGGCGTCTTCACCTTTGCAGCGACCCGCTGCGATGCGTGACGGCGCCTTTTTCTTTGCCCGCTTCACTTCCGGAGTTCAGATGCCATGCCCGATCACAACGCTCGCACCTTGCCGCAATTGGGCCGTCGCGCCGTGCTGAAGGCCGCCGCTGGCGCAGCCGCCACCACCCTGCCCGGCCTCAACACCGCCGTGTGGGCGGCCGGCTCCGACAAGCCCGAGAAGGAGGAGGTGCGCATCGGCTTCATCCCGCTGACCGACTGCGCGTCGGTGGTGATGGCCTCGGTGCTCGGCTTCGACAAGAAATACGGCATCAAGATCGTGCCGACCAAGGAGGCTTCCTGGGCCGGCGTGCGCGACAAGCTGGTCAACGGCGAGCTCGACATGGCGCACGTGCTCTACGGCCTCGTCTACGGCGTGCATCTGGGCGTCGGCGGCCCCAAGAAGGACATGGCCGTGCTGATGACCCTCAACAACAACGGCCAGGCGATCACCTTGTCGAAGAAGCTCGCCGACAAGGGTGCAGTGGACGGTGCGTCGCTCGCCAAGCTGATGGCGGCCGACAAACGCGATTACACCTTCGCGCAGACCTTCCCGACCGGCACCCACGCAATGTGGCTGTACTACTGGCTCGCCACCTACGGCATCAACCCGATGAAGGACGCCAAGGTCATCACCGTGCCGCCGCCGCAGATGGTGGCCAACATGCGCGTGGGCAACATGGACGGCTACTGCGTGGGCGAGCCCTGGGGCCACCGCGCGATCGCCGACGGCATCGGCATCACCGCCGTGACCACGCAGGACATCTGGAAGGACCATCCCGAGAAGGTGCTCGGCGCCACCGGTGACTTCGTCAAGAAACATCCGAACACCGCACGTGCCGTGATCATGGCCGTGCTCGACGCCAGCCGCTGGATCGACGCGGGGCTGCAGAACAAGAACAAGATGGCCGAGACGGTGGCCGACAAGGCCTACGTCAACACCTCGGTCGACGTGATCAACCAGCGCATCCTCGGGCGTTACCAGAACGGCCTTGGCAAGACCTGGGACGACCCGAACTACATGAAGTTCTTCAACGACGGGGCGGTCAATTTCCCGTATCTAAGCGACGGCATGTGGTTCCTGACCCAGCACAAGCGCTGGGGTCTGCTCAAGGAGCACCCAGACTATCTGGCGGTCGCCCAGCAGGTCAACCAGATCGCGCTCTACAAAGAGGCGGCCAGCGCACTGAAGGTGAGCGTGCCGGCGTCGCCAATGCGCAGCAGCAAGCTGATCGACGGCGTGGTTTGGGATGGCAAGAACGCCAAGGCGTACGCCGACGGCTTTGCCGTCAAGGTCTGAGAAGGAGACTGCCATGGTCAGCGCCGTTTTCCGCGCTCCTCGCCATTCCACCGTCCCTGCCCCGCCGGCACCGGCGGCGCGCCGCTCGACGGCCGCTCCCGCCACGCCACCGCGCGAGCGCCCGCAGCGTTCGCAGCGCGATCCTTTCGACTGGCACGGCATGGCGCTTCGCGTGCTGCCGCCCATCTTTGGCGTGGCGCTCGTGATTGGCATCTGGGCGCTGCTCACGATGAAAGGCGGCGACTTTCCGACACCGACAGCTACCTTTGTCGAAATGGCCCGGCTGTTTGCCGACCCGTTCTACGACAAGGGACCGAACGACCAGGGCATCGGCTGGAACGTGCTGTTTTCGCTGCAACGCGTGGCGCTAGGCTTCGGCCTGGCGGCACTGGTGGGCATACCGCTGGGGTTCCTGATCGGGCGCTTCGAGGTCTTGAACAGCATGATCTCGCCGCTCATCAGCCTGCTCAGGCCGGTGTCGCCGCTGGCATGGTTGCCGATCGGCCTGTTGGTGTTCAAGGCCGCCGACCCGGCGGCGATCTGGACCATCTTCATCTGCTCCATCTGGCCGATGGTGATCAACACCGCAGTCGGCGTGCAACGCGTGCCGCAGGATTACCTCAATGTGGCGCGCGTGCTGGACTTGAGCGAATGGAAGGTCATCACGCGCATCCTGCTGCCTGCCGTGCTGCCCTACATGCTCACCGGCGTGCGCCTCTCGGTGGGCACCGCCTGGCTGGTGATCGTCGCGGCGGAAATGCTGACCGGCGGCGTCGGCATCGGCTTTTGGGTGTGGGACGAGTGGAACAACCTCAACGTGGCACACATCCTGATCGCGATCTTTGTCATCGGCATCGTCGGCCTGCTGCTCGAGCAGGCGCTCATGCTGCTGGCGCGCCGGTTCAGCTTCGACAACTGAGAGCATTGCCATGAACCATTTCATCGAGATTCAGCGCGCCGAGATGGCGTTCGTCACCCGCAAGGGGCGTTTTCAGGCGCTCAGCGACATCAACCTGCAGGTCGAGCGCGGCGAGTTCGTCACCCTGATCGGCCATTCGGGCTGCGGCAAGTCGACCCTGCTCAACCTCGTTGCCGGCCTGCTGCTGCCAACGCACGGCGCGCTTCTCTGCGACGGCCGCGAGATTGCCGTGCCGGGCCCGGAGCGCGCGGTGGTGTTCCAGAACCACTCCTTGCTGCCGTGGTTGAGCTGTCTGGACAACGTGCATCTCGGCGTGGAGCGCGTGTTTGGCGCCACCGAGACCAAGGCCCGGCAGTGCGAGCGCAGCGCGGCGGCGCTCGAGCTGGTCGGCATGGCGCACGCCAGCGGCAAGCGGCCGCACGAGATCTCCGGTGGCATGAAGCAGCGCGTGGGCATCGCACGCGCACTGGCCATGGAGCCCAAGGTGTTGCTGCTGGACGAGCCCTTTGGCGCCCTCGACGCACTCACGCGGGCGCGGCTGCAAGACGAGCTGATCAGGATCGTCGAGCGCACTCGCAGCACCGTGGTGATGGTGACGCACGACGTCGACGAGGCGGTGCTGTTGTCCGACCGCGTGGTGATGATGACCAACGGGCCGGCCGCGACCATCGGCGAGATCCTGGCCGTCGATTTGCCGCGCCCGCGCGATCGGGTGGCGCTGGCCGAAAACCCCCGCTACGTGCGCTACCGCAAGCAGGTGCTCGACTTCCTGTACACCCGTCACGGCGAGCGCGAGCCCGAAGCCGCGTGAGCCGCCAGCGAACATCCGCTGGCACGCGAGTTGCCTTTGATCGGGCGACCGTCGTCTCCTGCGGCGTTTTGCTGTCTCCTCAGCAGGGCATGACCCTTTGTAGACGGGAATGCCTTTTCATCCCCCGCCCGGTCCGCGCCGGGCGGTTTTTTTGCCGCACTGCACTGCGGCAGTGCGCGACGTGCCATCAACCGCGGCGCTGCGCCCAAGCCCAGAGCGCGATGCCCGTCAGTACCATCGGTACGCACAGCCACTGGCCCATGCTCAGGCTCAGTGCCAGCAGACCGAGAAAGTTGTCGGGCTCGCGGAAGAACTCCGCCACGAAGCGCAGCACGCCGTAGCCGACGAGAAAGGCGCCCGAGACTTTGCCCCAGGTCGGCTGGCCGCGCGCACCCTTGTAAGCGCCCGGCCGCGCGCCGTACCACCAGAGCAGCGCAAAGAGCAGCAGTCCCTCCAGCGCGAACTGGTAGAGCGGCGAGGGATGGCGCGGCACATTACTGCCCGACTGCGGATAAATCATCGCCCACGGCAGTGATGGGTCGGCAGCGCGACCCCACAGCTCGCCATTGATGAAGTTGCCGATGCGCCCGCTCGCCAAGCCGGTGGGCACACAGGGCGCGATGAGGTCGGTCACCTCCATCCAGGCTCGCTTGCGCGTGCGGGCGAACACGAGCATCGCCGCGATCACGCCGAGCATGCCGCCGTGAAAGGCCATGCCGCCCTTCCAGAC
This sequence comes from Methylibium sp., assembly GCF_031393925.1. Lineage (GTDB taxonomy): Bacteria > Pseudomonadota > Gammaproteobacteria > Burkholderiales > Burkholderiaceae_C > Methylibium. The sequence goes on along the minus strand of NZ_JANMWL010000062.1, from coordinate 8,835 downwards.
CGCAAAGATCTCGAGCGGGTTGGCCGCGTAATAGCCCGGCTTGTAGAACAGCACATAGCCGAGCCGCCCGCCGATGATGACGCCGAGCACGCCGTAGAACAGCAGGTCCTCGACATCGCGTCGCGTCCAGCCGACGTCGACGAACGGCGAGCGCCGCGCGCGCACCGAAGCCAGCCAAAGGAACAGGCCGAAGGCGACCAGGTAGGTGATGCCGTACCAATGAATGGCCAGCGGCCCGAGCTTGATCGCGATCGGGTCGAACTGGGGATGCATAAACATGAGTAATCCGGCGGCGTGATGACATTTCAACGATACCGCAGGGCCGCGCCGACGAAGGTGACGAAGCGCTCGACCGACCCGGACACTCCCTGCCGGCATACCAGGCTGGTTTCGCAGCGCGGCGCGCCCGTTGCCAGCGAACGCGGCAGCGCGCGGTAGACGACACCGGGGCGCTGCAACCGCGTCACCACCTCCGGAACCCAGGCAATGCCCAGGCCGGCCGAGACCAGGTTGACGATGGTCTGCATCTGGATCGCCTCCTGTGCGATCACCGGCGTGGCGCCGTGGCGGTGGTAGTAGGCCAGCACCGCGTCGTAGAGCGAAGGCGCGATGCCGCGCGGAAAGATGACCAGGGGCTGCGCCAACAGGGTTGAGAGCACGAGCCGCGTTGCCGTGGCGAGCGCGTGCGCCTCGGGCAGCGCCAGCACCAGCGGCTCTTCGGCCACACGCAGGCCTTGAAGACCCAGCGCCTCGCCGCCATGGCCCAGGCCGCTGGCATGCAGCATGAAGCCGGCGTCGAGTTCGCCGCGGGCGAAGGCCTCGCGCTGCACGTCGGTGGTCGCCTCGCGCAACTCGATCTCGATGCCCGGATGCGCCTGGCGAAATCCGCGCAACCAACCGGGCAAGGGTCCGAAGCCGAGCGAGGAAACGAACCCCAGACGGAGCCGGCCGACATCACCCTGGCCGGCCGCGCGCGCCAGCGCGGCGAGCGCCTGGCCTTGCTCGAGCCACTGCCGTACCGGCGCGACCAACGCCACGCCGGCGGGCGTCAGCGCGACGCTGCGCCGGCTGCGCTCGAAGAGGGCAACGCCGAGGCGTCGCTCGAGCTGCTGGATCGCCATCGTGAGCGGCGGCTGGGTCATGCCCAGGCGCTCGGCGGCGCGGCCGAAATGCAGCACGTCGGCCACGGCCAGGAACTGTCGCCAGGCGCGAGCTTCGACGAAGGTGGGTTCTATCATCTGTCGAGCATATCAATCGCCTGTTTTTCATATATTGGACGCTTGCAACGCCGCACCCGATACTTTGCGCCGACGCTGCCAGGAGACACGCATGAGCATCAACCGCCGTTCCAGGAACATCACCGAGGGCGTCGCCCGCGCGCCCAACCGCTCCATGTACTACGCCATGGGCTACCAGGAGGCCGACTTCAAGAAACCGATGATCGGCATTGCCAACGGCCACTCGACCATCACGCCGTGCAACTCGGGCCTGCAAAAGCTCGCCGACGCCGCCGTGGAAGGCGTGCGCGAAGCCGGCGGCAACCCGCAGATCTTCGGCACGCCGACCATCAGTGACGGCATGGCGATGGGCACCGAAGGCATGAAGTATTCGCTGGTCTCGCGCGAAGTCATTGCCGACTGCATCGAGACCTGCGTGGGCGGCCAGTGGATGGACGGCGTGCTCGTCGTCGGCGGCTGCGACAAGAACATGCCCGGCGGCATGATGGGCATGCTGCGCGCCAACGTGCCGGCCATCTTCGTCTACGGCGGCACCATCCTGCCGGGGCGCTACAAGGGCCAGGACTTGAACATCGTGAGCGTGTTCGAGGCGGTCGGCCAGTTCAGCGCCGGCAAGATGAGCGAAGAAGATTTCTGCCAGATCGAGCGCCGCGCCATCCCCGGCAGCGGCTCGTGCGGCGGCATGTACACGGCCAACACCATGAGTTCTTCGTTCGAGGCGCTGGGGCTGTCGCTGCCCGGATCGAGCACCATGGCCAACCCGCACGCCGAGACCGCAAGCACCGCCAAGGAGGCGGCGCGCGTGTTGGTCGAGGCGGTGAAGAACAACTTGAAGCCGCGCGACATCGTCACCCGCAAGAGCATCGAGAACGCCGTCGCCGTGATCATGGCCACCGGCGGCTCGACCAACGCAGTCTTGCACTTCCTGGCCATTGCGCACGCGGCCGAGGTGGCGTGGACGATCGACGACTTCGAGCGCGTGCGCCAGCGCGTTCCGGTGCTGTGCGACTTGAAGCCCAGCGGCAAATACCTCGCGGTGGATCTGCACCGGGCCGGCGGCATTCCGCAGGTGATGAAGATTTTGCTGGCAGCCGGCCTGCTGCACGGCGAGTGCATGACGATCACCGGCAAGACCGTGGCCGAGAACCTGGCCGACGTGCCGGAGGTGCCGCGCGCGAACCAGGACGTGATCCGCCCGATCGAGCGCCCGATGTACGCCCAGGGCCACCTCGCCATCCTGCGCGGCAACCTCTCGCCCGAAGGTTGCGTGGCCAAGATCACCGGCCTGAAGAACCCCGTGATGACCGGCCCGGCGCGCGTGTTCGACGACGAGCAATCGGCGCTCGCCGCGATCATGGACAAACGCATCCAGGCCGGCGACGTGATGGTGCTGCGCTACCTCGGGCCGATGGGCGGACCCGGCATGCCGGAAATGCTGGCGCCCACGGGCGCGCTCATCGGCCAGGGGCTCGGTGAATCGGTCGGCCTGGTCACCGACGGGCGCTTTTCCGGCGGCACCTGGGGCATGGTGGTGGGCCATGTCGCGCCCGAGGCGGCGGCCGGGGGCACGATTGCCCTGGTGCAGGAAGGTGACTCGATCACCATCGACGCGCACACCCTGAGTCTGCAGCTCAATGTGAGCGACGCCGAACTGGCCGAGCGGCGCGCGGTGTGGCGCGCGCCGCCGCCGCGCTACACCCGCGGCGTACTGGCCAAGTTCGCACGCAACGCTTCAAGCGCCAGCACTGGCGCCGTGCTCGACAAGTTTTAAGGCAAGGCGCGCGCCGTCTGACGGTTCGACCAGGAAAGACGGCGCTCGTGGGCGCCGCTGGCCCGGCAACCCGCAGCCAAGGGGGCCGCTTGGCCGCGACCTACGGCTTCAAGTCGGTGCGCGCCGGCGCGCCGTCTTGTTCGCTGACCAGATGGCTGCTTTGAAAGCGGCTTTGCAGAATGGAGTCGCGCTGCCTCTTGCGCTCGGCATCGCGCTTGCCTTCGACCGAATTGATCTGGCGCTGTCGCGAGGCCTTGAAGGCCGCGGCGCGCTTTTGTTCCTTGTCGAACGCTCGGTGGTCCAAACCGAGCGCGGCAAGCGCCCTGCGACGACGCGCAGTCTTCTTGTCGTCCATCTTGCCCATGGCGCGGCGCTTGGTGAAGCCAGACATGTCGGCCCACGTCCACCACAGCACCGCGAAACCGAAGGGCAGCAGCACCATCCACCACGGCCAAGCGGCGACCGACCCGAACTCGAGCAATTTGAGTGCGACAAGCAGCACGCCTGCGATCACGAACAACATTGAGTCCCCTTCCCCCGGCGTCGCCGCCCTTTGTGCCGATCGATCTGCGCGTCAACGCCTCTGTCTAGAATGCGTTCTATTCACTGTAACTCCGCTGTAGCACCTTCGAAAGCACGCCATGAAGCTTCATTTCCTGTTGCCGGTAATCGTTGGCGCGGCGCTCGCCGCACCGGCCTTCGCCAACCCGGATTTGGCCCAGAAGAAGAACTGCATGGCCTGCCATGCGGTAGACAAGAAGCTGGTCGGCCCAGCGTTCAAGGACGTGGCCACCAAGTACGCGGGCGACAAGGAAGCCGCCGGCAAGTTGACCACCAAGGTCGTCAAGGGCGGCTCGGGCGCTTGGGGCCAAATCCCCATGCCGGCCAACCCGCAAGTCAGCGAGGCCGAGGCCAAGCAACTGGTGAGCTGGGTGCTCGGGCTCAAGTAAGCTTCAAAGTCACGAAAAAAAGGCCCCGCGTACGGGGCCTTTTTCTTTGGCTTGCTCAGCCACGGTGCCGAAGCGTCGCGTCTCTCGGGCCTTCGCTCAGTTGGTTTTCGACAACTGCTCGAGGATCGCCGGGTTCTCCAAGGTCGAGATGTCCTGCGTGATCGCCTCGCCCTTGGCGATGGAGCGCAGCAACCGCCGCATGATCTTGCCGGAGCGGGTCTTGGGCAGGTTGTCGCCGAAACGGATGTCCTTGGGCTTGGCGATCGGGCCGATCTCCTTGCCGACCCAGTTGCGCAGCTCGGTGGCGATCTTCTTGGCCTCTTCGCCGGTGGGGCGGTCGCGCTTCAACACCACGAAGGCGCAGATCGCCTCTCCGGTGGTGTCGTCGGGGCGGCCCACCACCGCGGCTTCGGCCACCAGCGCCGTGTGCGAGACCAAAGCGCTCTCGATTTCCATCGTGCCCATGCGGTGGCCCGAGACATTGAGCACGTCGTCGATGCGCCCGGTGATGGTGAAGTAGCCGGTCTTGGCGTCGCGGATCGCACCGTCGCCGGCCAGGTAGTACTTGCCCTTGAAGTCTTCGGGGTAGTAGCTCTTCTTGTAGCGCTCGTCGTCGCCCCAGATGGTGCGGATCATGCTCGGCCACGGTTTCTTCACCACCAGGATGCCGCCCTGCCCATTGGGCACGTCCTTGCCCGTCTCGTCGACGATCGCCGCGGCAATGCCCGGAAACGGCAGCGTGCAAGAACCTGGCACCAGCGTCGTGGCGCCGGGCAGCGGCGTGATCATGTGGCCGCCGGTTTCCGTCTGCCAGAAGGTGTCGACGATCGGACAACGCCCCCCGCCGATGTGCTGGTGGTACCACTCCCAGGCGGCCGGGTTGATCGGCTCGCCCACCGAGCCGAGGATGCGCAGGCTGGTGAGGTCGTAGTTCCTCGGGTGCGCCGCGGCGGTGCCTTCGGCCGCCTTGATGAGCGAGCGGATGGCGGTCGGCGCGGTGTAGAAGATGCTGACCTTGTGGTCCTGGATCATCTTCCAGAAGCGCCCGGCGTCGGGGTAGGTCGGCACGCCCTCGAACACGATTTCGGTGCCGCCCAGCGCGAGCGGCCCGTAGGTGATGTAGGTGTGGCCGGTGACCCAGCCGATGTCGGCCGTACACCAGAACACGTCGTCGGGCTTGAGGTCGAAGGTCCACTTGGTGGTGAGCGCGGCATGCAGCAGGTAGCCGCCGGTGGAATGCTGCACGCCCTTGGGCTTGCCGGTGGAACCGGAGGTGTAGAGCAGGAAGAGCGGATGCTCGGCGCCCACCCATTCAGGCTCGCAGGTCGTGCCCTGGCCCTTGATGAAGTCGCTCATCCACACGTCGCGCGGCGCGCTGAAGGCCACGTCGGCGCCGGTGCGCTTGGTGACGACCACGTGCCTGACGCTCTCGCATCCGCCGAGCGTCAGCGCCTCGTCCACGATGGCCTTGAGCGGCAACGGCTTGCCGCCGCGCACCTGCTGGTCGCCGGTAAGCACCATCACGGCGCCGGTGTCCTGGATGCGGTCGCGCAGGCTCTGCGCAGAGAAGCCGCCGAACACCACCGAGTGCGTCGCGCCGATGCGCGCGCAGGCTTGCATCGCCACCACGCCTTCGATGGACATGGACATGTAGATGATGACGCGGTCGCCCTTCTTCACGCCCTTGGTGCGCAGCGCGTTGGCGAGCTGGCAGGTCTGCGCCAACAGCTCCTTGTAGCTGGCGCGCGTCACCTTGCCGTCATCGGCCTCGAAGATGATCGCGGTCTTGTCCCCCAGGCCGCGTTCGACGTTGCGGTCCAGGCAGTTGTAGGAGACGTTGAGCGTGCCGTCCTCGAACCACTTGAAGAACGGCGCATTGCTGTCGTCGAGCACCTTGGTGAACGGCGTCTTCCAGCTCACCAGTTCGCGTGCCAGGCGTGCCCAGTAGCCTTCGTAGTCGGCCTCGGCTTCGGCCACCAGTTTGTCGTAGGCCGCCATGCCCGACACGTGGGCCGAGCTCACGGCGGCGGCCGACGGGGGGTACAGCTTGGACTCGGTGCTCATGCTCGTCTCCTGGGGCGTCTGTTGGTGGTGGGCCGGGACCCTAGGCAAGGGCACTTACGAAGCCCTTACTCTGGGCATTTGGACTCTAGCGCGAAGCAAGCCCGACCCGCCACTCAGGCCTATCCCCAATGCCACCGCGTGCCGAGCCCTGCCTGGCTGCGCGCGGCACTGCGTTCACTAGAATCGCGCCTTCCGACCCGACCTCCGCCATGGCCCAGATACCCGACGTGACCCCCATCAGGCTGCGCCCGCTGCCCAACCTCATCTTCATGAGCCGCTGGTTGCAGTTGCCGCTGTACATGGGGCTGATCGCGGCGCAGGGCGTGTATGTCTGGCACTTCCTGCTCGAGCTGTGGCACCTGATCGAGGCTGCCTTCGGCGGCCAGACCGCGCTGGCGATCCTGACCAAGAGCGTCGGCTACACCGGTGACGCCGTCGGCCTCAACGAAACCATCATCATGCTGGTGGTGCTGGCGCTGATCGACGTGGTGATGATCAGCAACCTGCTGATCATGGTGATCGTCGGCGGCTACGAAACCTTCGTCTCGCGCATGAACCTCGAAGGCCACCCCGACCAGCCGGAATGGTTGAGCCATGTCAACGCTTCGGTGCTCAAGGTCAAGCTGGCCACGGCGATCATCGGCATCAGTTCGATCCACCTGCTCAAGACCTTCATCAATGCCGCCAATTACAGCGACAAGGTGCTGATCGCGCAGACGGCCATCCACATCACCTTCCTGCTCTCCGCGATGGCGATCGCCTACACCGACAAGCTGATGGCGCCGCCGCCCTCGGCGCGCCACTGACGCGCCGGCTCAGCGCGAGCGGCGGCCGGCGCGCAGCAGCACCAGCGTGCCCAGCATGGCGGAAGTTAGCGAGCCGCCGAGCACGCCGATCTTGAGCCGGGTCTCGTAACCCGCGCCCTGACCGTCGAAGGCGAGCGCGCCGATGAACAGGCTCATCGTGAACCCCACGCCGCAGAGCAGGCACACGCCGAAGAACTGCAAGCGGCTCGCCTCGCTGGGCAGCTCCGCGCCGGCCCAGCGCATGAGCAGCCACGACGCGCCGAACACGCCGATCGCCTTGCCGAACACCAGGCCTGCGGCAATGCCCAGCGGCACCGGGTCGGCCAAGGTCGCCAAGCTCACGCCCTCAAGCGACACGCCGGCATTGACGAAGGCGAACACCGGCAGCACGGCGAACGCGACCCAGGGGTGCAACGCATGCTCCGCGTCTTCAAGGGGTGAACCGCCGTCGGGCCGCGTGAGCGGTATGGCCAGCGCCGTCGCCACCCCCGCCAGCGTGGCGTGCACGCCCGACTTCAGCACGCACACCCAGACCACCAGGCCGACGATCACGTAGGGGCCCACGCTCATCACCCGCGCGCGATTGAGCGCAAACAGCAGCGCGCACCCGAGCAGCGCCGCGCCCAGCATCGGCAGCGACAGCTCGGCGGTGTAGAACAAGGCGATGACGACGATCGCCCCCAGGTCGTCGATGATCGCCACGGCGGTGAGAAACACTTTCAACGACACCGGCACCCTCGAGCCCAGCAGCATGAGGACGCCCAGGGCAAACGCGATGTCGGTGGCAGCGGGAATGGCCCAGCCGCGCAGCGCCACCGGGTCGCTGAGGTTGATGGCAGCGTAGATGAGCGCCGGCACCACCATGCCGCCAAGCGCCGCGCCGGCCGGCAACAGCGCCTGCCGCGGCGACGCCAGCTCTCCGGCCAGCAACTCGCGTTTGATCTCGAGCCCGACGACGAAGAAAAACACCGCCATCCACAGCTCGTTGACCCACCGCAGCAGCGGCTTGGCGAGTACCAGCCAGCCGCCGATGCGCAGCTCGCCGGGCATCTGCACGAAACGCTCGTAGTAGGGCGCCCAGGCCGAGTTGCTGACCACGAGTGCGACCAGCGCCGCGAGCGCGAGCGCGACCCCGCCGGCCGACTCCGACGCGATGAAACGGCGCACGCTTTGCAGCACGGTGGGCCCCTTTGGCTTCAGTAAAATTGCTTCGCTGCGCGCGCGACGCGCACCGGGGCTGCACGCATTGTTCCGCAGCCCGCCCACCCTCTGGACGGCCCATGACCACCACCCTCCGCCACGCCGACCTCGTCGAGAGCATCGGCGCAGCCCTGCAGTTCATCAGCTACTACCACCCCAGCGACTTTATCGCCCACCTGGCCCGCGCCTATGAGCAAGAACAGAGCCCGGCCGCCAAGGACGCGATCGCGCAGATTCTCACCAACTCGAAGATGTGCGCCGAAGGGCGCCGCCCGATCTGCCAGGACACCGGCATCGTCAACGTGTTCCTGAAGATCGGCATGAACGTGCGCTTCGAGGGCTTCGCGGGCTCCATCGAGGACGCCGTCAACGAAGGCGTGCGCCGTGGCTACCTCGACCCCGACAACAAGCTGCGCGCATCGATCGTGTCCGACCCGCACTTCGCGCGCAAGAACACCGGCGACAACACGCCCGCGGTCGTTCACATGACCGTCGTGCCGGGCAACACCGTGGACGTGCAGATCGCGGCCAAGGGTGGCGGCTCGGAGAACAAGAGCAAGTTCGTAATGCTCAACCCGAGCGACTCGCTGGTCGACTGGGTGCTCAAGACCGTGCCGACCATGGGCGCCGGCTGGTGCCCGCCCGGCATGCTGGGCATCGGTATCGGCGGCACGGCCGAAAAGGCGATGCTGATGGCCAAGCAGGTGTTGATGGACGACATCGACATGCATGAGCTCAAGACGCGCGGGCCGAACAACCCGACCGAAGCACTGCGCATCGAGCTGTGCGACAAGATCAACGCCCTG
>NZ_JANMWL010000019.1:0-2516 GCF_031393925.1 Methylibium sp. | reverse complement strand
CTCGGCGCTGTGTTCGCGCCGGCGTCGACGGCCAGCGCTGACTTCGTTGGAGATAGTGTGCACGTGTCCACCAAGAGCTTCGTGGACACGAGCATCCTAAAACGATCCGCGGCAATCAAGGTGCCGCGGCCAGACGCTTACCGTCGCGTGGTAACGCGCGGCGTGATGGTGCAGAAGTCAGCAGCGGCCATAGAAGTGTTTCGGTGCTTCACGAGAGCGGCCGATCACGAAGGGCCAAACATGCGAAGCAGGACGGAGCAACGGGCGGCTCGCTACTCGACAATGAAACCCGACCGGGCCAGTCGAGTGCGGCGCAGGCTCGAGAGGCCGGTCTTGTGCGCATTCTGTGCGTAGCCCGTGAGGGTGCGTATCGCACTTCGCATGAACCGCCCACTGCGGACCCGCACGGTGGGTGGTGTGGGGGCTGGGGGCTAGCAGCTCCTGGCTACCCGATTAGGCGCCGGCATGCGCAGCGGGAACATTTTCATGGCGGGCGTGGGGCTCTTTGCTAGGGAAGATTCCGTCGAATCAGATCTGCGTACTGGGTCATTCCTCGCTTCTCAAGCGCAGCAATGAAGACTGGCCATGGAGGAATGTTGCTTCGATAAACATTCGAGCTTGAGGTCGACATGCCACCGCCAGAAGCCGTCGACAAGCCGCCTCCGCTCGCCGTCGAGAGACCACCACCGGAGGCCGTAGATAGGCCACCGCCGGATGCCGTAGACAGGCCGCCGCCCGATGCTGTCGAGAGGCCACCGCCGGAGGCGGTAGACATCCCGCCACCCGAGGCTGTAGACATGCCGCCGCCAGAAGCGGTTGAAGCCCCGCCTCCGGACGACGTTGACATTCCTCCGCCCGAAGCGGTCGACAATCCACCGCCAGAAGCAGTGCTTTGATTACGTGGCCATGTATTGCGAGTCATGTAACTCCCCCTGTGAAGAACTCGGCGCCTAACGAATAGCGTTTATCTGACGCCGAGCCGAAGCTGATCGACGGCGCGGTAGTGCACGGCGTCGGATAAACCTCGTTGGACTGAACCGCCGGGCCGACGGTGACAGTGGGCAGTGTAAGTTTCAGTGGCCGGTGCCGGCAATGCCGATGCATGCTGCGGCGGACTGCGGCGTGTCGCCGAGGGCGCACGCTGGCAACGAAGGCGGCGTGCGGTCGATGCCACAGCGACCAGGCGCGGCCCGGCGTGCCGCCGCGGCGTGGCCGACGCAGGAGGCTCCGCGCCTGCGTGCGCAAGCCCGCGCTGAGCACGGAGTGGGGCCGCGCGTGCGCGTCATGGCGGGCCTGGACAAGCGCCCAGCAGGGGCGCTGCAAGCGCTGCCATGGCCGCGCGGTCGGCGCCGCGATGCTCGACCGCGCACCAGTGACCGAGCTTGCAATGCGTACAGCGATCGATCTCGATGGCCGCCACGCGGCGCATGAAGGCTTGCGCGTCCGCGCGCGCCTGCGGGTTGGCCGCCGGCATCGCCAGCAGCTTGCGCGCCAATGCGAGCCGCTCGGTCTTGGTCGCCGGCGCGAGCAGCCCGTAGTGGCGGATGCGCTTGAAGCCCGGCGGCAACACATGCTGTAGCAGCCGGGCGATGAACTGCTGGCCCGGCATGGCGACGGTGCGCTTGCCACCCGTGTTCTCGGCACGCACCCGCAGCAGCACCTTGTCGCCGCGATGGCCAGCAGCCGCTCGTTGCCGATGGCCGTGCGGTGTGTGTAGCGCGCCAGGTAGTCCAGCACCGCCGCCGGTCCGGCCAACGGCCGTCTTGGCATAGACCACCCAGTCGTGGCGGCGCAGCGCGCGCACGCGCTCGGCGCGCGCTGTGGACGTGGCGGCCGGATCGCGCGGCAGCACACCGGCGGCGCAGGCTTGTTGCAGCGCCTGCACGAACTTGCCCCTGAACACCCGCGACAGCGCATGCACCGGGAACAGGAAGTTGCGCGCTCGCTTGGGTTCGATCCAGTGGCCGTGGTCGTCGGCGAGCGCCCCGCAGGCCATCAGCGCGTGCACATGCAGGTGCCGGCGCAAGTCCTGCGTCCAGGTGTGCAGCACCAGGGTGAAGGCACCGATGCCACCCAGCCAGCGGGGGTTGGCAGCGAACTCGGTGAGGGTAGCCGCCGTGCACTGCATCAGCGTGTCGTAAACCCAGCGCGCATGCACGCCGGCCAGCGCATTGAGCTCGTGCGGCAGCGTGAAGACGAGGTGGCAGTACGGCACGTCGAGCAACTCGGCCAGCCGTGCCGCGCGCCAGGCGTCGCGCTGGCGGCTCTGGCGGCTCTGGCACTGTGGGCAATGCCGGTTCCTGCACGAGTGCCAGCGCCACTGCTCGGCGCCGCAGCCCTCGCAGGAAGGGCTTCGATACGCTCGGCGTATCCTGTCCTGAGCCTGTATTTCCGATCGTCCTGAGCTTGTCGAAGGAAGGATCAGCCCGAACTGTGCGGGGTCGACGGTTGCTGAACATTGTCACTAATCAGGAGCGCTCATGACTGGCAGCGCCGGCCGCCTCGCCGCCCTTCTG
>NZ_JANMWL010000017.1:0-11036 GCF_031393925.1 Methylibium sp. | reverse complement strand
CTGCTCAATCCGCGCGAAATCAGTCGAGCGTTTCGTACAGCGCGACGAATTCCTGCGTCAGCTTGTGGCGCGGGTCGAGGTGGATCATCGGGCGCGACATCTCGTGCGACTCCTTGATCTTCACGCTGGCGCTCAGGTAGGGCTGGCGCACCGGCAAGCCCTCGGCTATTAGTTCCTGCACCGTGCGCTGAGGCAGGCTGGCTCTCGGTTGGAACTGGTTGACCACGATGCCCTCGACCACCAGTGCCGCGTTGTGGTCGGCCTGGATCTCCTTGACGCTCTCCAGCAGGCTGTACAGCGCGCGGCGCGAGAAGTCGTCGCAGTCGAACGGGATCAAGCAGCTCTGCGCCGCGATCAGCGCCGAGCGGGTATAGAAGTTCAGCGCTGGCGGGGTGTCGATCCAGACCGCGTCGTAGTCGCCTTCCAGTTCCACCAGCGCATCGCGCAGCTTGTAGATCTTGTAGCGACTCTCCAGTTTGCCGTGCAGCTCGTCGAGCACCGGGCTGGCCGGCATGAGGTGCAGGTTCTCCCAGGGCGTCTGGACGATGAAGTCAGCGGTCTTCGGCGCCCGCACGCTGAACTTCAGCGTCGTCTCGAAGAACTCGGCGGCGCCGGGCGTCGTTTCGTCGGCTGCGTCGCCGAGCAGGTAGCGGCTGGAATTGCCCTGCCGATCCAGGTCAACCACCAGCGTGCGCTGCCCCTGATGCGCCGCGATGGCCGCCAGATTGCAGGTGATGGTTGACTTGCCGACGCCACCCTTCTGGTTGAAAACAACGCGTCGCATAGCGGTTCCGATGCTGCTGAAAAACCGGCATTGTGCATTGCAGCACCCACCGCCCTGCCGCGCCGGCGCGCGCTCAGACGTTCACGTTCGCCATGCCGGCCGACGGGTAGCGCGTCCCGGCCACCGTTCTCTCGGACAACACGTCGGCGATCTTTCGTTCTTCGACAGCCGTGAGCGCGATGGCCGCAGCCGCTGCGTTCTCCTCGAGCCGCGCAATGCTGCGCGTGCCCGGAATCGGCACGACATGCGGGCTGCGATGCAGCAACCACGCCAGCGCGAGCTGCGCCGCCGTACACCCGCGCGCCTTGGCGATCTCCTTGAGGGCTTCCACCAACGCCAGATTGGCGGGCAGGTTGTCCGCCTGAAAGCGTGGGTTCTGGCGGCGGTAGTCGCCGGGGTCGAGCTCGTTGACGCTCTTGATGTCGCCGGTCAAAAAACCACGGCCCAGCGGGCTGTAGGCCACCAGACCGATGCCGAGTTCTTCGCAGACGGGCAGCACCTCCTGCTCGACATCGCGGCTCCACAGCGAGTACTCGCTTTGCAATGCCGCGATCGGGTGGACCTTCGCGGCGCGGCGCACGGTCGAGGCCGATGCCTCCGAGAGGCCCAGATGCCGCACCTTGCCGGCCTTCACCAGCTCGGCCATCGCGCCGACGGTTTCTTCGATCGGCACCTTGCGGTCGACGCGGTGCTGGTAGTAGAGGTCGATGTGGTCCACGCCCAGTCGCTGCAGGCTGGCCTCGCAGGCGCTCTTCACGTATTCGGGGCTGCCATCGATGCGCAGGACAGCGCCGTCGGGGCCGCGCACGTGGCCGAACTTGGTGGCAAGCACCACCTCGCTACGGCGGGTCTTCAGCACCTGCGCCAACAAGCGCTCGTTGCTGCCCATGCCGTACATGTCGGCGGTATCGAGAAAATTCACACCGATGTCGATGGCGCGGTTGAGCACCTTCAGCGAGACCTGGTCGTCGGCCGGTCCGTAAAAGTCCGACATACCCATGCAGCCCAGGCCGATGGCGGAAACCTGGAGACCTTGGGCGCCGAGTTGGCGGCGGGGAATGGCGGTAATCATGGGCTTGCTCCTTGTGTTGCGACGGGTAAGGCGCGGCAATCGACGGGCCTGGCCACTCGTCCCGAGCCGCGCCCTCCACGATACGCGTACCTCGCAGCGCGCCGTCGCCGTGCGATCTCGGCGAACGCCCGCGGGGCGTTCGCTCAAAACATGCTCGCCGCGATGTTGATGGTGAAGGCCAGGATGGCCGTGTTGAACCCGAACGACAGCACCGATTGCAGCAGGACCAGTCGCCGCATGGCTTGAGTCGATACGTTGACGTCCGCCGTCTGCGAGGCCACCGCGATGGTGAACGAGAAGTAGAGAAAGTCTCCGTAGTCCGGCGTGAAACTGTCTTCGACATGAGGAAACTGCAAGCCCCTGCCGACGGACGTGCGGTAATACAAGCTCGCGTAAGTCAAGGCGAACATGGTCGGCACGAGCAGCCATGAGCCAACGACGGTCGCGAGCGCAAACGCCACATGCGGCAGCGCATGCGGCGCGCCTGGCACTTTGGCCGCAGACAGCTCGACCACGATGCCGACCAGGCTGAAAAGCGACGCGAGGCTCACCATGGTGAGCACGGTGGCCGCCCCTTCGGCCTGCGCCAATGCGACGCGACGAAGTCGGGCGTGATCGGCACGCAGCATCATCCAGCCGACCAGCACCAGGTAGAGCCACACCGCAATATTCCAACCGAAGAGACCTCGGGTGACCAGGTGGTGCGTGCCGGGCAAGAGCACCAATGCGGCGCTTCCGACCAGCATCGAAATCATCAGCCTGGGACGGGCGCGGAGGTGAGCAACGAAGCGTCTCATCAGTTCTTCAGTTCTCGGTTGAATGGCGTCGTGACGACGCGCGAGCGCTCAATGGGTAACTCTCAGATGGTCGCGAACATGGCGACGACCGTCACTGCCATCACTGCGGTGGCGATCCATCCCAGCCAGCGCAACCGTGCGCCGATCACGTGGTCGCCCATGGTGTCGCGCCGGGTCGCCAGCAGCATCATCACGGCCATGATCGGCACCGCGATCACGCCGTTCAGCACCGCCGACCAGAACAGCTCCTTGACCGGGTCGGTCGGCGTGAAGCACAGGATCACCCCGCCGACCGTGGCAGCGGCGATCACGCCGTAGAAGCCGCGCCCTTCGCCCTTGTCCAGGCGCAGGCTCAAGCTGCCCTGCCACCCCGCGGCTTCGGCCACGGCGTAGGCGGCCGAGCCGGCGAGCACCGGCACCGCCAGCAGGCCGGTGCCGACGATGCCCAGGGTGAAGAGCACGAAGGTCAGGTCGCCGGCCAATGGCCGCAACGCCTCGGCGGCTTGCGCCGAGGTCTGGATGTCGGTCACGCCGGCCGCGTGCAGCGTGGCCGCCGTGCTCAAGATGATGAAGAAGGCGATCAGGTTGGAGAAGGTCATGCCGACGATCGTGTCGGCCTTGATGCGTCGCAGGTGGTGCCGTACCTCGGCCGGCGTGTGTGGCACGTGCTCGTTCGCGTGCGTGTCTTCCATCTCCTGTGCGGCTTGCCAAAAGAAAAGGTAGGGACTGATCGTGGTGCCGAACACGGCCACCACCATCAGCAGCACCTCATGACCTGCGGACAGGCGCGGCCGCACGACTTCACGGGCGACCTGCCACCAGTCCAGGTGCAGCGTGAAGACCACCGCGACATAGGCCAGCAGGGCAAGCGTCAGCCACTTGAGCCAGCGCACGTAGGTCTGGTATGGCAAGAAGATCTGCAACACCAGGCACAGGAGCCCGAAGGTCACCGCGTAAACATGCGCCGAGCCACCGACCAGCAGGCGCAGGGCCTCGGCCATGGCGGCGATGTCGGCGGACAGGTTGAGCGTGTTGGCCACGAGCAGCATGCCGACCACGGCAAGCACCACCCAGCGCGGGAAGCTGGCCTTGATGTTGGCGGCCAGCCCTCGCCGCGTGACATAGCCGATGCGCGCACTGACGATCTGGATCGCTGCCATCAGCGGCAGCGTGAACACCACGGTCCACAGCATCGAGAACCCGAACTGGGCGCCGGCCTGCGAGTAGGTGGCGATGCCGCTCGGGTCGTCGTCGGCCGCGCCGGTGATCAGCCCCGGCCCGAGTTGGCGAAGTCGTTTGCGCACGCCGACGTGATGGTTTTTCTTGGCGTTTGTATCGTTCAAGCCGCGGCCCTTCCCGGGCCCGATCTTATGGGGGCCGAAACGATCGAATACGCACAGCTTTCGCAAGCGATCGGCCAGCAGCCGCCATGCGCCGACTCTCGGGCAAGCAGTTCAGACCGTGGCTGAGCCTTTGCCGGCTCGCCCATCCAGACCCGGATCCGATGGCGGAAACCTCGAGGCTTCGGGCGCCCAGTGGGCACCCCTCAGGCCGCGCCCTCGATGATCCGCATGTCGCGCACCGCGCCGTCGCCGAGCGCGGCCAGCGCCGCCTGGTAGGCCGGGCTGTCGTGCAGCGCCACCGCCTGCTCGACGCTGTCGAACTCGATCAGCACGGTGCGCTCCTTGCGGCCGTCTTCATAGACCAGCGGATCGATGCCTCGCGCCAGAAAGCGACCGCCGCCGGCCGTGATGGCGGGCGCCGCGAGCTTGACGTAGGCGGCCACGGCGTCGGGGTTGGAGACGGAGCGGTAGCAGGTGATCCAGTAGGCTTTTGTCATGGCGATTCAGTCTCGGTGGGTGAGTGGATGAGATTGGATTTTATGGCGCCGCCGATCAGCCGATCAGCGCGCGCGCCGCAACGCCGCCGTCGCGCTGGCCAGGCGCTCGATGCGGCCCCAGTCGCGCTGCGCCATGGCTTCGTCCGGCATCGGCCAGGAGCCGCCGACGCAGGCCACGTTGGCAAGTGCCAGGTAGCGCGTGGCGCTGTCGGAGCTGATGCCGCCGGTGGGGCAGAAGCGCACGTCGGGGAACACGCTCGCAAAGCCCTCGAGCGTGGCCACGCCGCCGCTCGATTCGGCGGGGAAGAACTTGAGCCGCGTGTAGCCGACTTCGCGGGCGCGCATCACCTCGCTGGCGGTGGCCACGCCGGGCAGCAGCGGCACCTCGCCTCGCGCGGCGGCGAGCGCCACGAGTGCATCGGTCAGGCCCGGCGACACCACGAACTGCGCGCCGGCCTCGATGGCGGCGTCGTATTGCGCCTGGCCGAGCACGGTGCCGGCACCGACGATTGCGCCTTCGACCGCGCGCATGGCGCGAATGGCATCGAGCGCGGCCGGCGTTCGCAAGGTCACCTCCAGCACCCGCAGGCCGCCGCGCACCAAGGCCCGCGCCAGCGGCAGCGCATCTTCAATGTGCTTGATCAGGATGACCGGAATGACCGGGCCGGCGTCGAGGATGGGGTCGATGTTCATGGCTTGCTTTCGTTCGTTCACGCGTTGCGCCCCTCACCGCCGAAGAGTAATGGCTCCTTCAGAGCCAATCCAAGAAAGACTTGCCGGCGCCCTCACGCCGCCCAGCTCACCGCGCCCTCTTCCGCGCCGGCGCACCCATGCCGGTGGCTGGCAAACAGTTCGCGGCCGTAGCCGTGGTCACCGGCACCGGGCGCCGGCAGCGCCGCTTCGCGCCGCGACCATTCGGCCGCATCGACCAGTGCCTCCAGCACGCCGGCCTCGCCGTCCAGGCGCACCACGTCGCCGTCGCGCAGCTTGCCGAGCGGCCCGCCGGCCACCGCTTCGGGCGACACATGGATGGCGGCCGGCACCTTGCCCGACGCGCCCGACATGCGCCCGTCGGTCACCAGCGCGACACGGTGACCCTGGTCCTGCAGCACGCCCAGGCTGGGCGTGAGGTGGTGCAGCTCGGGCATGCCGTTGGCGCGCGGGCCCTGGAAGCGCACCACCACGATCACGTCGCGCGCCAGTTCGCCGGCCTTGAAGGCGGCGATCACCTGGTCTTGCCCCTCGAACACGCGCACCGGCGCGGTGACGCTGCGGTGCTCGGGCTTGACTGCCGACACCTTGAAGATCGCGCGCCCCAGGTTGCCCTGCAACAGCCGCACGCCGGCATGCGTGTCGAAGGGCTCGGCCGCGGTGCGCAGCACGTCCTGGTCGGCCGGCGCTGCCGGTGGCGCGCGCCACGCCAGTTGCGTGCCGCCTTCGGGCAGCCAGGGCTCGCTCGCGTAGTGGCGAAGGCCCTGGCCCATCACCGTGTACACGTCTTCGTGCAGCAAGCCGGCGTCGAGCAGTTCGCGGATCAAGAGGCCCATGCCGCCGGCCGCGTGGAAGTGGTTCACGTCGGCCTGGCCGTTGGGGTACATGCGGGTGAGCAGCGGCGTCACCGCCGACAGCGCGTCGAAATCGCTCCAGTCGATGGCGATGCCCGCCGTGCGCGCAATGGCCACCAGGTGCAGCGTGTGGTTGGTCGAGCCACCGGTGGCGAGCAGGCCGACGATGGCGTTGACGATGGCGCGCTCGTCGACGATCTCGCCGACGGGCGTGTAGTCGGCGCCCAGTGCGGTGAGGCCGCACACGCGCCGCGCCGCTGCTGCCGTGAGCGCGTCGCGCAGCGGGGTGCCGGGGTTGACGAAGGCGCTGCCCGGCAGGTGCAGGCCCATCACCTCCATGAGCATCTGGTTGCTGTTGGCGGTGCCGTAGAAGGTGCAGGTGCCGGCATCGTGGTACGAAGCCATTTCGGCTTGCAGCAGTTGCCCGCGGTCGGCCTTGCCTTGCGCGTACAGCTCGCGCATCTTGGCCTTCTCGAAGTTGGGCAGGCCGCTGGTCATGGGACCGGCGGGCACGAAGATGACCGGCAGATGGCCGAACGCCAGCGCGCCGATCAAGAGGCCCGGCACGATCTTGTCGCACACGCCCAGCATCAGCGCGGCGTCGAACACGGCGTGACTGAGCGCGATGGCGGTCGACTGCGCAATGATGTCGCGCGACCACAGCGACAGCTCCATGCCCGGGCGGCCTTGCGTGACGCCATCGCACATGGCCGGCACGCCCCCCGCGAACTGCGCCGTGCAGCCGACCTCGCGCGCGGCGCGCTTGATGATCTCCGGATACTTCTCGAGCGGTTGGTGCGCCGACAACATGTCGTTGTAGGCCGAGACGATGGCGATGTTGGGCACGCGCTGTTGGCGGATCGCGAGCTTGTCGTCGGCGGGCGACGCGGCCATGGCATGGGCCAGGTTCGTGCAGGAGACGCCCATGCGCGCCGGCCCTTCCAGGCGTGCCGCACGGATGCGCTCGAGATAGGCCCGACGGCCCGCCGCGCTGCGCTCGCGCACACGCGCCGTCACGCGGGCGACCTCGGGGTGCAGGCTCATCTCATCGATCTCCTGCGGGCCGCAGTACCCGCTCGAATTCAGTGTAGTGGCCGTCGGTGGTGGCCCCGCTCGCCGCTGCGGCATCACCCTGTTGCTACGATGAGCCGATCGCTCCACGGCCGCCTGTTGCGGCGCACCGGGCATGACGCGAGGCGAGGATGCGCGAACACAGCAACAACGGCGCCCAGGACAAGGCCAAGCACGCTCGCTTCGACCTGGTGCTGTTCGGCGGCACCGGCGACCTGGCGCTGAGAAAGCTCTTGCCCGCGCTGTTCTACGGCATGCGCGACGGCGGCCTGGCCGGCGCCAACATCATCGGCGCGGCGCGCCATCCGCTCAGCGAAGCCGACTACCGCGCCTTGCTCACGCGCGAGGTGCCGCAGCACCTCGCGCCGGAGGATTTCGATGCCGCGCTGTGGGAGCGGCTGCTGGCGCAGGTGCGCTACGCCGCCATCGACGCAAGCCGCCCCGAAGACTTTGCCGCGCTGGCGCCGTTGCTAAGCAAGGACGAGGCCGTGCCGCGCGTCTTCTACCTCGCCACCACGCCGTCGCTCTTCATTCCCATCTGCCGCCATCTGCAAGGCGCCGGTCTCGTGAACGCCAGCGCACGCGTGGTGCTCGAGAAGCCGCTCGGCCGCGACCTCGCCTCCTCGCGCACCATCAACGACGCGGTGGCCGAGATCTTTGCCGAGGAACAGACCTACCGCATCGATCATTACCTCGGCAAGGAGATGGTGCAGAACCTGCTCGCGCTGCGCTTTGGCAACACGCTGCTCGAGCCCTTATGGTCGCGCTCCTACATCAACGACGTGCAGATCACCATTGCCGAAGAAGTCGGCGTGGGCACGCGCGGCGAGTTCTACGACAACACCGGGGCGCTGCGCGACATGGCGCAGAACCACTTGCTGCAGTGCCTGTGCATCGTGGCGATGGAGCCGCCGGCTTCGATCGACGCCGACGCGGTGCGCGACGCCAAGTTGCAGGTGCTGCGCTCGCTGCGCCCTTATGCGCCGGGCGACGTGCGGCACAAGACGGTGCGCGGCCAGTACCGCCCCGGCGCGGTCGACGGGCTGCCGGTGGCGGGCTATCTGCAGGAAGACGGCATTGCGCCGACCAGCCACACCGAGACCTTCGTGGCGCTCAGGGCCGAGATCGACAACTGGCGCTGGGCCGGCGTTCCCTTCTACCTGCGCACCGGCAAGCGCATGCAGGACCGGCTGGCCGAGATCGTCATCAACTTCCGGCCGGTGCCGCATTCGATCTTCGAATCGGCCAGCGGCACGCCCGGCCACAACCAGCTGGTGATCCGGCTGCAGCCCGACGACGGCCTGGCGCTGGAGATCAACACCAAGACGCCGGGCGACAGCATGCGGCTCACGCCCAAGCTGCTTAACCTGGCGCTGCGCGACAGCCAGGAAGTGCGCCGGCTCGACGCCTACGAGCGCCTCCTGATGGACGTGGTGCGCGGACGGCTGGCGCTGTTCGTGCGGCGCGACGAGCTCGAGGCCGCCTGGGCCTGGATCGAGCCCATCCGCAACGGCTGGGACGCGATGACCGAAGCGCCGCGCGGCTACACCGCCGGCACCTGGGGACCGGCAGGGTCGAGCGCGCTGGTCGGGCGCAATGGGTGCGCGTGGCATGAAGAAGAATGATCTCGGCATGCCCTCACTTGCAGTGCGCGTTCTGGCCCTCCGTCGCCATGAGCTCCGAGCTTGATCACCTCTTGCCCGGCACCTTGAGCCTGCGCATCTGCGACTCGAAGGCCGCGCTGGTGCAGGCGGTGACGGCCAGCCTGCGCGACGCGGTTCTCGCCGCGGTCCAGCAGCGCGGCGAGGCTTCGCTGGTGGTGACCGGCGGCAGCACCGCACGCGCGTACTACCCGCAGATCGCCGCGCTCGACCTGCCCTGGCAGCGCGTTCAGATCACCCTCAGCGACGAGCGCCTGGTCGCCGCCGACCACGCCGACAGCAACCAGCGCCTGGTGCGCGAACAACTGCTGCAAGGCCGCGCCGCCGCGGCGCGGTTCGTGCCGCTGGTCATCGAAAGCGACAGCGCAAGCGACCGCGGGCATGACGCCGCGGGCGGCCTTGTCGGCAGCATTGCCGAGGGCACCGCCCAACACCTGATTGCCGCCGCCACCGAGCGCCTGCAGACCTTGGCGCGGCCCTTCGACCTGGTGCTGCTCGGCATGGGTGCCGACAGCCACCTCGCGTCGCTGTTCCCCGGTGCGGCGGGCATCGAGGCCGCGCTCGACCCGGCCAACCCGGCGCTGTGCTGCACCGTCGTGCCGCCGGCCGGCGTCGAGCCGGCGCTGCCGCGCCTGTCGCTCACGCTGGCCGCACTGCTCGACAGCCGTCGCATCCTCATCGTCGCCACCGGCCTGGCCAAGCGCGACGCCTTCGAGCGCGCCGCGCTCGGCCACTGGCCGCTGCCTTCGCCGGTGCAGGCGCTGGCGCGGCACGCGCGGCAGCCGGTCGAATTCATCTGGTGCCGCTGATGACGAACGCGTCGCTGCTGCCCTGGCTGGTGGCCGACATTGGCGGCACCAACGCGCGCTTCGGGCTGGTGCGCGAGACGGGCGGTGACGTGGGCGAGGTCCGCTCCTTCAGGTGCGCCGACTTCGCCTCGCCCGAGGCGGCGGCGCTGGCCTACCTGCAACAGCTGGCAGCGCCGGGCCTTGACCGCGTGCGGCCCGCCCGCGTGGCGCTGGCGCTAGCCACCGCGATCGACGGCGACAGCGTGCAGATGACCAACAGTGCCTGGCGCGTCTCGCGCGCCGCGGTGGCGCAGGCGCTGGGAGCAGCGGAGGTCGTGCTGCTCAACGACTTCGAGGCGCTGGCGCTCGCGCTGCCGCGGCTGGCCAATGCCGACGCGGTCGACGCGGTGCAGTGGATCGGCCCGGCGCGACCCGACCGCCGCCACACCATGGCGGTGGTCGGCCCCGGCACCGGCCTGGGCGTGGCCGCGTGCGTGCCGGCCGCGTCGCGCGGCGCGGGATTGATCGCGCCGCAGGATGAGGGCAGCGCAGGCTTCATCGCGCTGCCTGGCGAGGGCGGCCACGCCACGCTGGCGCCGGCCGATGATTTCGAGAGCGAGCTGCTCGGCGTGTTGCGCGCCGAGCTGGGCCATGTGTCGGCCGAGCACGTGCTTTCGGGCATCGGCCTGCCTCATCTGCACCGCGCGGTGTGCCGCGTGCAGGGCCTGCCGGTCGAGTCGCTCGGCGCCACAGCGATCAGCCAGCGCGCGCTGGTGCAGCACGACGCCGCCTGCATCGCCACGCTCGACACCTTCTGCGCCATGCTCGGCGGCTTTGCCGGCAATGCGGCGCTCACACTCGGCGCCCGTGGCGGCGTGTTCTTGGCAGGCGGCATCGCGCAAAAGCTGGGGCCCACGCTCGCCGCTTCGCGGTTTCGCGCACGCTTTGAAGCCAAGGGTCGCTTCGCCGTCTACCTGTCACGCATCGCCACCGGGCTGATCGTGGCGCCGCATGCCGCACTCGACGGCGCCGCGCAAAGCCTGAGGTAAGGAAGCCCCACGCATCTGCCGTGCTGCCCCCGAGCGGGTGCTCAGCCGTCTTGGCCGCGGACTCGAGCTGCGCGGCCGCTACCGGGCCAGCACGGGCCGGGTCGATGCAGCACGTGTCGTTGGGCCCAGAGGGCACATACAGGCGCCCGCCGCAGGCCGGTTCGCCCCACATCACGAAACCGAAGCTCACCACGGCCGCCAGCGCCGACGCGCGGCGCATGGCACGCACTTTAGCGCGCGGTGCTCCGGGCACTGCGCTTGCCCCACTTGCAGCGCCGACCACCGCACTTGTCTTATGAAACGCCCCTTAGTCACTACTGCGGTCGCGATTGCCGCAAGCCTTGCCCTGCTCGCCACGGCCGGCTGCGCCGTCACGCGACTTCAACGCTCGGCCGAGCTGGCGCGCCAG
>NZ_JANMWL010000009.1:0-3001 GCF_031393925.1 Methylibium sp. | reverse complement strand
CGGCTGGGCGGCAACGAGGCGCAGCGTGCGCGCGTGGTGGCGTGGCGCGAGGGCGCCGCGCTGATCGGCGTGCTGGTCGCGAGCCTGCTGCCTTCGCTCGCCGGCCTGCAATGGACGAGCGCGCTGTTCGCCGCGCTGCTGGCGGCCGGCGTCGCGCTGCTGGCCAGGGCGCCACGGCCAGCGCATCGACCGACGACTCATCCCGGCGCGATCGGGCTGCTGCTGCCGTTTGGCGTTTCGGCGGTTCGGCGCCTGCTGGCCGTTTTCATGGTCAACGGCATCGCCAGTGCCGTGCCGGCCACGCTGGTGCTGTTCTTCATTCGCGACCGCCTGCAGTTGCCGGCGTGGGAGCCCTTGTTCCTGCTGACGTACTTTGCTGCCGGCGCGCTGTCGATTCCGCTGTGGTTGCGATTGGTGAGCCGCTTCGGCATAGCGCGCAGCTGGCTCGGCGGTATGGCGTTGGCCGTCGCGGCCTTCGTCTGGGCGGCCACGCTCGGGATCGGCGATGCAGGGCCCTATCTCGCGGTGTGCGCGGCCAGCGGCGTGGCGCTCGGCGCCGATCTCACGCTGCCCGGCGCGCTGCTGGCCGGCGTGATCCAGCGCGCGGGGCACGGCGGGCGGGCCGAGGGCGCCTACTTCGGCTGGTGGAACTTCGCCACCAAGCTCAATCTCGCGCTGGCTGCCGGCGTGGCGCTGCCGCTGCTCGACGCGATCGGTTATCGCAGCGGCGCGCGCGACGCCGCGGCACTCGACGCACTGACCATCGCCTACTGCCTGTTGCCTTGCGTGCTCAAACTGGCGGCTGCAGCGCTGCTTTGGGCGCTGTGGCTGCGACAAGCTCCCGCTGAAAGCCCGACCTCATGATCCTTTCCAAAACCCTGCGAGCCACCGCGCTCGCGTTCGCCGTTGCGAGCGGTCTGGCCGGCTGTGCCGGCCCGCGCGTGAGCGATTACGCCGCCGAGACGCCGACGCTCGACCTGGCGCGCTACTTTGACGGCACCGTCAACGCCCACGGCGTGTTCACCGACCGCTCCGGCGCGGTCGTCAAGCGCTTCGGTGTCGTCATGACCTGTCGCTGGCAGGGCGACGAGGGCGTGCTCGACGAGGCCTTTACCTACAGCGACGGCAGCCGCGAGCGCCGCGTCTGGCGCCTGAAGAAGCACGCCAACGGCCGCTATAGCGGCACCGCCGACGACGTGGTCGGCGTCGCCGAAGGGCAGGCGTCGGGCAACGCCTTCAACTGGCGCTACACACTGAGACTTTCCTCGGGTGGCAAGCTCGTCGAAGTGCAATTCGACGACTGGATGTATCTGATGGACGAACGCGTGATGCTCAACAAGGCGGTGATGAGCAAGTTCGGCATCCGCCTGGGCGAAGTGACGCTCGCGTTTTATAAGTCCTGAGCGGCAATGGCACTCAACCCGCGCATCACCGACTGGCAGGGCCGCGTCGCCTGGCTGGTCGGCGCCTCCAGCGGCATCGGCCGCGCCACCGCCTCGGCATTGCATGCGCGTGGCGCGGCGGTGGTGGTGTCGGCGCGCAGCGTGCCGGCGCTCGACGACTTCGTGCGCGAACATCCCGGCAGCCGCGCCGTGGCATGCGACGCCACCGATCGCGAGGCCGTGCGCTGGGGCGCCCGCCAGGTGCTCGCGCAGGGCGGTCGCATCGATCTGGCGATGTACTGCGCGGGCCACTACAAGCCGCAGCGCGCCACCGCCTTTGATTTGGGCGAGATGCTCCGGCATCAGCAGATCAACTACGTCGGCGCGCTGCACATGCTGGACGCGGTGCTGCCGACCGTGCTGCGGCAGGGCTCGGGTCATGTGAGCCTGGTCTCGAGCGTGAGCGGTTACCGCGGCCTGCCCAATGCACTGGCCTACGGTCCGACCAAGGCCGCGCTCATCAACCTGGCCCAGACGCTCTACCTGGACCTCAGCGAACGCGGCATCGGCGTCTCGCTCATCAACCCCGGCTTCGTCGAGACGCCGCTGACCGCACACAACACCTTCAGGATGCCAGCGCTGATGAAGCCCGAGCGGGCGGCGGCGGAAATCCTTGCCGGGTGGGCTGCGGGCGCGTTCGAGATCCACTTCCCGAAGCGCTTCACGCGCTGGCTCAAGGCGATGAACCATCTCGGCGATGCGCTCTACTTCAAGGCGGTGCGGCGTGTCACGGGCCTGTGAGGCGCCGGCCTGCCGCCCCGGCCCGGTAGGCGACGCCCGCGTGGCGCGCTTGGTCGCGCTGTTCGAGGCGCTCACGCGCGGCGACGTGGCGCGGCTCGGTGACATCTACCGCGACGACGCGCGCTTCAAGGACCCGTTCAATGACGTGCAGGGCGTGGCGGCAATCCAGCGCGTGTTCACGCACATGTTTGACGCGCTCGACGCGCCGCGCTTCGTCGTCAGCGAAGCGGTCGTGCAAGGCGATCGCTGCTTTCTGGTGTGGGAGTTCTCGTTTCGCTTTCGGCGCGAGCGGCGTGAGCAGCGCGTGCGTGGCGGCTCGCACCTGGTGTTCGCGGTCGATGGCCGCATCGAAGTTCACCGCGACTACTGGGACGCGGCTGAGGAGTTGTACGAGAAGCTACCCGTGCTCGGCGCCTTGCTGCGCTGGCTGCGGGGGCGCATGAGCGCATGAGCGCCCGATCGTCGATCCGCGCGCGCGCCCTCGCCTACAGCCAACCCTTGCGGCGGAAATACCAGAACGGTGCGATCACCGAAGCGGCCATCAGGCCGAGCGCGAACGGGTAGCCGCCACTCCACTGCAGCTCGGGCATGAAGCGGAAGTTCATGCCGTAGATGCTGGCGATCAAGGTCGGTGGCAGCAGCGCGACGCTCGCCACCGAGAACAGCTTGATGATGCGGTTCTGGTTGATGTTGATGAAGCCGACCGTGGCGTCCATCAGGAAGTTGATCTTGTCGAACAGGAAGGCGGTGTGCGAGTCGAGCGAATCGATGTCGCGCAGGATCTGCCTCGCCTCCTCGAACTGCTCGGCATTGAGCAG
>NZ_JANMWL010000295.1:0-1924 GCF_031393925.1 Methylibium sp. | reverse complement strand
GCTGCGCGCTCGGCGCCGCCGGCCGGCCGTCCTGCGGGCCGCCCCAGGCCAGCGTCCAGTGCGACGGCTGCTCCTGCGCCGCTTGGGCGACACGCTGCTCGCGCGGCACCGGCGAAGACCAGTCGTGTGCCTGGCTCCACGGCACGCCCACCAGCGCGAGCAGCAGTGCCGCCGCCAAACTGGCATGGCGCAAACGCCTCGGCCGTGCGGGCCGGTCCTTGTTCCGTGCATCCATCGTCTTCTCCTCGGTGAGGGCGCGAACACCGCGGCCCGTGAGCGTGATACGGCCGAGCCCGCGCAACGGGGTGATCGGGCGCACTCGCGGGCCGCTGTTGCGTCACTGTTGGGTCACTGTTGGGCCGCTGTTAACCCGGTTCGCCCGCGCCGCGCGTACAAGCCTTCATGCTGCCAACGGGCGTTGCCCGCTTGCATCCGACCACGCGGTGCCATGCCGGCTCCGATTGACAGGCGCAACACCGATCCACCGATGTCAGACTGACCACCGCATGCCCGCCTTGCCCGATACCCGCACCGACGACGCTTTGATGCAGGCCTTTGCCGCCGGCGAGGCGCGGGCGTTCGAGCCGCTCTACGCGCGTCACCATGCGGCGCTCTACCGCTTCGTGCGGCGGCTGCTCGGCCGCAGCTGCGCGGCGCAGACCGACGAGGTGTTCCAGGACACCTGGCTGCGCGTCATCGGCGCGCGCGAGCGCTGGCAACCGCAGGGCGCGAGCTTTCGCACCTGGTTGTTCACCTTGGCGCACCACCGCGCGGTCGATTGCCTGCGCAAGAGCGGGCGCGAGCTGTCGCTCGACGCCGCCGAGCCTTCGGCCTGGGAGCCGGCGGGCGAGGCCTGGGGCGATTGGCCGGCCGCCGAGGCCGTCTGCGCCGAGGACCGCGCGTTCTGGCGCGCCGCCGGAGCGCGCCTGCTCGACTGCCTGGACGGCCTGCCGGCTGCACAGAAGGCGGTGTTCCTGCTGCATCACGAGGACGGCCTGTCGCTGGACGAACTGGCCGCCGCGCTCGAGCTGGGCTTCGAGACCGCGAAGAGCCGGCTCCGCTACGCGATGACCAAGCTGCGCACCTGCATGGGCGCCTACCTGCCGCGCTCGGCGATGCGGGGGGCACCGTGAGGCCGCCGGCGTCATCCGCCGTGACGCAGGCTGAAGGATCGTGAGATGAGCGAGCACCCACGTCACGAAGATCCGCTCGAGCCCGACGCGTTCTTGCGTGCGGCGCTGCGCCACGCACCGGACCACGACACCGCGCCGCCGCCGGGCTTGAGCCGCAGCATCCTCGAGGCGGCGCGGCGCGCCACGCAGGGACGCGCGGTCGATGCGCCGCCGCGTCGCTGGCGGGCGGCACTGGCCCAGCGCCTGCGATCCTTGCTGCACCAGCCCGGCGCCACCGCCGCGCTCGCCAGCCTCATGCTCGGCACGGTGATCGGCCTGATGTGGCGCGACGGCCCACCGCCCGAAGCGGCACTCGACCGTGACATCGCTGCGCCCTCGCCGCGCAGCGACGTGGCGGCGGTGCCGGCTCCGGCGGGGGCTGCGGCGGCGCCCACGGAGTCGGTCGCGGCGCCGACGCTTCCGACGGCGCCCACTCCGCCTGCGGTGGCCGCGCGACCCGCACCGGCCTCGCCAGCAGCGGCGCCAGCGACACCAGTGGCGAAGGCGGCGCCGCGCACGTCGGCGGTCAAGGCCTCGGCAGACGAGGCGCGTTCCCGGCACGCCGTCACCGTCGCACCCTCGGCCGAGGTCGAGCGCCGCGCCGCCGCGCCGGCGCAGGTCCCGGCCGACGACGCGCCGCCGCTCGCCGCGGACGCCGGGCTCGCATCGGGGCGGTCAGCGGATGCTGCAGGGCGGCTCGACGCAGCGAGCGCGCAACAAGGCGCGGCACTGGCACGCGAACGCGCCGCGCC
>NZ_JANMWL010000255.1:0-1512 GCF_031393925.1 Methylibium sp. | reverse complement strand
GCTCAGTAGCGTTTGGCGGCCTCGTCGAGCATGACTTCGGTGGCGCCGCCGCCGATGGCGAGGATGCGCGCATCGCGCCACAGGCGCTCGATTGCGGTGCCCTGCATGTAGCCCATGCCGCCATGGAACTGCTGGCAGGTCTGCACCACTTCGTTGACCAACTCACCGGTCAGCGCCTTGAGCATGGAGACGTCTTGCACCACGTCGCGGCCTTGCGTCACCAGCCAGGCGCAGTGGTAGAGGTAGGCGCGGGCGGCGCGTGTCTTGGCATCGAGCATCGCGATGCGCTGGCGGATCGCCTGCTTGTCCCACAGTGGCGCGCCGAACGCCTGGCGCGTGCGCAGGTGGTCGAGCGTGAGCCGCAGCGCCTGCGTCGCGTGGCCGACCGCCATTGCGCCCAGCGCAATGCGCTCGGTCTGGAAGTTCTTCATCACCGACTGGAAGCCGCGATGCTCTTCGCCCAGCAGGTTGGCGGCCGGAATGCGGCAATCGTCGAACACCAGCTCGGCGGTGTCGGACGACAGCCAACCGGTTTTCTTCAGTGCCCTACCGACGGTGAAACCGGGGGTGCCCTTCTCGACGATGAACATCGAGATGGCATGGCGCGCCTCGCCGGTGCGCGCGGCGATGAAAAACAGGTCGCCGTACACGCCGTTGGTGATGAAGAGCTTGCATCCATTGAGCACCCAGGTGTGGCCGTCGCGGCGCGCGGTGGTGCGCAGGCCCGCCACGTCGGAGCCCGCGCCCGGCTCGGTGATGCCCACCGCCGTGATGAGCTCGCCACGCGTGATGCCCGGCATCCAGCGTGCCTGTTGCGCGGCCGTGCCGGCCAGCTGCAGGTGCGGGCTCGCCATGTCGGTGTGGACCAGCACGGTGACGATGAAGCCGCCGAAGGTCGACTGCGACAGCGCCTCGGCGAACACCAGGTTGGTCAGCGCGTCGGCGCCCGCACCGCCGTGATCGGGCGAGTGCATGAGGCCCAGCATGCCCGCTGCGCCCATCTTCCTGAGCACCTCGCGCGGCGTGAAGCCGGCTTCCTCCCAGGCAGCGCCGTGCGGCTCGACCTCGCGCGCGATGAAGCGTGCGACCTGCTCGCGCAGCAGTTCGTGTTCGGGGGTGACGAAGATGTTATCCATGGGTTCAGGGTTCAAGGTTTCAATGCCGCCAGACCTTCAGGCCCCGCAGCGATTCGAGGGCGTCGAAGTCGCGGTCGCTGTGCAGCAGCGCGTAATCGTGCTCGATGCAGTAGCTGGCCAGCAGCACGTCGACCGGGCTCGCCACGGTGCGCCCGCGAGCCCGCAGCGCGCGGAAGTGCTGCGCGGCGCGCAGCGCCTCGTCCTCGCCACCGATGGCCACCACCGGCAGCGCGGCGAGGGTGCGGCGCGCGGCGTTGTAGTCCTTCTCGTCGCGAAAGCCACGCAGCACCTCGAACAGCACCAGGTCGGCCATCGCGAGCGGCGCGCCGCCGTCGTCCAGCAGCACCATCAGCTGCGCCACGGCCGCGACGCTGCG
>NZ_JANMWL010000222.1:0-11769 GCF_031393925.1 Methylibium sp. | reverse complement strand
CCATCATGCCCGGGCGCATCCCAGCGCGAGAAGGTGCGCCAGGCCGTCGACGATCCGCTGGCTGAAGGCGCGCCAGGACCGCGCCGACACCGCCCTGGTCTACGTGTCCGACCACGGTGAATCACTGGGCGAGAACAACCTCTACCTGCACGGCCTGCCCTACGCGATGGCGCCCGACGTGCAAAAGCGCGTGCCCTGGATCACCCGGCTCTCGCCCCGGTACAGCGCCCGCCGCGGCGTCACCGGCGCGTGCCTGCAGGGCCTGCGAGACGCGCCGCTCTCGCACGACAACTACTTCCACTCGGTGCTCGGGCTGCTCGACGTGGACACACGCGTCTATCGGCCAGGGCTCGATGTCTACGCGCGCTGCCTGAAAGGCTGAGCTTGCGGCGTCGCGCCCAAGCCCGTGTACACCCCCGAAGGGGTCGAGATCCTTGTCCCGGTTTCACAGGCTCAGACAGCGAACCGGATCGGTAGGAGGGCCGCGCCCGTCTCTGTTCCAATAGCGCGCCAATCCTCGGACACGCGCGTTTCCCGATGCTTTTTGCGGAGAATTTCTATTGAGTGACAGCATCCTCGGTCAGGTGGCGCTGAGCTATTCGCCGATGATCGACCGCAACCGGGCGGTCAGCGCCACGCGCCTCACCGTGTTCCCGCTCGCGCCGGGCGCGTCGCTCGATGCGGCGGCGCTGTTGGCCGAAGTGGCGGCGGTGTGGCCAGCCGACGGCGGCAGCGTCTCGCTCAACGTGCTGAGCGAAAGCCTGCTGAGCGACCTGCTGCGGGCCGGGCCGAGCGCCAACGTAATGATCGAAATCCCGGCCTTCATGGCCGCCGATGCGGCGCACAGCGCGGCGATCCGGGCACTGCATGCGCGCGGCAGCACGCTGCTTCTCAAGGGCCGGCCACTGCGCGAGTTGCCGCGCGAGGTGCTGCCGTGTTTTCGGCACTCCATCATCGAGCTGGCGGACGACCGTCGCGTCAACGAGCGCGGGCCGGCGCCCGGCGTGGTGCGTGCTATCGGCTATGTGCAGTCGGGCGTGCACAGCATTTCCGAGATGGAAGGCGCATTCAGCCGTGGCGCGGTGGCGGTGCTGGGCTGGCCGATGGATGACGCGATCGCGCTCTCGGAGATGGGCACGCTCGACGGCGGCCGCAGCGGCCCGTCGCCCGACATGCACGTGCTCATCGAACTTTTGCACCGTGCCGACAAGGCCGAGCCGATCGAGAGGCTCGAAGCCACTTTGCGCCGCGACCCGACGCTCGCCTTCCTGCTGATGCGCTACATCAACTCGCCGGCGTTCGGCCTGTCGGTGGAAATCAGCTCGTTTCGCCACGCCATCATGATGATCGGCTACAGCCGGCTCAAGCGCTGGCTGGCGCTGCTGCAGCCGAGCGGCAGCAAGGATGCGAACCTCAGGCCGGTGATGTTCGCGGCGGTGCGCCGCGGCATGCTGATGGAAGAACTGGTGCGGCACCTGGCCGACGACCAGATGAGCAACGAGCTGTTCATCTGCGGCATGTTTTCGCTGCTCGACCGCACGTTCAACCACTCGTTCGCCGATCTGCTGCAAGACATTCCGGTCTCCGAGCGTGTCTATCTGGCACTGGCCGAGGCCAGCGGACCCTATGAGCCCTATTGCTCGCTGGCGCGCGCGGTCGAAGGCAACGCGCTCGACGCGATCCGCGAGGCCTGCGAGCGTCTCATCATCGGCGCGCAGGAGATCAACAAGGCCGTGCTCCGAGCGCTCGCCCACGCCTCGCGGATGGGCTGAGCCGCAAGGCAAAGCCTGCTGGAACGGGCCTTGTTCGGCTCGGCCACGACGCCTGCGGCCGAGCGAGCCAGCCGCAAGACCGGCGAGCCGCAAACAGCCGGGCATCTCCGCGGACGGTCGGCCCGGCTCGGCCGCCAGGCGTACCGCCGAGCAAGGCCGTGACTTTCTTGGCTCGTCGGGCCGATTTCAGCGCAGCACTTCCTGCCGTGAACGGCTAGCGTGCAAAGTGCATCGCTCAGCCTTTCATTCGCCCCGACGGCAATCGATGCGCCCCGGTCTGCGCCGATACTGCGGGTTTGTCGGGAATGCGTGCGCCGCAGGGGGTGTTCGAGGGCGCGCCACACTTGCACACCATGTCGATCTGTTTCGTTTCTTCCGCATTGCGAGCCGGCCACTGATGAGCCAAGTGCGACCCTCCGCCGCGCGCCACCCGCGGGCCGCCCCGCCCGGCGCTGCGCGGCACCTGCTGCGCGACCTGCCGGTGGCGCGCAAGATGGTGCTCATCGTGCTGCTGTTCGTGGCCGTGGTCGCGGCGCTGGTGGTGCTCACCAAGCTCAGTTCCGACATCCATTCCGGCTTGCGCGCCTACGTGGCCGGCGAGGGCCATTGGTCCAAGGCCCACCGCGACGGCGTGCATCACCTGGAGCACTACGTCGAAAGCCGCTCCGCCCTGGACTACGAAGCCTACGAGCGCACCCTGAACGTGATTGCGGGTGATCTGAGGGCGCGACTCGAACTCGAGAAGCCCCAGCCCGACCTGGCGGTCGCTCGCGCAGCCTTTCTGGCCGGGCTGAACCACCCGGACGACATCGACAACCTGATCTGGCTGTTTCGCCACTTCCGCAACGTCAGCTACCTAGATCGCGTGATCGGTTTGTGGGCACGGGCCGACGTCATGATCGATGAACTGCGCGGCCTGGGCACCGCCCTGCGCATTGAAATCGAGGGCGCTGGCGATGCGCAGCGCATTGCCGCGATCGCGGCCAGCATCGAGCAGCTTCACCGGCGCATCCTGCCGCTCAATGATCAGTTCTCGGACACGCTCGGCGAGGCCAGCCGCTGGATCACCCGGCTGCTGTTCGGCCTGATGCTGGTGACAAGCAGCGCGAGCCTGCTGTTCGGCCTGGTGGTGGCGAACTACCTCATGCGCCACATCAACCGCCAGATCGCCGAGCTGCGCGCCGGCGCGCTGCGCGTGGCGGACGAGGATTTCGAACAAGCCGTCGAGGTGCGTTCGAGCGACGAGCTCGGCCGCCTGGCCAGCACCTTCAACCACATGATGGCGCGGCTGCGCCAGCATCGCAGCGAGATCGAGGCGGGCGCGCGCGAACTGCAGCACGCCACCACCGCGGCGCAGGCGCTGGCGCTGCAGGCCGAGACGGCGAGCCAGGCCAAGAGCCAGTTCATGGCCACCATGAGTCACGAGATCCGCACGCCGATGAACGGCGTGCTCGGCATGACCGAGTTGCTGCTGAGCACCGAGCTCGACACGCGCCAGCGCCGCTTCGCGCAGGCGGTCTACCGCTCCGGCGAAGGCCTGCTGGAGATCATCAACGACATCCTCGACTTCTCCAAGATCGAAGCCGGCAAGCTCGAGTTGGCGCCGACCGACTTTTCGCCACGCGCGCTGGTCGAAGACGTGCTGGAGCTGCTGGCGCCGCGCGCGCAAGAAAAGCGCCTGGAGCTGAGCTTTCGCGAGCATCCGGGCCTGCCCGCGGCGCTGCACGGCGACGCGCTGCGGCTGCGCCAGGTGCTCACCAATCTGGTGGCCAATGCGATCAAGTTCACCGAGCACGGGGAAGTGGTGGTCGAACTCGAGGCGCTGCACGCGCCCGCTGCGGCCGAGGGCCCGTTCAGCGTGGAGTTTTCGGTGCGCGACACCGGCATCGGCATCTCGGCAGAAGCCCTGCCACGGCTGTTTTCGGCCTTCACGCAAGCGTCCAGCGGCATGGCGCGACGCTACGGCGGCACCGGCCTGGGCCTGGTGATTTCGCGCCAGCTGGTCGAACTGATGGGCGGCACCATCGAGGCCGAGAGTCGCCCCGGCATGGGCTCGCGTTTCCGGGTGCGGCTCGCGCTCGGTCGCGCCGCGGGCGACGGCGAGGACGCCGGTGCCGACCCGCAGCGCATGCCGGCGCTGCGCGTGCTGGTGGTCGACGACAACGACACCAACCGCATCGTGCTCGAGAACCTGCTCGGCGCCTGGGGCATGTCGGTCACGCTGGCCAGCGACGGACAGCAGGCGCTCGACTTGCTGCGGCGCGAACGCGACGCGAAGCGTCATTTCGACCTCGCATTGATCGACATGCACATGCCGCGCCTGGACGGCTTTGAGCTGGCGCACGCGCTGCAAGCCGAGCCGGCGTTGGCCGACATCAAGCTGGTGATGCTGTCGTCGGTGAGTTCGCCCGACGAAGCCCGGCGCGCGCAGGCGGCCGGTTTCCTGCGTTTCATCAACAAGCCGGTGCGCAAGGCCGAGCTGCGACAGGTGATCCTGGGCGTTTCGAGCGGCCGTGCGACGGGGGGTGCCCCGGCGCCCCGGGTCGACGCGCACATCCTCGTGGTGGAAGACAACCCGGTAAACCAGGAAGTGATCGCCCAGATGCTGCGCAACTTCGGCTGCCGCGTGCAGCTCGCCGCGTCGGCGCTCGAAGGGCTGCGCGCCCTGTGTGAAAAGCGCTTCGACCTGGTGATGATGGACATCCAGATGCCCGGCATGGACGGCATCGAGGCGCTGGGCTGGTTTCGCCGCGGCCCCGGCGAGCGCTTTACCTTCGTCACGCCGCCGACCACGCCGGTGGTCGCGGTCACCGCCAATGCGCTGGGCGGCGACTGCGAACGCCTGCTCGGCCTGGGCTTCGATGACTATCTCTCCAAACCTTTTCGACAAAGCCAGTTGCTTGCCATGCTTTCACAACGCTTGAACCCCGGGGCGGTCGTCCCTTGCGCCGCGGGCGTCGCCCCCGGTGCGTCCACCAAGAAGGTCGGCGCTGCGGCGCCCGCCACGCCCGCATCGCCGGCATCGCGCCAGGCGGCGAGCACCACGTGTACCGACGACCTGCTCGACGCGCAGGCGTTGCAGCGCCTGCGCGACCTCGACCCGAGCGGCGCCAACCGGCTGCTCGAGCGCGTGGTGCAGGCCTTTGCCAGCTCCACCGGGCGGCTCCTGCCGCAGCTCGACGAGGCCATGGCCGCGGGCGACCTGCACGGTGTTCGCCATGTGGCGCACACGCTGAAGTCCTCCTCGGCCAGCATCGGCGCACTCAAACTGGCAGCGCTGTGCGCCGAGGTCGAAGCAATGATCCGCAGTAAAGAGGTCCAGCGCCTGCAGGAGCGCGTCACGCAGATGCACCGAGAAATCGACAGCGTGGGCAAGGCGCTGCGCGCGCTCGTGCCGCAGGTCGCTTGAAGCCCACGCCATGACATCTCGCGCCGACGCCACCGCCGAAGACTCGCTGCCGAGCCCGCGCGTGCTGCTCGTCGACGATGACGAGGTCAACCTGCTGCTGACTTCAATCGCGCTGCGCGATCGAGGTTTTGCCATCACTGAGGCGGCCAGCGGCGAGCGGGCGATGCGCCTGCTCACCGAGTGGTCGCCCGACGTGATCGTGCTCGACGCGCTGATGCCGGGCATGGACGGCTTTGCCACCTGCCGCGCGTTGCGTGCGCTGCCCGGCTTCGAGTCGATGCCGGTGCTCATGCTCACCGGGCTGGACGACGACGCCTCGATCACGCGCGCCTACGAAGCCGGCGCGACCGACTTCTTCGTCAAGTCCACCCAGTGGAGCCTGCTGGCCGGGCGGCTGCGCTACCTGCTGCGCTCCTCGCGCACCCGCCAGGAGCTCGAGCGCAGCAAGCAAAAGCTCGCGCGGGCGCAGGCGCTGGCACGCATGGGCAGCTTCGACTGGTGGCGCGAGCCCAACACGCTGGTGCTGTCGATCGAGGGCCTGCGCGTATTCGGCCTGGGCCCCGGCGACACCGTCACGCTGCGCGGCGCGGCGCGCATGGTGCCCGCCGAAGACCGTCGCGGCTTCATCGCGCTGTTGCGCGACACGCTCGAGCGCAACACCACGCTGGCGGCGGACTTTCCGGTGCAGTTGGTCGACGGCCGCCCGCGCATCATGCATGTGGAGGCCGAGCCCGAATTCACCGAGCAGGGGAGCCTCGCGGGCTACACCGGCATCGTGCAGGACGTGACCGATCGCCGCACCGCCGAAGACAAGATCCGCCACCTGGCCAACTTCGATGCGCTCACCGGCCTGCCCAACCGTCGCCAGCTGATCTGGCGGGCCGAGCGGGCGATGGAGCAGGCCAAGCGAATGAACCACCAGGTCGGCCTGCTGCTGATCGACCTGGACCGCTTCAAGGTCATCAACGACACGCTCGGCCACGGTGCCGGCGACGAGCTGCTGGTCGAGGTGGCGCGGCGCCTGCGTTCCTGCGTGCGCCATTCCGACCAGGTGGTCGAGCACGGCATCGAGCCGCTGGCGCTGGGCACGCGCGCGCACCGCGCGCTCGAGGCCGTGGGCCGGCTCGGTGGCGACGAATTCGTGGCGCTGCTGCCCGAGGTGGCGGCCGACCAGGACGCCGAGCGCGTGGCCACGCGCGTGCTCGAGGTGATGCGCGAGCCGATCTTCGTGGGCGGCCAGGAGTGTTTCGTCACTGCCAGCGTCGGCATCGCCCTGTTCCCGCGCGACGGTGCCT
Organism: Methylibium sp.; assembly: GCF_031393925.1. GTDB lineage: Bacteria > Pseudomonadota > Gammaproteobacteria > Burkholderiales > Burkholderiaceae_C > Methylibium. The sequence goes on along the minus strand of NZ_JANMWL010000222.1, from coordinate 5,293 downwards.
CGGTGGCCGATGTGCTGCGCAATGCCGACGTGGCGATGTACTCGGCCAAGGCGGCGGGCCGCAACGCATCGTCGCTCTACCGCCCGCACCTGGCCGGCAAGGGGCGCGAAAAAATCGAGCTGGAGAGCGCGCTGCACAAGGCGATCGAGCGCGAGGAGCTGGTGCTGCACTACCAGCCCAAGATCGACGTGCGCAGCGCCCGCATGATCGGCTGCGAGGCGCTGATGCGCTGGCAGCGCGGCGACCAGCTGGTGCCACCGGGCGACTTCATCCCGATGGCCGAGGAGACCGGCCTGATCGTGCCGATCAGCGAATGGGCGATCCGCGAGGCGGTGCGCCAGGCCAGCCAGTGGAAGGAGCAACACGGCCTGGAAACCAAGGTCGCGGTGAACCTGCCCAATCGGCTGTTCGAGCGCACCGACCTGGTGGCGCACATCCAGCAGGCGGCGGCGCAGCACGGCATCTCGCACCGCTGCATCGAGCTCGAGATCACCGAAACCGGCCTGATGAAAGATTTGCAGAACGTCATACCGACGCTGCACCGGCTCAATGAAATCGGCGTCGAAATTTCCATCGACGACTTCGGCACCGGCTATTCCTCGCTGGCCTACCTCACCACCCTGCCGATCTCGGAGCTGAAGATCGACCGCAGTTTCGTGCGCGATCTCGGCGTCACCTTGCAGAGTTCGGCGGTGGTCACCGCGATCATTGCGCTGGCGCGTTCGCTGGGCATTCGCGTCATCGCCGAGGGCGTGGAAAACCTGCGCCAGATGGAAGTGCTGCACCGCCTGGGCTGCAGCACGATGCAGGGTTTCCTGTTCAGCAAGGCGCTGCCGCCCGACGAGCTGGAACGCTGGCTGGCCAAGACCGTGCTGCCGCGCAAGGCGCCCTGGCTCGGCCAGGCGCAGGAGCCCGAGGACGTGGAGCCGGTCGCGCGCCGGCCGCGCATCCTTCCCGTGCTGCCGCCGCCGCAGGGCGGTTGAATCGGCACCCCCCGCCCTGGGGGGTCATCGGCGTCGGGGCGAGGCTTGGGCTCCCGGCTTGCCCGTGGACTGGCATGCGCCGGCAAAACGGCGCGCTGGACACCGGAAGTCGCCCATGAGTCCCTCTTTTCCATTCCCGCGTTGTTGTCGCGTGCATCTCGCTGCCCTCGCTGCGGCCCTCATTGGCGGCGCCGCGCAGGCGCAACTCGTCTACCTCGGCCCGGTTGATCTCAATGGCACCGGCCTGGGCGCGGTGAGCACCTTGCTCACGATCCAGAGCCCTGTCAACGGCAGCTTCGAATCCGGCGCCGTGGGCTTGAGCATCATCAACGAACAACTGGTGACGGGCGACGCCAAGATCGGCACGTCGCAAACCCAGCTGCGCTCGCTGGGCGAGGTGGGCATCGATTCGGCCGCCGACCTGCGCATCGTGTTCAACGTGGTCGAGCCCGGCAACGGCGCCAACGGCCTCGTGCTGAGCGAGCTGGTGCTCAAGATCTTCAGCGCCGACGGCGACACGCTGTTCACCTCCGGCGCCTTCGCATCACAAAGCTTTGCGGACACACTTACCGGCACCGGCAAATCCGGCTTCTTGTTCGGCCTGAGCGAGGCCGATGCGGCGGCCGCCCAACAGGCTGCCTTCTTCGGCGATTTCAGCGACAACCGCATCGGCTTGTTCGCCGCGGCCGAGGGCGCGACCGGCGGGCCCGAAACCTTCTTCGTGGCAGAAGCGGTCGGCTTGCCGCCGGTGGCAGCCATTCCGGAGCCGGGAACCTGGGCCTTGCTCGGCTTCGGCCTGATCGGCCTCATGCTGCGCCGCGGCCGATCGCGAGACGAGTAAGCAGCTTCGCGCGGCGCTCGCCGCGCCAGTGGCATGCAGAAAGGGCCGGCATCGGCCCTTTTTTTCGTCTTTCGTCGCAACACGGATCGACTCCGGCCGGCATTTGCGTGCTTATTGCTGGACGCGGCGCCGCTCGGTCGTGCCAGCCTCTTCACCGCGGCTGCACCGTGGTGCAAAGTGCGCAACCGCTTCGCTCGATATCGAGCGGGTTCGGCCTCTCTGCACTTGCACCCCACCCGCACCATGCTCCAGGCGACTTTGCCGACCGCAGTCAACCGGCTGCGCGAGGACCTGATCCACCCGGACCCGCTGCTCGACTGCCTGCTCGAAGTCTGTCGCGTCCACGGCATTGCCGCGTCGCGGGCGTCGCTCGCCGCCGGATTGCCGCTGGTCGATGGGCGCGTGAGCCTGGCGCTGGCCGAGCGCGCCGCGGCACGCGCCGGCATGGCGACGCGCTTGCAGCGCATCGCGCTCGCGAGCATCGATGCGGCCGCGCTGCCTGCCATCGCGCTGCTCGAAGGTGAGCGCGCCTGCGTGCTGATGGGGCGCCGCGCCGACGGCGCCTGGGACGTGTTGCTGCCCGAGTGCGGCTCGGGTGCGGTGGTGCTGGGCGAAGCGGAACTGGCAGCGCGCTACGGTGGCGTCACCTTGTTCGTGCGCCCGCAATTGCGCTTCGATGAACGCACGCCCGAGGTGCGGCCCACCGCCGCCGGCCACTGGTTCTGGAGCGCGCTGCTGTCGCAGCGCAAGGTCTACCGCGACGTGCTCTGGGCGGCGCTGCTGATCAACCTGTTTGCCATCGCCTTCCCGTTCTTCTCGATGAACGTCTATGACCGCGTGGTGCCCAACCGTGCGATGGAGACGCTCTGGGCGCTGGCCATCGGCGTGGCACTGGTGATCAGCGCCGACTTGCTCATGCGGAGCCTGCGCAGTCATTTCGTTGACGAGGCAAGCGCGCGCATCGACGTGCGCATTTCCGCCACCTTGATGGAGCGCGTGCTCGGCATGCAACTGGCCAACAAGCCCGCCGCGGTGGGCTCGTTCGCCGCCAACCTGCGTGGCAGCACGGCTCGAAGCGACGGCGATTCAGCGCAAGGCGCTGAAGTCGGTGGCGTCGAGGACGTCGGGTGACTGCGAGTCGCCGAACAGGCGCAACGGCTGCCGGGCGGCCGATTCGCGAAACGACTTGCGCGCGAACAGCTTGTTCTGCGCATCGATCGGCAAGTCGGTGATGGAGATGAGGTTCCTGATGATCAGCACGTCGAGCAGGTCTTCGATCACCCGCACGAAGCCGGCGTCCAGGCGCTGGAACGCTTCGGTGCCCGCGGCCGCCGCTCCGACGAATTCGAGGGCCTCGGGGTGATGCGGGTCGAGCTCCTCGGTCGCGCCCGGCTCGGGGTGGCGGTGCAGGCTTTCGATTCGTCCGAGGGCGTCGCGGCTGGCAAATGGCATGCACGCACTCTAGCGACTCACCGCGGAGCCGTCGATGCGAGATACCGGCATTTACGGTGGCAGCGCGGCGTGAGCGGCACGGCGCTTGTCGCGACGGCGAGGCGCGCATGAGCGAAGCGCTCACCGGCTGGGTCAATGCGCTGGGCCGCCTGACCGCGGCGCTGGCCGATGCCTTGCGGCGCGTGGGCAACCGCGCCGCGCTGTCCTTGCAGCAACAGCGCCTGGCCGACTTCGCGATGGCCTCGGGCGACTGGCTGTGGGAGACGGACGAGTCCGGCCGGCTCGCCTGGCTGTCATCGGCCGATCAGAGTCGCGCCGGCGCATCCGCGCCCTGGGTGCTCGGGCAGACCATGGACGACGAGCGCATCCTCGACGCCGCCGGCGAACCGGTGGTGCCGCCACAGAGCTTGCAGCAGCTGCTGCAGCGGCGGGGTCCGTTCGAACGCGTGATCACGCTGTGCGACACGCCGCGCGGGCGCCTCTACGTGTCGCATTCGGCGGTGTGTCGCTATGAATCCGACCGCTGGTGCGGCTATCGCGGTACCGCGCGCAATGTCTCCAGCGCGGTGCTCGGCCAGCGCGAGCGCCAGGCGGCGGCCAGCGTGCTGCACAAGCTGGCGGGGCAGATCCCGGACCTGTTGTTTCAGTTTCGGATGCATGCCGACGGCCGCATCGAGCTGCCCTATGCCAGCGAGCGCATCCGCGAAATCTTCGAGTTCGATCCCGAGGACGTGGTGCGCGACGCCTCGGGCGTCATCGATCGCGTTCACCCCGAGGACACGCCCCGCGTGCTGGCGGCGATCGCCCAATCTGCATCGGACATGACGGTGTGGCAGCAGACGTTTCGCGTGGTGCTGCCGGTGCGCGGCGAGCGCATGCTGTCGGGCCGATCGAAGCCCGAGAGGCTCGACGACGGCAGCGCGCTCTGGCACGGCGTCATCACCGACGTCACGCAACAGATGCACGAGGCGCAGCGTGTCCAGGCGCTGGCGCGTGAACGTGACGCCGCCAACCGCGCGGCCGCGCTGCGCAGCGAAATCATGTCGCGCGTGAGCCATGAGCTGCGCACGCCGCTCAATGCCATCCTGGGGTTTGCGCAACTGATCGAGCGCAACCGCGGCGACGACGCGCCGGCCAGCGCCGTCACCTCGGCCATGCAGATCCAGCGTGCCGGCAAGCACCTGCTGTCGCTCATCAACGACATGCTCGACCTGGCCAGCCTCGAGGCCAAGGGCTTCGACGGAGGCCTGCGTCCGCTGCGCATCGCACCGCTGGTGGAGCGCTGCGTCGCGCTCATGGCGCCGCATGCCCAACTGCAGCAGGTGTCGCTCTCCACGGTCTTGGCCGCGTCACTGCCGGCGGTGAGCGCCGATCTGCGAGCGCTCAAGCAGGTGCTGTTCAACCTGATCGGCAACGCGATCAAGTTCTCTTCGGCCGGCTCCATGGTCGAGATCGAGGTGGGCATGGACGACGATCCCGAGTGGGTCATCGTGGCGGTGCTTGACCACGGCCCGGGCATCCCGGCGGACCGCCTGCCCAGCCTCTTTCAGCCTTTCACGCGCCTGATCAACAAGGGCGTGCGCAAGGAAGGCACCGGCCTGGGCCTCGCGATCAGCCAACGTCTGGCGCACGCCATGGGTGGGCGCATCGACGTGGGCTCGCAGCTCGGCGAGGGCTCGGTGTTCACGCTGCGACTGCGCACATCAAGCGAAGCGGCGCAGCCCACCGGTGAGACTGCCTTCGACGAACTCGACGCGGCACCAACGCGGCCGCGGCTGGCCGGCACCGTGCTCTACATCGAGGACGAACCGATCAATGCCCTTCTCATGCAGCAGTTCTGCGCGGCATTCCCCGGGCTGCATCTCACCGTGGCGACCTCGGGTGGCGAAGGCCTTCGCGTGGCGCGTGAACTCGCGCCCGACCTCGTGCTGCTCGACATGAACCTGCCCGACATGGACGGCCATCAGGTGCTGCAGGCGCTGCGCGCCGACGCGGCCACCGCTGGCATTGCGGTCGT
>NZ_JANMWL010000213.1:0-2173 GCF_031393925.1 Methylibium sp. | reverse complement strand
GCCGGCAAGGGTGGCCTGAATCTGACCCACGGCGAAGCCTTCGAGTCCTTCATGACGCGCTACGGCGCACGGCGCGGCGCGCTCCTGCCGCTGCTCGAAGCCTTCGACGCGGCCGCGCTGCGCCGCTGGGCCGAGGGCCTGGGCATCGCCACCTTTGTCGGCAGCTCGGGACGCGTGTTCCCGCACGACCTGAAGGCCGCACCGCTGCTGCGCGCCTGGCTGCACCGGCTGCGCGCCCAGGGTGTGGCGCTGCACAGCCGCCACCGCTGGCTCGGCTGGGCCGAAGACGGCGCGTTGCGCTTTGCCACGCCGCTCGGCGAGATGCGGCTGCGCCCGCGCGCGACCTTGCTCGCGCTCGGCGGCGCCAGCTGGGCGCGGCTCGGCTCCGACGGTGCATGGTGGCCGCTGCTGGCCGAGCGCGGCGTCGAGCTGGCGCCGCTCAGGCCGTCGAACTGTGGCTACGACGTGGGCCTGGCCGGCCGGCCGCCGGGCTGGAGCGAACACCTCTGCGAGCGTTTCGCGGGCGCACCGATCAAGCCGGTGGTGCTCGATTTCCAGGCGCGTGAGGGCGCCCGGTTTCACCGCCAGGGCGAGTTCGTCGTCACCGCCACCGGCATCGAAGGCAGCCTGGTCTATGCCGCCTCGGCGCTGCTGCGCGACGAGATCGAGCGCCACGGCGACGCGACGCCCACGCTCGACCTGGTGCCGGATCGCACGTCCGAATTCGTCACTGAGGCGGTGCTGCGAGACCGCGGTGCCCGCTCCCTGGCCAAGCACCTCAAGAGCAGCCTCGGTATCGACGGCGTGAAGGCGGCGCTGCTCTACGAAGTGCTGGGCAAGGACGCCGTCCACGACGCGACCCGCCTGGCCGCCGCACTCAAGGCCTTGCCCTTGCGGCTGGTCGCGCCGCGACCGATCGACGAGGCCATCAGCAGCGCCGGAGGCGTGCGCTTGGAGGCGCTCGACCACCGCTTGATGCTGCGCGCACTGCCGGGCGTGTTCTGCGCCGGCGAAATGCTCGACTGGGAGGCGCCCACGGGCGGCTATCTGCTCAACGCCTGCTTCGCAACCGGGCGCGCGGCCGGTCAGGGCGCGCTCGATTGGCTGGTTTCACCCCCTCGCTCCCTTGGAGAGCGAGGGAGTGAGGGCATCGCTCTCTCTCCCTCTGGCGTCACTCCCTCTCCCGTTGGGAGTGGGCCGGGGTGAGGGCCGGCCGGATGAGCGAAGACAGCGCTCTCGCGACAACCCTCACCTCAACCCGCTCTCCAAAGGGGCGACGGGTTAAGTAAGCCTCGCACTTCTGCGCAGACGGCCCCTTTCTTTCGCGGACAATGCCCGCCATGACCGCAACCCACCCCGTCCACCTCGTCCGCCCGCAACCCGCCACCTTGCACGCGACCAAGGCGCGCTGGAGCGTCGAGGCGACCTTGGCGCTGTTCGAGCTGCCCTTCAACGACTTGTTGTTCCGCGCCCAGCAGGTCCACCGCGAGCACTTCGATGCCAACGCGGTGCAGCGCTCGACCCTGCTGTCGATCAAGACCGGCGGCTGCCCGGAGGACTGCGCCTACTGCCCGCAGTCGGTTCACTACGACACCGGCGTCGAAGCCGACAAGCTGATGGAGCCGGCCGCCGTGCGCGCCGCCGCCGAGGCCGCGGTCAAGGCCGGCGCTACGCGCTTTTGCATGGGCGCTGCCTGGCGCGAACCCAAGGACCGCGACATCGAGAAGGTCGCCGCGCTGGTGCGCGAGGTCAAGTCGCTCGGCCTCGAGGCCTGCTGCACGCTGGGCATGTTGACCAAGCCCCAGGCCGCCACGCTCAAGGAGGCCGGCGTCGACTACTACAACCACAACCTCGACACCGCGCCAGAGGCCTACGGCCGCGTTATCAGCACGCGGGTCTATGAAGACCGGCTGCAAACCCTGGCCCATGTGCGCGAGGCCGGCATGAGCGTGTGCTGCGGCGGCATCGTCGGCATGGGTGAGTCGCGCCGCGAGCGCGCCGGCCTGGTGGCGCAGTTGGCCAACCTCGACCCGCATCCCGAGTCGGTGCCGATCAACGAGTTGGTGCAGGTCGAAGGCACGCCGATGGCCGGCACCGACAAGCTCGACCCGTTCGAGTTCGTGCGCACCATCGCGGTGGCGCGCATCACCATGCCGAGCGCCTACGTGCGCCT
>NZ_JANMWL010000209.1:0-4157 GCF_031393925.1 Methylibium sp. | reverse complement strand
GCTGGCCGCGCTGGCCTACACCTTGATGATCAACCTGCGCCGACTGGCCCTGAAGGGCACCGAGCTTGCACAGGCCTGCACCGCCACGATCCGCACCAAGCTGCTCAAGATCGGCGCGGCTGTTCTGCGCAACACCCGCCGCGTGCGCGTGCTGTTGGCATCGGCCCATCCGATGAAGCACGTCTTCATCACCGCCGCACGCGCGCTGGCCCCTTGAAACCCATCCAGTGCTGTCCCCGGCACGCTCACAAACAGCGGGGGTAAGGGGATGGTCCGTCCAAAATCGGCCTCGACCTTATCCAGTACATCCCTCAGCGCCAAAACCCGCCGCCCAACGCCACCTCGGCTGTCCTCGCCGCCTCAACAACGCACTGGTGAAATATCCGGGCTAGGGGCAACCGTCCGGGGCGGCATCGGCGCCGGCAGCTGCAAATCGGCTGACCAGCTCGCAGGTCGCGTTCAGCTCCGCGGCATCGAGCGCAAAACATGGCACGCGCTCGGCGATCCGCAGCACGGCGTCTAGGCCCTTGCCTGGGTGAGCCAGCGCATTGAGCGTGCAGACGTAGAGCCGCACGGCGGCTTCGGCGCGGCCGATCGCACGCAACACGGGGGCCGGACGATCCGCACGGAAGCGCACGAAGAGCACCGCGCCGAGTGGGCACGCCGACACGGCCCGTTCTCCTGCACCGGCCGGCAGCGCAGCGACCGGCACATGGAGCGTGCGGCCGAGGTCGAGGGCTTCGCCTGCAGGCAGGGCAAACGCCGCGGGCGGCCTTTCCTTCAGGCTCAGTGCGTGCGGATACGGGTGGACGAGCAACGCGTCGAGTTCGACCGGGGCAAGCTCGTCGCTCAGGTAGCCGAAGCCGTGATGCAGCAGCCCCCAGGCCGTCGTCGATTTGCCGTGGCCGGATGCACCGACGAGGAGAATGGCCCTGCCGCCGTGCTCGAGCGCCGCGGCATGCAGGAAGAGGAGCTCGGGCCGCAGTTCCTGCAAGGCGACCACAAGGTCTTTCTCGAAGTGGAAGAGCAGATCGTCGATGCGACGAGCGTCGATGACGATGCCGTGTCCCGAACGCTCGATCGAGTACCCGCTGCATGGCGCTTCATTGGCGGATACGGCGTAGCGAAGGTCGGGGGTGCCCTCAAGCCGCGTCGCTGCCGTGGCCGCAAAGTTGGCGAGCATCACGCCCGCGATCTCATCGTCCCCGCACGTCACCTCGACGTGCCGGCCGATGATCAGGAAGCACAGGATCTGCAGGGGCGGCGCCGGTTGACCCAGCGCAGGCATCCCGGCGAACGCCCGGCCTACTCCTTCTTCTCCTCGAACTTGTGCTTCTCGGAGCCGGATTTGGCGAAGGCCGGCGCCGCCATGAGCGTCATGATGGCTGGCGGAACATAGGCGGCCCGCTTCACGAAAACGCGCCGCGATACGCCTTCAGTTGGCTTGGTTTGCGTCATCGGTTTACTCCTGCGCTGCGCTGGCCGAAATGTCTCGGCCAAGTGCTCGAAGCGTATACGTTCACGACGCATCTGCAAGGAGATTTAGAGACCGCAACTTGGCCATGGTTTCTGCCACGTCGCGCAGGGCGGTCTGCCGTTCGACGTCGAACGCTTCCACCAGAGCATCGGCCATGGCTTCGGGCGGGCTCGCGGCAGCGCACAGCCGCCAGATCAATGCGGCGGTGCGGTTGAACTGGTGAACCAGGTTCGAGCTCGTGTCGAGCACGACAAGCTCGCCGTCGACCTCTCTGACCATGAGCGAATCGTCGCGGCGAATGGTTATGCTCATGGCGGATCACCGGAGGTGGCGGGACAAGGTCTGTGACGGCGGCAAAAGGATATCAGGAGCAAGCTCCGGCTCGGCCACGCGCGGACCTGCCGCTGGTCGGGCAGTTGCTTGCCCATGCCGCGACAAGCGAGGCGCTGTGCCAAGCCGGCCGCCGGTTCGCGTGGCGGTCCGAAGGCCACGACGAGGCGCAGTTTCGCTGGCTGCTCGAGGCCGGCATGGGCCCGCTGCTGCACCGCGCGGTGCAGGACGGCACGACCGTACTGCCTGCGGCATGGCGCGAACAGCTCCTGAGCGCCGATCTCACCGCGCGCATCGAGCACGGCAATCGCGTCGATTGCATGCTCGAGATCATCGAGGTCTGCGAAGACGTGCAGGCGCCCGTGACCCTGCTCAAGGGCATCTCGGTCGGCGAGCAGTTCTATCCGTCAGAGCACTTGAGGCGCATGTCGGACATCGACGTGCTGATCGCGCCTGACGACTACGCGCACGTCGAAGCCGCCTTGATGGCGCGCGGCTTCAACCAGCTCGACTACCCGAGCATCGAAGGCCATCACCACGGTGCGCCGCTGGTGCACGCGCGTCGGCGCACCGTCATCGAGCTCCACACGAGCCTGTTCGACGATCACACCGAGTGGTGCGAAGGCTCGCTCTTCAGCCGGGCCGGCGTGTCGCGCCGTTCGTGCGCCTCGCACTATCACGGGCAGCCGGTGCGGCGCCTCGTGCCGGAGATGCAGCTCACCTACATCGCGGCCTCGTTCTTCAACGACCTGTCGCTAGTGATCCACCCGAGCTACATCGCCTCGATGTTCGACGCCATCTACCTGCTGCGCGCCTGCGGATCCACGCTCGACTGGACAGCGATGGTGCAATGGATCGACAACCCCATGGCGCGGGCATCGCTTTGCGCGCTGGCCGGCTACCTGCCGCGCTTCGGCATCGCGGCGCCGCCGCTGGGGGTGCTCGAGCGCCTGGCGACCGAGCCGACGATGGACGGGCCCCTGCAGCTGCGGCTGATCCACCGCATGCTCGATCGCCACCTGGTCGGCGGCAGGCCGTGGAGCAGCCTGCTGCCCGCCCCGGTGCCGGGGCGCTACAGCCCGGCCCGACAATTCCGCAAGCGCGTGCTCGGGCGCCTGCGAGCGCGGCCCGAAACGACCTGAGCGGGGACACCGATCGGCCCGCCGGGTCATGCAATCCCGGTTTCGACGGCCACTGCTGATCGACAGGGCCCATCAGGCAACCCTGATCGCCGCGCTCCAGTTCCCAACATCGACCCACGCGGGGAGCCAAGACAAGAAATTGGCACCCGTGCGGTGTCCATTTTCTTTTCCACTGCCGCGTTTCGGGAAGCCACCCACGCCGGCTTGAAGCCGCGTCCGCAGTGCCGAGCCGAAGTCGTCGAGGTGCGCTTGCATCAGCATCGACGCCGGCATCTGCTTGAAGCGCCGCACGACATCCGTTATTTCGCAGCCGGGGCGGCGGTCGCAGCGCGGTGCTTCTTCTTGGCAGGGTGTGTCGTGCGATGCTTCTTCGTAGGATGCGTCGAGGTGGAGCCCGCTCGAGCCGGAGTGGCTGCGGGCGACCGAAGGTGAAGCGTGGGCAGCCGGCTTCAGCGTCGTCTTGGTCTGAGCGAAAGAGACTGCTGCCACCGTACTGAACAGCGCGGCAACGATTAAGCGCTTTGTCTTGTTCATGTGAGATTCAATTCAGGCGAGAGCCGCGTCGGCTCCGATTCCCTCGAGCGGACCCGACGTTGCCGGGTCTGTGCTTTTAACGGACGGGCCGGCAGTGGGTTTGACTGCCGCACCATGTCAAAGTCCCCCTACAACTGGAGCCGAAAATGTCTGAAGAATTCGAAGTGCGTGGGGCCCACGAGGACCGGATGGACGAAGCGGCAGAGCACGAGCCGAAGGGCATGGCGGGGCAACTGGCTGTGATGACGGCGATCCTTGCAACGGTCGGTGCGATGTTCTCGTACATGGCTGGAGCCACCCAGGCCGATGCCGGACTGTTCAAGAACGACGCGGCGATCAAGAAGACCGAAGCGTCGAATCAATGGAGCTTTTATCAAGCCAAGAGCAACAAGCAAAATCTAAGCGAACTCGGCCTGCAGCTGGTCGATGACGCGCGCAAACCGTTCTTCGAGGGCGAAGCCAAACGCTACGCGTCCGAAAAGGCCGCGATCAAGCTGGCGGCCGAGAAGGCCGAGAAGCAATCGACCGAATTCGACGAGAAGAGCGAAGCGCAAATGCACCAGCATCATCGGTGGGCCCAGGCCACCACCGCGTTGCAGATTGCCATCGCGATGGCCGCGATCGCGCTGCTCACCAAACGGCGTTGGCTGGAAAAGATCGTCTTCGTGATGAGC
>NZ_JANMWL010000197.1:0-7882 GCF_031393925.1 Methylibium sp. | reverse complement strand
AGGAGGCGTTCACGCGCGGAGTGCTGGCAGGCCAGGCCGTGGCGCTGGCGTTGTGAGCGCAGGCCGCAGGCCGGTCATGCGATGCGCTTTCATTTCGTATGCGACGGGCGGTCTGCAACCGGATCGTCGGCAACTTTCGGCCTTCGGCCTTCGGCTTGCGGCTTGCGGCTTGCGGCTTGCTCGCGGGCAAGGGCAAGAGGTTCGGTGGGGCGCGGCAAAGGCGCGTCCGGGCAGGGACGCGCGTTTGCAAACACGGCGGTGCTCTGAGTTGCGCACACCCACGCTTGGAGGCTCGCGGCAGGCGGTGCCCCGCGAACCTCCCAAACCGACCCAACACCAGCCGCTGATTCACGAACGCCTCTGCGCACCGCAGGTCTAGTTCGATGGAGAGCGAATTCGTATCAGGCAGGCAGCCCGCTCAGCCAGCGCTCGTTGCGCGCGCGCGGCCGGTAGGCGCTCACGCGCTTGGCGATCTCGGCAATGTGTTCCGGCGTGGTGCCGCAGCAGCCGCCCGCGATGTTGAGAAAGCCCGCCTGCGCAAAGCCTTCGATCAGGCCGCCGGTGATGTCGGGCGTTTCGTCGAAGCCGGTCTCGCTCATCGGGTTGGGCAGGCCGGCGTTGGGGTAGCAGGAAATGAATGTGTCGGGCGCAGCCTTGGCCAGCTCTTCGATGTAAGGCCGCATCAAGGCCGCGCCGAGCGCGCAGTTCAGGCCCACCGCAATGGGCCTGGCATGGCGCACCGAATGCCAGAAGGCGCTAACGGTCTGGCCGCTGAGGATGCGCCCCGACGCGTCGGTAACGGTGCCGGAAATGATCACCGGCAGGCGCTCGCCGCTGGCCTCGAACAGTTCGTCGATGGCAAAGATCGCCGCCTTGGCATTGAGCGTGTCGAAGATGGTTTCCACGAGCAAGATGTCCGCCCCGCCTTCGAGCAAGCCCTCGGCCTGCTCGTAGTAGGCCGCGCGCAGCGCGTCGAAGCTGGTGTTGCGCACCGCCGGGTCGTTGACGTCGGGGCTGATGCTGGCGGTGCGCGGCGTCGGGCCCAGGGCGCCGACCACGAAGCGCGGCTTGTCGGCGGTGCTGAACTTGTCGCACGCCGCGCGGGCCAGCCGCGCCGCGGCCACGTTCATTTCGCGCGCCACCGCGGCCAGTGCGTAGTCTTCCTGGGCGATCGAGGTGGCGCCGAAGGTGTTGGTCTCGATCAGGTCGGCGCCCGCCTCGAGGTAGCCCTCGTGGATTTCGGTGATGACATCGGGCCGAGTGAACTGCAACAACTCGTTGTTGCCCTTCAGGTCCTTCGGGTGGTGTTTGAAACGCTCGCCGCGGTAGTCGGCCTCGCCCAGCTTGTAGCGCTGGATCATGGTGCCCATGGCGCCGTCGAGGATCAGGATGCGTTGGCCGAGCAGCTCGGGCAGCTGCGCGCCGCGGGTGTAGGCAAGCGTCTTCATGGCGCGATTGTAGAAAGCGATGCCACGGCGCGAGGCCGCTGCCAGAAGCGACGCACAGTCCGCTGACGCGAGGGCGCTAAAAGTTGGCCCTGCCCGACCGGCCGCCCGCGGCTTTCAGTGCAGCACGACCGGCTGGTGCGCCAGCGTGGTGTAGCCGGCCAGGAAGGCGTCGATCTCGTCGGTGCCCGGCTCGCTCTGGATCAGCGCCTCCACGCCGAGCTTGAAATGCTCGGCCATCTCGCCTTCGAGAAAGAGCTCCTTGCGCGCGAATTTGTCGACGATCTCGAAGCCACCGCGCGTGCGCTGCACGACGTCGTCACCGACCGGCTCCTCGCCGTCGATGGCCACGACAAACTGCACGACCGCGAAGTTGTCCGAGTTGTAGACCATGTGCATGAAGAACTCCTGTTCCTGACACGAGGTGGTGCTGCCGAACTGGGTTTCAAGGCCGCGGCGCGCTCGATGGCTATGGGACTTTGGCGTCTCGCAAGAGTTCCAGAGCGTCCCCCTTGCCGTCTGTCAGACGGACCCTCACCGGCAGGTAGGAGTGCGCCGGATCGAGCCAGAACTCGGCGCGCGTGTCGTAGGGACCTTCCGGTTCGCGCAGGAAGCGCAGCGCCGCCACGCTGCCCTCGGGCAGGTCGACCGGCTCGCGGCCTTCAAAACGCAGCGACCACACATGCGAGTCGCCGCGTGCGCCCACCACCGCAATGAGCAGGCGCTCGCCCACGGCGGGCGGCTTGCTCCAGGCGTTAACGATCGCGGCGAGCTGCAGCATCACGCTCAGGCGGTCTTGCATGCCGGCCACCAGTGGCAGCTCGATGCTCGGCCCCGAGAAGCTGACCTTGCCTGCGTCACGCTGGAAGTTCGCCGCCTGCTCGCCGCGGCTAATGCGCCTGTCGGTGTAGCGCTCGGGTGCGAGCCCCGCGGCGTCGAAGCCGCCGCGGCTGGTCTGCACGAGCAAGGTGCCGATCAACGGCAGCCGCCCTTCGAGCCGCAGCATGTAGGCCTGCTTGCCTTCGGGCCGCCAATCGAGCTCGCCGCTGCCGACGAGGCCGCTGCGGCTCATGCGGTAGAGCACGCGCGCGGCGGGCGGAATGCGCGTGCGGTAGGTCGGCATTGGCGGCGAGGGCGGGGGTGGCGGCGCGCCAGCTTCGGTAGCTTCGGCAGTGCCCGCAACTCCCGCAGTGCCCGAAGTTGCAGCCAGCGGCACGGGCGCCGCCGCGGCGGCGGCCTGTGCGTGCTCGGCGTTGGGCATCAAAGAAATCGAAACCCGAACCGGCAGCGCGGGCTCTGGCGCTGCTTCAACCTCAACCGCGGCGGCCGGTCGCTCGAGCGCCGCTTCAACCACGGCGGCCGCTGGCTCAACCACCGGCACGGCGGGGGGCTCGGCCCTCACCTTGACGCGTCGCGGCGCGGTCACTCGCGCCGGCGATGCACCGCCCACTTCGAGCGGCACGGTGGGTTGAACCGCAGGCGCAACAGCTTCGTCAAGCCGCAGCGGCGCCGCGTCGGTGGCGGGCTCGGCCATCGGTGGCAGCGACGGTGGCAGGCCCGGCGCGGTGCTTGCCAGCAGCACCGCTCGTGGCGCAAGCACCGTCGACGGCGCAACCGGCGGCATCGGCCGTGGGCCCAGCCGCCCGATCATGCCGCCATGCAGGCCGGTCACCAGCAGCGCCAGCCCGGCGATCACCCACGCGCCGCGTGTCTTCATCGAAGCTCGCTGCGCACCGGCAGCGGCATCCACCGCTCGCGCGGACTCCCGGTCGGGAGGCAAGGCATTGAGGTGGACTTTGAAAACTGCGACATCCGTCTTCAACGCGACTCGGCGCTGGCCGGCTGACGTGCTCGGGGCCGTTGGACGGTGGCTCGGCATGGCCCGCCACGGACCGGCATTGCGGTGGCGGGGCGAAGCGGAGCGGACGCGAGAACGGTCATCAATGGCTTGAAATTTACAATCGCGACCTCGATTGACTGCGCTCCGGGCCCACCGATGAAACTCGCCACCTACAGGGACGGCTCGCGCGACGGCCAGCTCGTCGTCGTCTCGCGCGACCTGGCTTCGGCCCATTATGCGAGCGGCATCGCCACGCGATTGCAGCAGGTGCTCGACGACTGGAACTTCCTCTCGCCGCAACTGCAGGACCTGAGCGAAACGCTCAACCACGGCAAGGCGCGCCACGCGTTCGCTTTCGATCCGGCCGCGTGCATGGCGCCGCTGCCACGCGCCTACCAATGGGCCGACGGCTCCGCCTACCTCAACCACGTCGAGCTGGTGCGCAAGGCGCGCAAGGCCGAGATGCCCGAGAGCTTCTACACCGACCCGCTCATGTACCAGGGCGGCAGCGACGACTTTCTCGGCCCGCGCGAGCCCATCGTCTGCGCGAGCGAAAGCTGGGGCATCGACTTCGAGAGCGAGATCGCCGTCGTGACCGGCGACGTGACCATGGGCGTCGCGCCGGACGCCGCGATCGACGGCGTGCGCCTCCTGATGCTGGCCAACGACGTGAGCCTGCGCCACCTCATCCCCACCGAGCTGGCCAAGGGCTTCGGCTTCCTGCAAAGCAAACCCGCCACCGCCTTCAGCCCGGTGGCGGTGACGCCCGACGAACTGGGCGCCGCCTGGC
The DNA here is from genome assembly GCF_031393925.1 of Methylibium sp. Taxonomy (GTDB): domain Bacteria; phylum Pseudomonadota; class Gammaproteobacteria; order Burkholderiales; family Burkholderiaceae_C; genus Methylibium. Next base: position 3,807 of record NZ_JANMWL010000197.1, on the reverse strand, counting down.
GCGGCGGCCGCGTGTACCTCACGCTCACCTCCGCCTGGAACGGCAAGACCGTCGGTCGCTGCGAGGCCGGCCCGGAGATGAGCTTCCACTTCGGCCAGCTCATCGCCCACCTGGCCAAGACCCGCAACGTGCGCGCCGGCAGCATCATCGGCAGCGGCACGGTCAGCAACAAGGACTGGAGCCACGGCTACAGCTGCATCGCCGAGCAGCGCGCGATCGAAACCATCGAGGGCGGCGCGCCGGTGACCGAGTTCATGAGGGTCGGCGACGTCATCTGCATCGAGATGCTGGGCGCCGATGGACAGAGCGTGTTCGGGGCGATCGAGCAGGTGGTGGCATCGGCGGCATCCGCACCGCCGGGCGGGTGAGCCATCAACCGCCGATCATCGTTTCCCCTTGAACGAATTGCCCCGCACGCTGAAGATCGCGACCGTCTGGCTGCTGGTCGGGCTGGCGATCTTCCTGGCGTTCAACGCGCTCGTGGCGCGCCAGCAGCGCGCGCGCTTTTCCTTCAACGCCGACGCGATAGAGCTCCAGCGCGCAGCCGACGGCCACTACCACTGGCCCGGCACGCTCAACGGTCGCGCGCTCGACTTCCTGGTGGACACCGGCGCCACGCGCAGCGCGATTTCGGCCGAGCTGGCGCACCAACTGGCGCTGGAGACCTTTGGCAGCGTGCAGACCCACACCGCGGGTGGCTTGGTACGCGGGCGCCTGGCACGCGCCGACCTGGTGCTCGAAGGCGGCGTGCGCGTCGAGCGGCTCGAGCTGGTGGTGCTGCCCGCGCTCGGGGACAAGCCGCTGCTCGGCATGGACGTGCTGGGCCGGCTGCGCTTGCAGCAGCAAAGCGGCGTGCTGCGCATCCAAGCCAATCCTGCTCACTGAGAGCGGCTCGGCAGACGAAGCTTGCACCCGGCGCGCCCCGCGTTTTTGCACGACCGATCCGCGGGGGTCTCGCGCACAACCACGCCAGCAGGCAGCGTGATGCCCGACACCCTGCACAGGCTCGACCGCCCGCCGCACAATGCCCGCACAACCACCCCAACCGCTGGAGACGCCATGACCGCCGCCGCACCCGATTTCGCCAAGATGGTTCCCGGTTTCGACTTCCTGCAGGGCCTGGTCAAGAACGCCGGTTCGGTGTTGCCCGGCATCGGCCAGTGGGTCGCGCCGACCTTGGACCCGGAAGAGATTGAAAAGCGCATCGGCGAGTTGCGCACGGTGCAGTTCTGGCTCGAACAGAACGCGCGCATGCTGGCCGCCACGATCCAGGCGCTGGAGGTGCAGCGCATGACGCTGTCCACGCTCAAGACCATGAACGTGCAGGTCGCCGACCTGCGCGAATCGCTGCGCATCAAGCTGCCCGAGGCTGACGCCGTCGGCACCGAGGCCGACGACGCCCCGGCCGAGCCCGACGCGCCGGCCGAGGCTCGCAAGCCCGCAGCCGGGGTGGTCGACCCGACGCAGTGGTGGGGCGCGCTCACCAAGCAGTTCACGCAACTGGCTGCCAACGCGATGAAGGACACCGCGACCGAATCGGCCAGGCAGTTCGCCGGCGACCTGGTCAAGCAAGGCTTCGACGCCGCCGGGCAGACCATCAAGGTCGGCACGGCATCGGCGCGCAAGGCGGCCGCGGAGGCCGGCAGCGAAACCGTGACGCGGTCGGCCGCCGCAGCGAAGAAAACGCGGCAGCGTCCGGCTGCCAAGAAATCGGGCGTCGCGCGCAAGCGCTGAGCGGCCCCGCACCCTGCACCGGCATGCAGCCCTTCGTCCACGCCCACGCGAGCGCCGCCGATTGGCGCAGCGCGCTTGCCCAGGTGCTGGCCCAACTCGACCAGCAGCACGTCGAGCGCGACGCACCGACGCTGGGCTGGTGCTACCTCAGCGACCACCACGCGGGCGCGGCCGACCTGCTGCTGGCGGAGTTGCGCGCGCGCTACCCGGGCGCCGCCTGGGTGGGTGCGGTGGGCGTCGGGGTGTGCGCGGGCGCGGTCGAATACTTCGACGAGCCGGGCCTGGCGGTGATGCTGGCCAATCTGCCGCGCGAGCAGTTCCGCGTGTTCTCGGGCCAGCGGCCGCTCGCCGGCCAGGGCGGATTCAAGGCGTACACCGCGCTGGTGCATGCCGACCCGGCCACGCCCGAGCTGGCTGAGCTGATCGGCGAGTTGAGCGAGCGCGTCAGCAGCGGCTACCTGTTCGGCGGCCTCGCCTCGTCGCGCCGGCGCACCCTCACCATCGCGGCCGACGCGAGCGGCGCCCCGGCGCCGACGGGCGGCGTGTTCGAAGGCGGCCTCTCGGGCGTGGCTTTCGCGCGCGAGGTGGCGATCGTCTCGCGCGTCACCCAGGGGTGCCTGCCGGTCGGGCCGGTGCGTCGCATCACCGAGGCCGAGCGCAATGTGGTCTATGCGCTCGACGGCGAGCCGGCGCTCGACTGCCTGCTGCGCGACCTGCAAATCGACGAGCACGACCCGCGCGGCACACTGCCGCGGCTGCGCGGCGCCCTGGTCGGCTTGAGCGACCATGAAGAGGCGGCCGAGTTCGGCGCACCGGCGCTCAACGCGGCGTTCGCGACGGTGGCGCCGTCCTCCGAGTTCGCACCGTCCACGCGGCGCGGCAGCTTCGGCACCGAAACGCGCGTGCGCCACCTGATCGGCATCGACCCACAACGCCGCGGCATCGCCATCGCCGATGTGGCCGAGATGGGCCAGGAACTCGCCTTCTGCCGCCGCGACACCGACGCCGCGCGGCGCGACCTGATGCGCATCGGCGCCGAAATCCGCAGCACGCTCGAGCCCGACGAGCTGCCGCTCGCAGCACTCGCCGCGACCAGGTCGGCGCGCCCGGCCAGCGCGGCCACGCTGGCAGCGTCGCACGGCGGCAAGCGCATCGTCGGCGCCCTCTACGTGAGCTGCAGCGGGCGCGGCGGCCCGCATTTCGGTGCGCCCTCGGCCGAGCTGCAACTGGTGCGCCACGCGCTCGGCGGCTCCGACGGCACGCCGCCGCCGCTGGTCGGCTTCTTCGCGGCCGGCGAGATTGGTCACCGTCACCTGTATGGCTACACCGGCGTGCTCACCGTGTTCACGGCGCCGGCCTGAGCCCGGCCCGCGACCGCTTCTGCGGCTTCGATCAAGACGCCGCGCCCGCACGGTGCAGCGCCGCACCGGCCGGGCGCACATGCGCGCCCGGCCACGCACACGGAACCCGGCGCGGCGTGCGCTCCTCCAATCGCCATGCGCCCTGCCTTGCTCGTCCTCGCTCTGCTGAGCGCCGCGCTGCCCGCACGCGGCGAAACCGCATCCATCGCTGGAGTGCGGGGCGAACCGTCAGCGGCCGCCCCGCCGGCCCGGCAAATCGTTCAGCAGCGCACGGCCGATGGTCGCGTTGTTTTCACTGATCGGCCGCTGGCAGGCGCGCGCATCGAGCGCAGCTGGACGCTCACCCCCGAAGACCCGGCGCTGGGCGATGCGCGGCGCGAAGCCGCGCGTATCGAATCGAACGCCGTCACCGAGCGCATCGCACGCCAGCTCGAGCAGCAGCGCGAACGCGACATCGATCTCGACATTGCCCGCGAGCGCACCGCGCGGGCCGAGGCCGAGCGCGACGCGGCACGGGCGCGCATGCCGGCCGAGCCAGATCGCGCCATCGTGGTCTGGCCGCGCCGGGCCTTCGCGCCGCCGCACCGGCCCGCTCCCCAGCCTGCGATGCGGGCGCCGCGGCAGCCCGGGCCAGTCATCCCGCCGCGCCCTGGCGCAACGCCGCCACCGCGGCCTCCGTCCAGCCACGGCGAGCCCGACACGCCCGGCTGAG
>NZ_JANMWL010000177.1:0-34396 GCF_031393925.1 Methylibium sp. | reverse complement strand
AGGCGTACTTGTAGGCCGCGCCCGTGGCGTTGCTTGCGGGCGCGCCATTGCGAACCAGCGTGAAGGCCGGCGCGGCGGGTGCGGCGTGAACGAAGCGCAGCTTCGGGTCGGCGATGTCGGCGCGGTCGTCGAAGCTGTCGTCGTTGCCGCCACCGCAGGCGGCGAGCAGCGTGGCCGATGCCAGGCCGAGCATGAGGTGTTTAAGGGTCTTCATCTGCGGCCCATGAAAGTTGAGAAAGCCTCGTCATCGAGGTGTTTCAAATTCACGGCAAAGGGCATGCGAAGCGCCCTCGCTCATGCCCCGCGCGCGCGACCCGGCGCGGCAAGCCATCGTTCGGTCCGTCACCGGCAGCGGGCCATTGGCAGCAGGGTAAAGTGCTACGTTTTGTTGCTCGTCCCACTCACGGATTGCCCATGCCCGGATTGCTACCCGACGTCGACCCCGAGGGCCTGCTCGAATACTCGGTCGTCTACACCGACCGTTCGCTCAACCACATGTCGCAGAAGTTCCAAGGTGTCATGCGCGACATCTCGGGCATGCTCAAAGACGTCTATGGCGCGCGCTCCGCGGTGGTGGTGCCGGGCAGCGGCAGCTTCGGCATGGAAGCGGTGGCCCGGCAGTTCGCCACCGGCAAGAAGTGCCTCGTGATCCGCAACGGCTGGTTCAGCTATCGCTGGACGCAGATCTTCGACATGGGCGGCATCCCGGCCGAGTCACTGGTGCTGAAGGCGCGCCGCACCGGCGAAGAACGGCACGCGCCGTTCGCACCGGCTCCGATCGAGGAGGTGGTGGCTGCGATCGCGCGCATGCGCCCCGACATGGTTTTCGCGCCGCACGTCGAAACCTCGGCCGGCATGATCCTGCCCGACGACTACCTGCGCGCCGTGGCCGACGCGGTGCATGCCGTGGGCGGCCTGTTCGTGCTCGACTGCATCGCCTCCGGCACCATCTGGGTCGACATGGCCGCCTGCGGCGTCGATGTGCTCATCAGCGCGCCGCAAAAGGGCTGGAGTGGCCCGCCCTGCTGTGCCTTCGTGATGCTCGGTGCGCTGGCGCGCGAACGCATCGAAGCCACCACCAGCACCAGCTTCGCCTGCGACCTGCGCCGCTGGCTGCAGATCATGGAAAGCTACGAGGCCGGCGGCCACGCCTACCACGCCACCTTGCCCACCGACACGCTCGCACGGGTGCGCGACGTGATGCGGGAAACGCAGGCCTACGGCTTCGACAAGGTCTGCGCCGAACAGGTCGAGCTCGGTGCGCGGGTGCGCACCTTGCTCTCAAACAAGGGCTTTGCGAGCGTGGCCGCGGTCGGTTTCGAGGCGCCGGGCGTGGTGGTGAGCTACACCGACGATGCTGAATTCCAGTCGGGCAAGAAATTCCTCGCCCAAGGCCTGCAGATCGCCGCGGGCGTGCCCTTGCAGTGCGACGAGCCGGCCGACTTTCGCAGTTTTCGCATCGGCCTGTTCGGCCTGGACAAGCTGCACAACATCGAGCGCACCGTCAAGCAACTCGAGCGGGCACTGAGCCGCATCGCTTGAGCAGAACCTCCGAGCTCACTCGGGCACACCGCCCGCCGAGACAAGATTCAACGCCTCTGGTGCCCGGCGGGCTCTGAGATGACCCCGACCCCCACGCAGCTGCGGTGCTGCCCACCAAGGGGGCGCCCAGCCCTCTTGAGGCGACCCGGCGAAGACTGAGTTCGCACGAGATCGGCGGCACTTTCGTGCGGCTTCGCTCGCATCGCCAACCAGGGGTTTGCGGCAGCGCGCTGCCGGCGTGGCGCGTCTGCCGTACGCTCGCCGACACCCGGCGGTGGATGACCGGCATCGCACCGCGACGCACCGTCGGCCCTTGTCGAACCACCCCCTCCAGGAGAGTCCCATGGCACACCAACGCAGGCGCGTTCTCGGCGCACTCGCCATTTCAACGATCGCGCTCGCTGCATGCGGCGACATGATGCCCATGCGCGGTGGCGCGGCCGGCAGCTCGACCGCGGCCGGCAGCACGGCTCCCGTGACCGGCGGCGCGATCAGCGCGCGGCTCTCCGGCGCCGCCGAAGTGCCCCCGGTCACCTCCGCCGCCACCGGCAGTTTCGACGGCAGCCTCACGCGCGACAGCAACGTGCTGCGCTACAAGATCACCTACTCGGGGCTAAGTGGTCCGGCCACCGCGGCACACATCCACGGCCCTGCGCCGGCCGGTCAAAACGCAGGTGTGATGGTGCCGTTCACGAGCGCGGCCAGCCCGATCGAGGGCGAGGCCACGCTCACCGCCAGCCAGGTTGCCGACCTGTTGGCCGGTCGGCTTTACGTGAACGTACATACCGCCGCCCACCCGGGCGGTGAAATCCGCGGCCAGCTGCAGCCATCGACCGCTGCTGCGCTGCCGGCGACCCGCTACTGATGAGCCTGGAGAGGCTGAGCCGGGCGCAGGCCCGGTCCAGCCTGCAGGCAGCCACGCAGGCGGTGGCTGACCTCACTGCAAATGCGGCCGGCGAGCTACCCGCCGGCCGACGCGCAGACATTGCTGCCCGAGCAGCACACGGACCGCGTCAGGCGCTTTCGGCTTCGGCCTGGCGAATCAGTTCGTAGTCCGACAGCTTGAACTCCCCCGTGCGCGCCTTGTAGTGCTCGACGTTGCCCGAGTAGTTGTTGCTGATGCGGCCATCGTGCTTGTACCAACTGCTGCAGGAACCCGACCAAGCCGTGCCTTCAAATTCTTTCTGGAGCTGGCGGTTGTACTCGGTCATGACCGAGTCCTTCACGTCGAGCGCCTGCACGTCGTGCTCCTTGGCGGCGCGCAATGCCTTGAGCACGTACTCGATCTGGCACTCCATCATCAGGATGATGGAGTTGTGGCCGAGGTTGGTGTTGGGGCCGTAGAGCATGTGAAAGTTGGGGAAGCCGGCGACGGTGATGCCCAGGTAGGCCTCGGGCACCGGCGTCCATGCCTCGCGCAAGGATTTACCGCCACGTCCCTTGATGTCGGCCACACCCAGCATCGAGCGGGTCTCGAAGCCGGTGCTGAAGATGATCACATCGAACTCGTGCAACCGGCCGTCCTTGGTGCGGATGCCGTTGCTTTCGACGCCGGCGATGGGCTCGGTCTCCAAGGTCACGTTGGGCCGCACGATCGCCGGGTAGAAGTCGTCGCAGATGACGATGCGCTTGCAGCCGATCGGGTAGTCGGGCCAGAGCTTCTCGCGCAGCACCGGATCGGCCACCTGCGATTCCAGCTGCGCGCGCGCCATCGCGGTGAACTCCGCCGCCTTGGAAGAGCCCATGATGAAGGCGTCGTACCAGCTCTCGTGATCCGCATAGATCGCCTGGCGGTTGGCATCGCGCGTGGCGGGCACCGCATGGAAGATGCGCTGTTCGTCATCGGTGTAGGGGCGGTCTAGCCGCGGCACGAGGTAGTTCGGCGAACGCTGGAACACCGTCAGATGCTCGGCCTTGCGAGCCAGTTCGGGAATGAGCTGCACCGCGCTCGGCCCATTGCCGATGCAGGCGATGCGCTTGCCCGCGATATCGACGTCGTGCTGCCAGCGTGCCGAGTGGAACAGCGGGCCCTTGAAGTTTGCCCGGCCTTCGACGCCCGCAAAGCTGGGCCGATTGAGCTGACCCCATGCGGCGACGAAGTTGCGTGCAAGGATCGTCTCATCACCGGTCGTGCGGATGCGCCACACCAGCTCGGTCTCGTCCCATTGCGCGTCGATCACCTCGGTGTTGAAGCGGATGAAGGGCTTCAGGCCGCTGCGCTCGACCAGCCGTTCGATGTTGTGCAGGATCTCGGGCTGATCGCAGTAGGACTTGCTCCACTCCGGCCGCTCGGTGAACGAGAACCAGTAGAGGTGCGACCTGACGTCGCAGGCCGCGCCCGGATAAGTGTTGTCGCGCCAGGTACCGCCGACATTGCCGGCCTTCTCCAGCACCAGGAAATCGGTCTCGCCTTCGGACCGCAACCGCAAGGCCATGCCGAGGCCGCCGAAGCCGGTGCCAAGGATGGCAACGTTGTAAATCTTCATCACTCGATCTCCATGAGTAGGGGGAGCGCGACAAGGCCACTGGGGCTGATCAAGCGCCTTGCGGCAGCCGGCGCACGAAGCGGCAGGCTCGCATGCCCCGATTGGGCGCTGCAGCGCCGTCCGGCACTCCCACCCGGACGGGTAGTTGTCGGCGCCCCACGAAAACCGCGCGCGGGTGGGTCGCCGGCCCGTCGTGTGTTACCGCCGCACTGGTAGAAATCCGCTAACGCCAGCCGCACCCGGCGGCCAACAATCGCGAGTGATTTCCGCTCGTACCTGCGTGCCTGGGCGCCGAAAGTCGTGTCGATCACGCCCCTCGGCAATGCATGAGCGCCCACCCCGGAACCCCGCATGCCTGCCTCTCTGACCGTCGTGCCGCGCAAGGCGGTCAAGCCGTCGCCGATCGATTCCCCTGCTGCCCCGGCCGAGGTCAGCACCCACAAACTGTTCGCGCCGCCTGTCTATCCGGGCGCGGTGCCCCGGCGCGTCATCCTCGACCGCGTGCTGCAAGACCACAGCCTGCGCGTCACGGTGCTTCAGGGCCCGGCAGGACACGGCAAATCGACCACGCTGCAGCAGATCAAGACGGCCCATGAAGCGCGCGGCTGGCGCACGGCCTGGCTGACGCTCGACGATGCCGACAACGACCCGCGGCGCTTCGAGCTGCACATGCGCGCGCTGATGGACCTGATGCGCGGGCGCGCGGCACATCGCCGGCCCTCCGACGCCTGGAGCGGTGACGCGCCCCGCGATCTCGCCGGATGGGTGCTCGACGGCTTCTCCAGCATGGACACCCCTGCCTCGATCTTCCTCGACGAGTTCCAGGCGCTGAGGAACGACGCGATCCTGCGTTTCTTTCGCTTCCTGCTCGCGCGACTGCCGGCGCATGTGCATGTGTTCATCGGCTCGCGGGCGCTGCCGGAGATCGGCCTGGCCACGCTGCTGGTCAATCGCATGGCAACGGTGCTGCGCGCCGACGACCTGCGCTTCACGCCGGGTGAAGTGACCCAGTTCTTCGCCGAATCAAAGGACCTGCGCGTGAGCGCCGAAGAAGTGGGCACGATCTACCGGCGCACCGAAGGCTGGCCGGCCGGCCTGCAGCTGTTCCGCCTCGCCCTGGTGAGCCCGGAGGTCCGCACCTCGTTGGTCGACCTTGATGACCACGGCCCGCGCGAGCTGGCCGAATACCTGACCGACAACGTGGTGACGCTGCAATCGCCGCGCATCCAGGAATTCTTGTTCAAGACCTCGCTGCTGCGTCAGCTCTCGGCTCCGCTGTGCGCCGCGGTGACCGGTTTCGACGACGCCCAGGAATTGCTCGTGCAACTGGAACGCTCGGGCCTGTTCGTGCGTGCGCTCGACTCCAACAACCGCTGGTTCAAGTACCACGGCCTGTTCTCGAGCTTTCTCGCCGACAGCCTGCAGCGCACCTCGCAGAACGAGGTGCTGAGCGTTCACGAACGCGCGGCCCGCTGGTACCTCGACCACCACCTGCCCGAAGAAGCGATCCACCACGCGCTCGCCTGCAAGAACTTCGCCCTCGCCGCGGCCACCTTGTGCGACTGGTCCTCGCACCTGATTCCCAACGCCGAACTGATCACGCTGGAGCGCTGGTACAACCAACTGCCCTTCGAGCACGTGGTCGAGCGGCCCAGCCTGGCCATCAAGGCGGCCTACTCGCTCATGTTCCTGCGCCGACGCGCCAAGCTGCGCCCGCTGGTGGAGCTGATGACGCGCCACGCCGGCTGCGGCGACATCGCAACGACCAGCAACCCCGACCTGTGCCGGGCCATGGCTTGCCTGCTGTTCGAGGACGACCTGGTCGCGGGGCTGCGCATCATCGACCGCTTTGGTCTGCTGCAGCAAGAGATCAGCGGCTTTCCCGCCTTTGAACTCGGCGCCGCCTGCAATGTGCTGGCCACTGGCAAGGTGGTTGCCGGCGACTTCGAAGGCGCGCGCAAGGCACTGATGCTCGCCCGCGCTCACATCGACCGTGGCGCCGGCTCCTTCGTCGAGGGCTACACGACCGCCATCACCGGCGCCAGCTTGATGGTGCAGGGCCACCTGCATGAAGCGATCGAGCGCTACCGCGCCGACATGGGCGCGCAGCAGACGCCGCTGGACAAGTCTTTCGCCGCCGCGGCGCTGGCGGCCGGCCAGATCTGGGCGCTCTATGAAGCCAACGACCTGACGGCGCTGGAGCCACTGTGTGCGCAGTTCCAGCGCGGCATCTCGGAGTCGGTGACCTTGGATTTCATCGCCCTGGCCTACCTGTCGATTTCGCGCATGCACGACTCGCGCGGCCGGCCAGCCGAGGCGCAGGAGGTGCTCGAAGAGCTCGAGCGCATCGGGCATCACAGCCACTTCGAGCGGCTCATTTCGGTGGTCGACTGGGAGCGCGTACGCCGGGCCGTGCTCGCCGGGCAGACCGAGCGCGCCGCGGCCCTGGCAGCGCGCATCGCACCGGCGCTGCACCCGATGGACCCGCGCTGGATTCACCTGGTCGATGACATGGAGGGCGAAGCCTTCGGGCGCATCCGGCTGGCCATCGCACAGCAAGAGTTCGCGCAAGCCTCGCGCCTGATCACCAGCGACCGCGCACGCCAGAGCGGCCGCGTGTTCCGCGACATCAAGCTCTATGTGCTCGAGGCGCTACTGCACCACCACAAGGGCGCGCCGAACAGCGCGCACCGCAGCCTGCGCAAGGCGCTTCAGCTGGCGCGGCCGGGCCGCTACGTGCGCTGCTTTCTCGATGAGGGCCACGTGATCGTCGAGATGCTTCGCGAGGAATACCAGCACATCCTGCGGTCCCGCGAAGACGCCCCCGCCACCGACCCCGGCCGTGATTACATCGAACAGCTTCTGGCCGCCTCGGGCACCGATCTCGGCCAGCCGCGCTGCCGAGCGCACCTGGCGGATCCCCTCTCCGAACGCGAGAAGGAACTGCTTCAGTTCCTGGCCAATGGCGTGGCCAACAAGGAGATCGCTGCGCGGCTCTACGTGTCGGAGAACACCGTCAAGTTCCACCTCAAGAACATCTACTCCAAGCTCGGCGTGAACAGCCGCGTGCAGGCGATCAACGCTGCACGCACGCTGCGGCTCGTTTCCTGAGCGTGAGTCGGGGTACGGCCGCGACGGCGGCGCGGCGCGACTGGCAAGGCCACCCGAGCTGACGGCGGTGCGGCTCTGCGTGCGCAGCTCCGCACCGCGTCATCGTCAGGCAGTGCGGGCGCTGAAAGCCCGACGCAGGTGCTGGCCGGCCTGGTCGTACACACCGCGAGCGTGCCCGATCACGCCCATGACCCACATAAAGCCGTGAATCATCGACGGGTTGCGCAGGTGCTCGACCGCAACACCCGCGCTCGACAAGGCCTTGGCGTAGGCGTCGCCTTCATCGCGCAGTGGATCGAAGCCAGCGGTGACGACAGTCGCCGGCGGCAAGCCTTTCAGGTTGCCGCGGATCGGCGAGGCATAGGCGTTTTCGGCATCGCCCGGATTGGGCAGGTAGTGCCCTATGAACCACTTCATGGCAGCACTCGTGAGCATGTAACCCTCGCCGTTCTCGGTGCGCGAGGGGTAGTCGCCGCCGACATCGGTGACCGGGTAGACCAACATCTGGTAGACGATTTTCGGGCCCTTGCGGTCGCGCGCCATCATTGCCACCACCGTCGCCAGGTTGCCACCGGCGCTGTCGCCACAAACCGCGATGCGCTGACCGTCCAGGCCGAGACGCTTGGCGTTTTCGACCGTCCAAGACGTGGCGGCGTAGCAGTCTTCCGCTGCGGTCGGGAAGGTGTGCTCAGGGGCCTTGCGGTAGCCCACCGAGACGATGGCCGCCTGCGCGGCGTTGCACCAGGTACGGCACACCTTGTCGACGATGCCGAGGTCGCCGAACACGAAACCCCCACCGTGAAAATACATCATCACCGGGTGCGGCCCGGCACCGGTGGGGCGGTAGATGCGCACCGGGATTTTCCCGCCGGCCACTGCGATCGTTTCGTCGGAAATCTCGCCAACGGCTTCGGCATCGCCCTGCAGGCCGATGAAGGCCTGCGCGGTCTCGCGCGACTCCGGCACCGTCATTTGCTCAAAGCTCTTCATTCCTTGCGCGGTCAGCGCGTCCAGCAAGCCCTTGGCTTGTGCATCGAGTGTCATGGTGGGTCTCTCTTGTGTGGTGGTGGTGGTGGGAAAAGTATCAGCCGCCCAAACGCTGCATGGCCGACACGGTGAGGTATTTGTCGTAGACGGTGGGGTCGTTGACGCGCATCGTGTGGCCGCCCGCGACCTCGCGGACCTGCTCGATGCGCGTCATGCGACGGGTTTGCGCATTGAAGGCATGCACGGTGGCCCAGGACCAGTACGGCTGCTTGCCGTCCATCACGCGGCCCTTGCCATCGTCGTAGCTGGCGAATGAAGCGTCGAAGTGACGAAACAACTCGCCGCGTCGGTCGTACGACACCATCTGGAAGGGCAGCAGCGTGCGCGCGTCGAACCATACATGCTTGCGCCCGACCGGCGCGCGCGGAAAGCGCACCGGCTCGGCCTCGATGACGATCACCTCGGGCACCAGTTCGACCGCGTGGTCCCAGAACAGGTTGCCCTTGGGCCCGCCGTGGGTCGTGTGTTCCCAGTTGGGGTGCTGCGACGACCAGCCGCCCGTCACGGCAGCCAGGTGCGGCCCGCGGTGGACGACCTTGTAGTTGCCCCAGGTCAGGAACGGATCCCCCGCCGCCCAGGCGTCGGAGAGATAGAGCTCGGCACCGGGCACCAGCGGCTCGAAGCGCTGGTTGGTCGGGAAGCGGCGCACGCGCTTGAAGGCCGGCAGGTAGCCGTAGAGATGCGGAAACTGGTTCTGGTCATAGGGCCAGACGTTGAGGTAGATCGTGCCGCGCACGTCGGTCGGCTCGGTGAACAGGATCGATTGATAGCGCAGCTTGTCGGGCTCGCCCAGCCAGTAGGGCTTGGGCTCGACCACGGTGCGGCCGGCCGCGGCCATCTCGGCCCAGACCGACGCGTACTGGTACTGCAGATTGCCGCTCGGGTCGAGGTCGTACTCCTTGCTGGCGTAGACCGACACATCGTGGCGGCCCCAGCTCAGCGTGTGCGCAGCAAACACTTCCAGCGGCGACGAAGGCTCTGGAAACGGATTGCCACCGATCCACTGCTTGCCATCGGTCGTGACGATGTTGCCGGTGGCATCGAAACGCGCCTTGCCCGCGTTGCGCGCGGTCGCCTCGATATACGCCAAGGGGTTCAGGCGCGTGAGGTCGGTGGTGGTGGGCGCCAGCACGAGCTTGCGCCCCATGGTCGCGATCTGCTGGCGGCGCACCGGGTCGAGCAGGTCCTTGACCCACTCGACGTTGCCGCTGTCGATCACGTCGCCGGGCTTGAGCCGACCCTTGGTGTAGACCTCGATGGACAGCAACTCGTCCGGGTAGGCCGCAGCCACCGAGCCGGTACGCAGGAACGCCGACCACGCCGAGCCGAACACGCCGGCACGCAGCAACCCCTGGCCCGTCAAGCCGAGGAAGGCCCGCCGGCTGAAGTCACGATCAAAACGTCGAAGGTGGGCCATGACTGCAGGATCGTTTCGCGTCCAATGCGCAAGCGGCGAGACAAGGAAAAAAGCACCGGCTGCGTCAGCGGCCGGTGCATTCAGACATCACACACCGGCCGCCGCGGTGGCGGTCGGTTCAGCTCAGAACAGGTAGGCAATGCGAGCGAACACTTCGTTGTTGTGCTGCAGGCCGTCGACGAAGTCCCTGGCCTCGCCCTTGTGCTGCGAGTACACCGCGTTCAGATAAATGTCGGCCTGAATGTTCTTGGACGGCTTCCACTTCACGCCTGGCTGCATGTACCAGCCGCCTTCAAAATCGGTGAGGACGGCGAAGTCAAAGCGGTATTCCAGTGTGGGCGATGGTTGCTGCAGCGCAAGCGCGTAGGCGTTGAAGCCACCTTTCTTGCCCCTGGGCGAAAGACTGCTGGTGCCGATGTCCCTGCCGGCCAAGTAGTCATTCACTGTGCGCTGGTCATAACCGTCCAGGTGACGACCAAAGAGGTCGCTCCTTTGCTTGTGCAACCACTGCAACACGAAATAGGTCGCCGGGACGCTGCTGACGAACTTGTGGTACTTCTCCGCGATGAAGGCGAATTGGTATTCGTTTTGCTTTATATAGTCGCCCAGGGTGGGGTTGGTGAACCTCTTGTTGGGCGTGTACGAGAACTCGAAGCGACCGATGAGTTGATCGAGGAGGGAGTCCGGCGTACCTTCGAAGACGCGGTTGATTCCGCCACCCAGCACGGTCTCGCGTCTGTACTCGCGGCCCAGCCAGCCGCGAACAGGGCCGAAACCGGTGAAGGTGTCAACGACGCATTTCGCGGTAGCGGTGTTGTTGACTTGCCAGTTGAGGCCCCCACCTGTCGCGCCGCATCCGCCAGCAACTCCATCGATACCGAGATTGGCGGACCTTGTCGCACCATCTTCCAACAAACCAGTTGTGGGGTTGATAGCCGGGAAAACGGCACTCGCGAATGTGCCCACACCCTGGATCGCGTTCAGACGTGAGTAAGCCGCGCCCCGGGCCCAGTCGCTGAAGCTCCAGACACCGGTGTTGGTGTTGGTTGCAGCCGATCCGGGGTAAGCACCGTTGTCACTGCCCGTGTCCTTCGCGATGGACCATTTGTACACGCCATCCGGATTGACGCGACTGATCGCAAAGGCCTGGTAGCCGAAGCCGCCCGCCTCACCCTTGAGGCGGAAGCCGAGATTCCACTTCTTCTTGGCTTCCTTGTAGCCCGGTGCCTCGTCGATCGTGAAGGCGTCCGGGATCAGGTAATAGGGCGTTTCGCCCTGCTGCAGGAGGGTCGGTGCAAATTGCTGCGCGAAGGTGTCGATGTCCGTCTTCTCGTTGACGCGGTAGTTCACGCGCAAGCCGAGCGACGAGCGCCGCGTGTCGGAATACTCTTCCGCCGCCACGCCGAACAAATGACCGCGCAGGTCCAGACCGTTGACCTGGTCGGCCACGCGGAAAAACAGTGCCTCGCCCCAGGCGATCTGTTGGTTGCCCGCGCGGATCCACAGCGGGCCGTTGTTGTAGTCGACGTAAGCCGCGGGCAGGTCGATCAACATCCGGTCGTTGCCGTAGGCGAACGGGCCGCCGGCAGTACCACCGAACTTCTGGCGGAAGCTGCTGCCCGCCTCGATGTTGCCCGCGGTGGATTGGTAGGTCGGGTTTAAAGGAGCCCCTGAATTCAACACGGTATAACCATGGGAATTCTTCTCAACATCCTTGGTTTCGTCAAAGATGCCACGCAACTTGACGGTGACCTTCAATGTTTCATCGAGCTTGCCATCGAGGTTCAGATCCAGACGAGTGGCGAACCAATTAATATCGATCTTTCGAGTATCGGCAGTCGGATGTTGAAGCGTGCAACCGGTTGCAGTACCGAAAACTCCGCAAGTGCCGGGAGCGGCTCCATTGCGATTTATATAAGCAGAAGGTGCTCCAACGTCGATGCCCCCAAACGCCACGGGCTTGCCCGCATTACCAAAGCTAGATCCCTGGTTGGCCGGGTTCTGGTCGTTAGTGGTCTTCACCGCGAGCTCCTGCCGGATCTGGCCAGTGATATCCCACTCCGCCGCTTGCGTCGGCCCCACCAGCGCGGCCAGTACCGCAGCCGAGATCGCGCACCGCTGGGCGGCTTTTCTATGCATATTCATCACAGTCTTGTCTCCTCGTTGTGGTTTACAGATCGATTTCCAAAATCGAGCCCCCGGAACCGACGCCCAGGAGCCGTGGCTTCCCTCCAGCCCCCGCACCGGCCGCCAAGGCCTGAAGCCAGCCATTGGCAATGAACTTGGACGACACACGCGTCCACGACACGCCGTCGTCCTTGCTGAGCAGAGCGGTGTTGCTTCCGCTGACCAATAACTGACCCGTCGGCGTGGCGTAAACACCGGTCAGGATCGCTCCGCTGCCCGAACTCAGCGAGCGCCAGGTCGCCCCGCCGTCGCTGCTGGCCAGCACACCGCCGCTTTGCCCTACGGCAAAGGCACGCCCGTCGCCCAACACCGTCAAGCCAAACAGGGAACGTTCGCCCTTGTGCAGCGCTTTCCACTGGCTGCCCCCATTGGTGGCGCGAAGAATCAGCTCGAACTCGCCCACGATGGTGGGCGTGCCGTCCTCGGCCACATGGACGTCGTACAGATGCGGCTCTGCCCCGCCCTCGGTGAAGCCTTTCCAGTCGACGACTTGCGGCACCCACGTCTTGCCCCAATCGGTGGAGCGCAGGATGGTGCCGAAGCCCCCCACCGCGTAAGCGAGGCCCTGGGCGTTGACGCCGACCGCCAGCAGCCGCGACTTGGTGACCGACGGCGAGGCCTTCCACGTCTTGCAGTCGTCGGCCGTGAAGACGATGCCCGTCTGCCCCACGGCAATGCACTTGTCGCCCTTGATCGCCACCGACAGCAGCGCCAGGTTGTGGACCGGGGCCGGCTGCGACTCCCAACTGGCACCGCCGTCGGACGTGGTGAGCACCGCCCCCAGCGCGCCCACCGCGATGCCGCGCTGGCCGTCGAAGGCGATGTCATACAGCGCGTCGTGCGCGGTGCCGCGACGCAGTTGCTTGACACCGCCGCCGTCGGTGGCGGCCGCCGAGGCGGCCACCGCCTTTGATTCGGCGCCCACCGCCATGACCGGGCCAGCGATTGCCCCGAAAGCCAGCAACGCGGCAACCAGCGCTTTCGCGCTGGTCAGCCCGCGTTGTGCGACCGCTGCCGCCACGCCCCCCCCGCGTTTCGACCCGGTCGGCATGCTCAGGTCCCGAGGCGCTGCAGCGCCTGCTCGGTCAGGAACTTTTCATACAGGCCGTCGTTGTTGTTGTAGCCCGAGTTAAAGCCACCGGCGATGTTCTTGACTTGAAGGAAGCGAGTCATGCGGCCGTCCTGGATGTTGTGGGACATCACCGCCGTCCACGACCAGTCGATGTTCTTGCCGTCCATCTTCTTCTTGTCGCCCTTCTCGTACAGGCTGTACTGCGGCTCGAAGGACTTGTAGATCTCGCCGCGGCGGTCGAAGGTGATGTAGGCCACATACATCATGTTGCGCATGTCGATCCACACCCGCTTCTTGCCCACCGGCGCGCGCGGATAACCCGTCGGCTCGGCTTCGAACACGGCGACGTCGGGGCAGAACTCCATGTTGGTCTCGAAGAAGGTGATCCCCTTCGGGCCGCCATGCACCGGGCGCTCCCAGTTGGGGTGGTCGCCGTACCACGTCTGCGACACGGCGCCGAGGAAGGGGCCGCGCCCGACGATCTTGTAGTTGCCCCAGGTCAGCATCGGGTCGCCGGCCGCCCAGGCGTCCGACAGGTAGAGGTTGCTGCCCGGCACCAGCGGCTCGAAGCGCTGGTTGGTGGGGAACTTGCGCACCCGCTTGAAGGCCGGCAGGTAACCGACCAGATCCGGAAATTTGCGCTGGTCGTAGTACCAGGTGCTGAGGTAGCCGGTGCCCTTCACGTCCGAGGGCGCCGTGAAGAACACCGACTGGTAGCGCAGCTTGTCCTCGCCGCCGGCGAACGCCTTCGGCACGTTGCGCACCAAGGAGTTCTCTTCGACCCAGGCGAAGTCGTACAGGTAGCTCTGCGTGCCCTGGGGGGAAATTTCCCAGTCGCGGATGGCGTAGGTGGAGTTGTCGTGACGGCCCCAGGAGAGCGTGAGGTTGGCGGCCAGCTCGACACCCGTCTTGGCATCGGGGAAGGGGTTGCCACCGATCCAGGGCTTGCCGTCCTGGGCGGTGATGTTGCCGTTGGCATCGAACTTCGCCTGGCCCTGGTTGCGCAACGTAGCTTCCAGATACTCGGCCGGGAACATGCGCGTGACGTCACGCGTGGTCGGCACGATGCGGATCTTGCGACCCATGGTCTTGATCTGCTGGTAGGCCACCGGGTCGATCAGTTCCTTCACGATGTCGACGTTGTCGGCGGTGATGTAGTCGCCCGTCTTGATCTTGCCCTTGGACCAGGCGTCGATCGACATCAGCTCGTCCGGGTAGGCCTTGCTGATGTCGGCCGAGTGAGAAATCAAGGGCCACAGGGGGCCCAGCACGCCAGCCGTGGCAATGCCCTTGGCAGTCTGATCCATGAAGAAGCGGCGGCTGTAGTCGTGGTCGTATTTACGGATGTGCATGGTGATTTCCTACGTCATGGTTGGTTGAAAAGTAACCCGGGGGCGTGCTGCGCGGACCGAGCGTTTCAGTGGGCAGGTGCCCTTTGAGGGTCTACCACGGATTCCGACAGCGCGGACATATCGCTATCCAGAAACTTCGGCTTGATCAGATAGATGAGCAAGGGCAAAAGGATCAGGGCCAAAACCATGTTGATGAACATCACCACCACGAGCAGCAGGCCCATGTCGGACAGGAATTTCAGTTCCGACAGGAAGTACCACGGGATGAGGCCGATCGTCATCAGGGCCGCGGTGAAGAAGATGGCCTTGCCACAGGTCTTGAGCGAGATGCGAATGGCAAGCCCCAGATCCTTCTTGGCAGCGCCCTGGTACTCCTCGCAGATGCGCGTGAGCAAGTAGATGCCGTAGTCGATGCCCACGCCGATACCGATCGCCAGGATCGGCAGCGTGTTCACGTCCAACCCCAGACCGGCAATGGACATCGAGGCCGTCAGCATGGCGTTGGCAAGGTTGACCGGAATCAGCAGCAGCACGCCCGCCACGATGGAGCGGTAGGCCAGCGAGCAACCAATCAGGATCACCAGGTTCAGGGCGGCCACGATGCGTGATTCGTAGCGAACCACCGTGTCGTTGATCGACTGCTGCAGCGCGATGGTGCCGGAGGCGAGGCGGATGCGGAACTTGGCATGCTCCTCTCCGACCTTCGCGACACAGGCGCGCGCCTGGACGAGCGCGTTGTCCACCGTGGCCTGCTTGTTGTTGGAATACCAGAGCGAAACGGTGGCGTTGCGCAGCTCGAAATCGGACACATGCGCGAAGGCCTTGGCGTTGGTACCGGCCATCAGACCGTTGACCGCGCCCGCGGCAGACACGTCGTCGTTGTCGAGCGGCGCCCACTTCGGGTTGCCGCCGCTGAACACGCGGTTGGCCTCGGGCGCCATGTCGGCGAAGGACAGCGTCGCGGTCGGCGGGTTCGGGCGGGCCTCCAGACACTGTTGCAGGTCGCGCATGACCGACAGCGTCTCGGACTGGCCCAGGATGCGTTCACCTTCCTTGCCCTCGAACACCACCTCCATCGTCATCGAGCCCGGGAAGTTGTTGTTGATCTGCCGCACGGCCGCGTTGAACTCCGAATCGTAACGCAGCAAATTCGTGCCTTCGACCGGGTTGCCTACCTGGACGCGCAGCATAAAGAACACCGATATCACGGTGATCAGCACGAAGGCTCCCGCCGTGTAGCGCGACGCCTTGCCCTGAACGAGGTTTGCAAAGCCGTCGAGCGTTTTCAACATGCCCCTTTGCATCGGACCGCTCTCGCCTTGGCTGGCGAGCACATGCTCGAGGTTCTTGGGGCGCGGCAGCAGGCTCAGCAGGATGGGGGTGAGGAACACGCTGCAGGGCACGAGGTTCATCGCCCACAGCCCGGTGAACAGCGCAAAGCGCTCCATTGCCGGGATAGGGGCCAACGCGACGAGCAGCAGGCCGCACACGTCGGTGAAGATGCCCAGCGTGCCCGGCGCCATCAGCGAGACCAGCGAGAGTTCGGCGGCCTTGGTCTTCTCGTGCCCGTCGTGCAAGAGTTCGTAGTAGCGCTCGGTCGCCTGGACGCAGTGGCTGAAGCAGCGCGCGATGAGCATCAGCGGCACCACCATCAACAGGGGCTCGACCGGCAGCCCGAGCCAGCCGACCAGACCAAAGCCCCAGATCGCCGACACCGTGCTCACGACGAGCGGGCCGACGATGCCCGACAGGTTGCGCATGTGCAGCGCCAGCATCAAGAACATGAGCAGCAGCGTGAGCCCGAAGATCTCTGCGGTGTTGCCACCGAACGCATAGACCCAGCCCGTCATGACCGGGAAGCCCGCCACGTGGATTTCGTGCGCAGCGTCCTTTTCTTTTGCGACGATTTCCTGGATGAACTTGAACGCCACGCCGTAGTCGAGCTTGCTCTCGATAAAGGTGGCGTTGATCAGCGTGGCCGTGTGATCGTAGGACACGAGGAAGGTGGCCGCAGCGGGCGACTCGCCGACGCGGCGGCGAATCTCGGCCAGATCGGCCGGCGTCTTGGGCGGCTCGTCATCCATGATCGGGTTGGAAAAGATCCCGTCTGGCGTGATCACCGTATAGCGCGCCTTTGGCGTGGCAATCGAGAGGATCTGGTCGTGGTCGACGCCGGGCGCAAGGTCGATGTCGCGTGACAAACGCCAGATCTTGTTGAGCGTATCGACCTCGAAGACGTCCTTGCCGTCCGTGCGCTTGACCATCAAGGTGACGGTCAGCGGGCTGCCGAAATTGGGGTGGTCCTTGAAGACCTTGACGAAAGGATGATCCTTGGGGAAAAGGTCCGAGAAGATCGTCCGGACTTCCACCTTCATCAAGCCCGCGGCGAAGAAGGCCGTGATCACGCCCATGACCACCAGGATCAGCCACCGGTTGCCGAGCGTGAAGCGCGCAAGCCGGTGTCGAAGGTCAGTCTTTTGCATCAATCACCCGAGGGTTAAAGCAGTGAGCCCCATCGAAACTGGAGCGATCGGTCAGGACATGCCATGACCTAGGATTCGAGCGACGCCATTGGAGGCTGGCTGCCGTCCAACGAACCCACCCTTGCGGGTAGTTGTTGCGGGGTGATGAACCCCAACTTGACAACCGCCGCCCGTCACGAAGTCAGTTCCTTGCATGGTGAGGCAGAGCTTGCCTTTGGCCGCGTGGCGCGGCCTGCGTCGATGGACATGCATCCATGCTGGTCTCCTGTTGTTGTTGATCGTTCGGTCCCGCCAAACGCGCCTTTGCGAGAGCCGAAGCTTTTAGGTCGCCGACTGTAGGAAGGGCTCGCAGTCGATCCATTGGGATCGATTCCCTACCGACTAGGCAAAACACGTACTGCGCCGCAGCATTCTCTCCGCAAGCCTGCACTGCGGGCGCAGCCAGTGCGACATCGAGCTTGCTTGCCGGAGCATCGTCACGCTGCCTGGCCGTTGCTCAAATCGCGGTGTAGCCGCCGTCGATCACGAACTCCGCACCGGTCACCCATTTGGCGGCGTCCGAAGCGAGATAGAGCGCGGCCGAAGCGATGTCGTCCGGCGAGCCCATGCGACCGATCGGATGCGCCCCCTCGAACGCCGCCGTGGCCGCCGCGGCGTCGGGCACCAACTGCAGATCCACGAAGTGCTGCAGCAGGTCGCGACCCATGTTCGTGCCCACCAGTCCCGGATGGATGGAGTTGCAGCGGATGCCCAGTTTGAGCTGGCCGCATTCGACTGCCACCGACTTGGTGAGCAAGCGAACCGCCCCCTTCGAGGCGCAGTACGAACCGAGCCCGGTCACACCGGCCAGACCGGCGACCGACGACAAGTTGATGATCGATCCCCCCTGCCCCGCCGGACCGCCCGGGCGCATGGCGCGCACCGCGTGCTTGCAGCCGAGAAAGACGCCGGTCACGTTCACGTCCATCACCAGGCGGAATTCCTCGACCGTGGTTTCGGTGATGAACTGCAGGCGCTCGATGCCAGCGTTGTTGATGACGATATGCAAGCCGCCGAAGCTCGCGATCGTGGCCGCCACGGCGGCCTCCCACTGCGCTTCCTGGGTCGTGTCAAGGCGCATGAACTCGGCCTTGCCGCCGGCGGCGCAAATCTCTGCGGCGGTGGCGCGACCGGCCGACTCCAACACATCGGTCAGCATCACGCGCGCGCCGGCCGACGCCAGCGCGCGGGCCATCTCGGCGCCGAGGCCGCGGGCTGCGCCGCTGATCAGCGCGACCTTGCCGTCGACACGGTAGGCCTTGCCATAGTCGGTGGGTGTGCTGGCGACAGTCGTTTCGGTCACTCGAGTCTCCTCGTTCTTTGCGGGTTATCACCAAGAGACGCCATGCGATGGCGGCTGCGTGTCCGTCGGGCGAAGTGGGTCGATCCAATTGCACGCGCTCGGCGCGCAATGGAGTCAGTGTAGGAAGGCCACTTCTCGCCGGTCCAATACCTTCGCCCTGAAGACGACATACCTCGTTGGTATCGACGAACACCGCGCTGAACGTCGTGGCAACGGGCGCTGCGGCCCGCCTCAAATCGCCTTTAACAAGGGGCTGCGCACACGCTCGGCATCGGCTGCCGAGAGAAATTTGTCGGCGTAGATATCGCGCTCGAAAAGCCGGCCTTGCATCAGCGTCGTGATGCAGGCGTCGATCATCACCGGCGGCCCGCAGAGCTAGGCCTTGCGGTCGCGGAAATCATTGTCGAAGTGCCCTGGCGGCGTCATGCGCGAAGCCGCGCACTTGCCCTCTTCGCTCTCGAAGTCCATCAGTGCAAAGGGCGACGCTTCGCCGTGCTTCACCTGCACTTTGCAGGTGGCGCACAGACCGTGGCAGCAGGCATGCGGCAGCCAGACGCCAGCGCGCAAACAGGCATCGAGCAGGGTCTGGTCGGGCTCGACCTAGACCGTCTGGCCGAGCGGCTCGATCAACAGCTGCTAGCTCACGGCCGATCAGAAACTCGCGCCGTGCAATCCCTCCAGGCCTGGCGTGCGAAACCGCAGCGAGTCCTTGTGGCCCAGGCCGTTGTCCAGCAGGCTCTTGTCCATCGCCGGCACGAAAGGCACGCCGGAACGCAGCCACTGAACCGCGGCCCAATCGATCTGCGCGAACTGCGGATGCTGGCCAAACAAGCTGGGCAAGACCTTCTCGACCAGCGCACCAAACGGCATTTGCGGCGGCACCGGGATGCACAGCGGCGTGGCGTACATCAAGTGCTGGTCCCAGCCGATGCCCAGCAGCTGGTTGCCGTGGAACTTGTCGACGGAGTCTTTCATGTCCCCGTGGTAATCGGGGCGGATCGCCTTGACGCTCATGGGTTTCTCCTCAGGCGCTCTTGCGCTCGGCCGCGTCGGCGGTGGGTGCCGATGCGGGCTCATGGATGTTGGCCGGCTTGCCGGTCCAGCGCGTCCAGTTCGCCGCGTCGATGTGGGTGGCGAAATCGCCGCCGTCGACGCCCGGCTTGATGCCCATGTACTTCAGGGCCTCGACCAGCGGGTTGAAGTCGGGCGCGGTGGGGTCGACGCCGGGGTTGAAGTAGTTGCCCTGGTAGATCTGCGACACCGGCAGATGGGCATGGACGTATTTCTCGGGTTCGTTGCGGAACACGTCCCGGCAGCCGTCGGAGCAGAACTGGAACTTCTCGCCCAGGTAGGTTTCTTCGCGGTAGCAAATCTGCGTCGGGTCGTCGGGTTCGGTAAAGAGCTGGGGCCATTGGCAGGTCTGGCACAGCACCGGCAAGGTGGCGTTGACAAAGGGCGTGCCCAGGCGCTCGAGTTCGCGCCAATGCTCGTAGCGCGGCCGGTAGTACTTGTCGAAGGTATCGGGGTACTTCGCCGAAAACCAGTCCATCTCTTCGGGCGAAGGCAGCCAGACCGGAAAGCCCGCGGCATGCCGGAATTGATAGAAGGTGCTCCAGAGCTGGTGGCCCACGTGGCCCTTCTCCTTGACCGTGACCTCCCAGTGCTTGGGCATGCGGATGCCGTAGCGGGCCAGGTCGGCAAAGAGGGCGCCGCCGTTCTGCTCGAAGTAAATTTCCCAGGCCTCAGACCAGCTCATGACGCGCTTGGGCAGCATGTAATCCATCATCGCCGCCAGCAGCGAGAGCAGGCGGTAGCCGCGCCAGAACCACTTGTCGATCCAGCCTTGCACGATCGGCACATTGGCCGGGTCTTGCTCGAGCAGGAACTTGATCACCTCGATGCCCAAGGTCATGTGGCGCGCTTCGTCGGACTGCGCCGAGAAGCCGAACGAGACGGTGGACATGTCGCCGTTGTAGGCCGCACCCGACATCCACGGCATGAAGGCCAGGTTGGTCAGCACGTACTCGAAGGCAAACGAGATCGCGGTGACGAACTCGAACGGCCCCGAGGTGATCGCGTCCTCGAAGAAGGACTTCGGGATCGACAGGTACCAGGCGCGGTCGAACATGTACGGAAACTCGCTCATGCCCGCGAAGTACTTGTTGTAGTGGCTCATCGCATGAATCTGCGTCTGCGCATGGCGCAGTTCGTCGAGCGATTGCATCTGCGCGGCGATGCGCGGGCCCACGCCCGGGAACTCGCGCCCGAGGATGTTGAAGCCGCGGTGCGAGGCGTATTCGAGCCCGGTGAAACCGGTGATGAAAATCTTCAGCGCCTGCACATAGCGCGCGTCGGTCACGTTGAACTGGCCGTTGTTCTGCTGGAAGGCGTCGATGATCGCGTAGAGCTTGCGCTCCTTCTCGCCCTGGTACTTCCAGTAGGCGTCCATCGTCAGGCGAAACGGGTCTTCCCACTTCTCCCAGTCGTGAATCTTGATGCCTTCGAAATTGATCGCGCGAAAGATCTCTTCCTTGGGCTGGTAGCTGGGCTCCCAGCCCAGGCCACGCGTGAGCATCGCGTAGTTTTCCTTGAGGCTGAGTTTCTTGGCGGGCTCGTGGGTTTCACTCATGAGGTTCTCCGGTGTGCGCGCTCAGGCGCATTTCCATTGCAGGATGAATTCGTCGTCGGTCTCGTCGAGCTCGCCAGACATCGAAATCAGGTTGATCTGGATTTCGCGCAAGTCGAAGTCGCGGCCGACGCGCTCTTCGATCGAGCTGCGTTTGATCACCAGGCGACCGGGGCAATCGATCTTCACCATGGCGGGGTACTCATGCAGCACCGCTTGCGGGTTGTCCACCTGGATCGCCTCGATGATGGGCTGGGTGTCGTTGTTGGCCTGAAAGGCGATGAAGACCGGTTGCTGGCTCGTGCTCATCACGCTGCCCCTCAGGCGGTGAAGCCGAGTTTGACCAGGCGCGCACCCAATGCGGCGTCCACGTCGGCCAGCGCGGCGGCCCCCTCGTCGCCCATCATGGCTTGGGCCAGCGGGGCCAGGGCCGGCAACATGACGCTGCGCCAGTGGATGACCCAAGTCTGGATCAGCGCCCGGTTCTCGGCACTCTCGCCGGCGGCGGTCTTGACCACGGCGTCGACCCACCGGGCCGTCTCGTCCTGCCAGCGCATCAAGAAGTCCAGTACCGTCGACGGACCCGGCCCATGGCGACTTGCCAGCCAGGCGTCGAACTTCTGGAAGAACAGCGGGTACAGCAGCCCGTCGGCCACCAGAGTCTGGGCGACCAGCAACTCGAACCAGTCGCGGGTCACGAACAGGGTCTCCATCTGGCGGCGCAGACCCTGCCATGCCGGGTCTTCGGTCCAGTGCCGCTTGGCTTGGGCGAGCGAGTCGCCGGTGTTGCCATCCACCAGCAAGCCGATGCGCGAAAGGTGCTGCGCCATGCCCAGGCGGTCCATCGTTCCCATCACCGCGGCCTGGGTGATGGCCGTGCCCCAACCGTAGGCGGCGACGTGGCACAGGTTCATGTTGGCGCCCCATTCATAGTGGCGCAGCGGCACCAGGGCCGACACGATGGCAAGCCGGGCGCTGTCGGGCAGTTCGCGCAGCAGACCGCGCTTGTCGGCAAAGTCCATCTGCCGATCCACCGCCTCTTGCTGCTTGGCGCGCGCCATGGTGTAGCTGCCGTAGAAATACTGGCGCGGATCCTTCAGCGCATACCAGTCCTTCATGATGACGGCCGTGCGGCGACGGTCGTACAGATCGTGCTCGGGGTCCCACAGCGGCTTGTAATGGAAGTTCACCTCGGACTGCACGTCGTAGGTGGCTTCCTGGTAGCGCGAGGCCGGCTTTTCGCCGAAGCGCCGGGCGATGTGCCCAAAGGTATGGCGCAGCGGCTTGACACCCTGGGTGCGAATCTCGACGGTCATGCCTGTCTCCTGATGGCGTCTGTTTGGTGAGGGGCCAATCCGACACCGAGCCTGCATCTGCTTCGCCTCGGGCGCTACAGGCTTTGCACTAGAAAATGCAATGAACATGCCACATCGCGGCAACCCTGGGGAACACCCTGAGGACTGCGTTCAATTCATGCGCGACGCGCGCATCGTGGCGCTGACCATTCGATCGACGTGGCCATCAAACCCCGCTCGCTGTATCAATTGATCCACTGCAGCGCTAGCATTGATCAAGGAGACTGTTTGATTTCGGTCAGCGCAACACCATGACGATCCACAAGAAAGCCGCGCCGCCGAGCACCGCCGTTCACCCCATCGACGACCTGGTTTCGCGCATTCACTTCGATGCCCGCGAAGGCCGCATCTGGCTCGACGACCAGCGCATGCTGCTGCTGCATGCCTCGGCGCTCGGCGTGCTGCACCAGGAGCTGATCGAGACGCTGGGGATCGACAAGGCGCGCGGACTGATCACCCGGGTGGGCTACAACTCCGGCTCGCAGGATGCCGAGCTGGCGCGCAAGCTGCGCCGCTCGGCTCGCCCGGTGGACACCGCCCTGGTTGGAGCGCAGCTGCACATGCTCGAGGGCGTGGCCCGCGTCGAGACGGTGCGGCTCGACGTCGATGAAGAGCGCGGGCACTTCCACGGTGAGTTCATCTGGCACGGTTCGGCCGAGGCCGAGGCGCACATTCACCGCTACGGCATCGGCGCCGACGTGGTGTGCTGGCAGCAGGTCGGCTATGCATCGGGCTTCAGCAGCCGCTTCATGGGCAGGCCGGTGATGTTTCGCGAAGTGCAGTGCCAGGCACAGGGCGCACCGCATTGCGTGATCGTCGGCAAGCCGGTGGAGGAATGGGACGGCGCCGAGGAAGATCTGCGGACCTTGCGCGCCGACACCCTGACGAGCGGCCTCAGCGCCTTCAATGGCGCGGCGTCCGCGCAGTCGTTGCTGGGCGATGCCGATGTCGTCGGCGTCTCGGCCGGCTTCAATGCGGTGTGCCACATGGTGCGGCGGGCGGCGCGCACGCAGGCCACCGTACTGTTCCTGGGTGAAAGTGGCGTGGGCAAGGAGGTGCTGGCGCGCAGCCTGCACCGCATCAGCCCGCGCTCGGCCGGGCCCTTCGTGGCCATCAACTGCGCGGCCATCCCCGAGGATCTGGTCGAAGCGGAACTGTTCGGCGTCGACAAGGGCGCCTACACCGGCGCCCACAGCAGCCGGCCGGGGCGCTTCGAGCGCGCCGATGGCGGCACGCTCTTTCTCGACGAGATCGGCATCCTCAGCTGGCCGGCACAGGGCAAGCTGCTGCGCGCCTTGCAGGAGCGGGAGATCGAGCGCGTCGGCGGCACCAAGGCCTGCAAGGTCGACGTGCGCGTGGTGGCCGCCACCAATTCAGACCTGCGCGAGGCCGTCAAGCGGGGGCGCTTTCGTGAAGACCTGTTCTTCCGGCTCAACGTACTGCCCATGCGCGTGCCGCCGCTGCGCGAGCGGCGCGAGGACATCCCGGTGTTCATGAACCACTTCTTGCGCAAGTTCAACCAACGCGATCATCGCGAGGTCACCGGCTTCACCGGCCGCGCCATCGACGCCATGCTGACCTACCACTGGCCCGGCAATATCCGCGAACTGGAAAACCTGGTCGAGCGGGGTGTGGTGCTGGCGTCCGACCAGGGTCCGATCGACATCACCCACCTGTTCGTCGGGGGTGAAGAGGTCGAGGGCGATTGGTTGGCGCTGCACCGCGACGGCTCGCTGCTGGCCAGTCGTACGTGCGCCCCTGCGACCGATGCCCTTGCTCTTACGCCTGAACTGCTGGGGCAGCGTGTGGTCGCACTGCTCAGCGGTGCCGAGAATGCGTGCACGACGTCGCTCGACGAGGTGGAAGCTGCCATGATCCAAAGTGCCATGGCGCGTACCGAGGGCAACCAGTCGGCTGCGGCGCGGCTGCTGGGTCTCACGCGAGCGCAGTTGATTTACCGGCTCAAGGCGTACAAGCGCCTCGGCGGTGAATGAGCGGCCCAAGCGCAACGCACCCTCCGCATCACCCCATCACGCCATCAAAAGAGCATGGATCTTCGTCACTTCAAGTATTTCCTCGCCGTTGCCGAAGAGCTCAACATCGGCCGTGCCGCCACCCGGCTGCACATCTCGCAGCCCCCTTTGACGCGGCAGATCCGTGCGCTCGAAGAAGAACTGGGCGTCGAGCTGTTCGTGCGAACGGCCAAGGGGGTCGAACTCACCCAGGCGGGCGAGATGTTCAAGGAAGAGGCCATCAACATCGGCATGCTGGTCGATGCGGCGATCGACCGCGTGCAGCGCGCCGGCGAAGGCAAGCTCGGTCGGCTGGACGTGGCCATCTTCGGCTCGGCCATCTACGACATCATTCCCAAGCTGCTGCAGGATTTCCGGACCCGGCTGCCCGACGTACACATCGTCCTGCACACGATGAACAAGAACGAGCAGATCGAGGCGCTACGCCAACGCCGCATCACCGTCGGCTTCAATCGCATGACACCGCCGTGGCCGGACATCGGCCGCGAGCTGATCGCCACCGAGCGGCTGTTCGCGGTGCTGCCGGACGGCCATGCGCTGGCGGCACATACGGTCGTGCCGTTTCGGGCCCTCGCAGACTATCCGTTCGTGCTGTTTCCCAACGTCGGCCGACCCAATTTTTCCGACCTGGTGCTCGACTTGTGCAAGCAGCACGGCTTCGAGCCGGCGGTCGCGCAGCACGTCGGCGATGCGGTGACCGGCAGCGCCTTGGTGGCGCGGGGATTCGGCATCACCTTGATCCCGGAATCGGCCACCAAATCATTGCGCGTCGAAGGCACCACCTGCCGCCCCTTGGCCGACGCTCCTCAGGCCGTTGTCGACCTGAGCTGCCTGTACCGGGCCAACGATCAATCGCCCCTGCTAAAGGCTTTCTTGGGTGTGGTGCGCGAATACCGGGCGGCCAATGAACGCGACGCGGGCGAGAACAGCGCCCACTGAAGACTACCGGGCTTGCTGGCCGGCGAAATAGTCGACGATCGCCTGGCGGGATTTGGCGTCATCCAGAAAGAAAGTCATCAACGAACCGGGCGCGACCCGTTCGGTATCGGTGAGCCAGGCGTCGAGCAATTCCTTCGACCAGGTCTTGCCTCCCAGCGCTTTGGTCAACCCGGCCGAATAGGCAAAGCCGGGCGCACTGCCAGCGGTTCTGCCGATCAAACCGAAGAGATTGGGCCCCTGGCCATTCGCCTCATTCTTGGCGAAGGTATGGCACGACGCGCAGCTGCTCTTGACCAGCGCGGGCACCGTCGGCTCGCTCCCTGCGGGTTGGGCCATCGCTGTCGTCCAGACAAGCAGCGCCGTAGCGCTCAGCCAGCGGCCGATCGGTCTCATGCCGAAGCGTCTTTCACGACTTCCTTGTGCAATGCATTGGCCGCTCGGTAGGCAAAGGTCACGATGGGGCCCAAGGTCGCACCCCCCGCCCAGTAAGCCGGCCCCGACGCCGATGCGACGCAGTTGCCCACGCCATACAGCCCTGCAATCGGCTTGCCGGCCACATCGAGGACGCGGCCATGGGTGTCGGTCCTCGGTCCGCCCTTGGTATCCAGCGTGCCCGGCGCGATCAAGGTGGCGTAAAACGGCCCCTGGTCGCTGAGGGGCGACATGGTGGAGTTCTTCTTGTCGGACCCGGCCTTGTTCGGCCCGTTGAACATGAGCTCGACCGGGCGCTCGCCGCGGTGGAAATCGAGATCCTTGCCGGCGTGCGCAAAGCCATTGAACCGCTGGATGGTCTCTTCGAGGTTTTGCTGGAAATCCGGGGCCAGGGAGAAGTTGACCTGCTCGCGGTACTGCGCCAAGCGCGCCGCGATGTTCTTGGTCAGCTCGGCCCGCGTCGCTCCCTTGATGACATGGCCGTCGTTGTTGCCGGGCGGCACGATGAATGATCCGTAGTTGGGTTGCGCGCAATGGTCCTGCGCCTGCTGGTCCCATACCGCCACCAACAGTTGGTTGGGGAACTCCTGCCTGGGGCCGTCCCAGGCCCAGAACGCGCGCGTGATCTCGTTGTACTGCAGCTTTTCGTTGACGACCCGGCGCCCGTACTTGTTGACGTAGATCATCGAGTCGCCCGAGGCCGAGAAGGTGCCCCACAGCGAGCCGTCTCTTGCCAGCGCCTTCTCCAGCACGACCGGGCAATTCCAGGCGTGGTTCATGTTGGCCAATTGCACGCCCAAGGGGCTGGACACGCGCAGAAAATCGCCTTCGTTGGATGGGGCCGCGCAACCGCCCACCACGGAGCCGCCGAGGAAATCACGCCGCAATTGCGCGTCGTGCGTGAAGCCGCCCGAGGCGAACACCACCGCTTTTTTCGCCCGCAATCGCAGCACCGAACCCTCGGCGGTAGTGGCCTCCACGCCGATCACCTCGCCGCGCGCGTTGCGGATGAGGCCCTGTACACGGTGCGAAGTCTTGATGGCGATGCCATCGCGCCGCGCGGCGCTGGAGAGGGTGCGGATCGCGAACTGCCCACCGTTGTACGGCTCGGCGCCCAGCGGCATCAGGACGCGCCCCTTCGGGGCCTTGTTTTCCGGCAACTCGGCCCAGTAGTCGACGATCTCGGTCGGGTGTTGATAGGGCAAGGCACCTTTGTCGCTGAGCAGTTCGGCGGCCGTGCCGGCGCTTTCATAGAACGCCTCGAACATGTCGTATTGCCAGTCGCTCAAACCGAGTTTGGCGCTGCTGGGGCTGTAGGTCAGCGGCGCCGACAGGCGCGCCACCAACTTCATGAAGTCGGGTTTTGGATCGGCAATGCCGGCCTTCTTCATGGCCGCGTTGTTGGGCATCCAGTACCAGCCGCCGGACTTGGCGGTCGTGCCGCCGACGCTGCCGGCTTTCTCGAGCACCACCACCTCGTTGCCTTGCCAGCGCGAGAACAGCGCCGTACCCAGCCCGGCCATGCCGCTGCCGCAGACCACCACGTCGTACTCGGCGTCAAAGCGCGGGGCGCTCGTCGGGGCGGCGGCAGCCGGGCGCACCATCGCGCCCAGCGTTCCCGCCGTCACTGCCCCGGCGACTCCGATGAAACTGCGCCGACCGACACCACCTTGCCGCGTGGTCGCGGTCTTTGCTTTCGGAGCAATCTTCATCCGGGCTTGTTTGATGCAGTTGTGATGGGCGTGACGTGACGTGACGGCTCGCGCTCAGGTGAGCACGGTGAAGAAACTTTCGCGCGGCGTGTTGTCCTGGGAGAAGGCCGCAGCGCCCAGGGCACTGGTGTCCCAGGTGAGGGTCGGCGTGTCGGGATAGTGGACATAACCGCCGGTAAAGACTTCGTTTCGATTGCCGGACGGGTCGAAGAAATAGATGGTCGCACCCCGCGTGATGCCGTGCCGGTTGGTGTTGACCTCCACCGGAATGCGGTGCTTGCCAATCATGTCGGCCGCATGCACGAGGTCGGACACAGACTCGAGCAGGAACGAGACGTGATGGAACTTGTTGGGGTTGGGCTGCAGCACGAACGC
This sequence comes from Methylibium sp., assembly GCF_031393925.1. GTDB lineage: Bacteria > Pseudomonadota > Gammaproteobacteria > Burkholderiales > Burkholderiaceae_C > Methylibium. The sequence continues at coordinate 6,885 of NZ_JANMWL010000177.1, read as the reverse complement.
AACGTCGTGCGGCTTGGTGGAGCAGCTGACGAACAGCGCGAGGGACGCCTTCGAATCCGCATCGATCAGACGTTCGGTCAGATCGAACTCGAAGACTTCCCTGAACAGGCGAGCGTTCTCGTCGATGTTCACGCCGCCCAGCAACAGGTGATCGATGCGGTTGATGCGAAAGCCCCGTATCACGCCTTCGTCGGGCATGACGCCGGGATTGATCGTCCCGAGCGTGTTGCCGATCTGCTCCTTTTCAGCGTAGAGCTGCATGGTGTGACCGCTGGGTAAAACGAATTGGAGTCGACGACCACTTTTCGCATAGACACCCGCGGCAATTCGTTCAACCGGCAGACCAAACTCCTTGATCTTGCCTTCAAGGGCAGTCAAGGTCTTGTCGTCGTAGACCTTGAAGGCGAAGTAATCCAGGCCAGCGGAATCCGCCTTGCGCAGCACCACGCAATGGTGATCATGCTCGTCCCATGCCTTGAAATAAGTCATGCCGTCTGCATCGGTCATGACCTTGAGCAGGCCCATGTGGTCGCCGTAATGCCGGCAAGCGGCTTCCATGTCAAGGACACGAATACGAACCTCGCCGAGCCGCAGAACACCTCTTAGCGCCATTTCTGTCCCCTAAATTACGGTGTTGATCATCAACGCGAGCAGCCGGAGCAGTTCTCGACGTTGGCTTGGAATATTTAAATCAATTCACTTCTTGCATCAACCCGCGTTGCCTGGCCATGGTGATGGCGGTGTCCTCGATCATGTCTTCTTGGCCGCCGATCACTTTCTGGCGGCCCAACTCAACCAGGATTTCGCGAGCCGGGATGCCAAAGCGAATGGCTGCCCGCTTGGCATTCAGCAAGAAGGTGGAGTAGACGCCTGCAAACCCGATCGTCAGCGAATCCCGGTCGATGCGCACGAGCTGGTCCATCATCGGAACGATCACGTCTTCGGCCACGTCCATCAGCTTGAACAGATCGACCCCGGTTTCGATGCCCATGCGTTCGCACACGGCCAGAAAGACTTCCAGCGGCGTATTGCCCGCGCCGGCCCCCAGGCCCGCGACCGAGCCATCGATGCGACTGGCGCCGGCTTCGATTGCGGCGATCGAATTGGCGATGCCCATGCCCAGGTTGTGGTGGCCATGAAAGCCGATTTCGGTTTCGGGCTTGAGCACCTCGCGCAGCGCCAGGATGCGGGTCTTGACGTCGGCCGGCAGCATGTAGCCCGCCGAGTCGGTGACGTAGATCGTCTCTGCGCCGTAGGACTCCATCAGCTTGCCCTGTTGGGCCAGATGGGCCGGATCGGTCAGGTGGGCCATCATTAGGAAGCCGGTGGTGTCCATGCCGAGCTTGCGCGCGAAGGCGATGTGCTGGGGCGAGGTGTCGGCTTCGGTGCAATGCGTGGCCACATGCACGCTGCGTGCGCCGCAGTCATAGGCCGACTGCAACTCGCGCATCGTGCCCAGACCGGGGATCAGCAGCACCGACACCTTGGCCTGCTTCATCTTCGGCACCACGGCCTGGAGATATTCCTCGTTGCTGGCCAAGGCAAAACCGTGCTGAAGCGAATTCCCGCCCAGGCCACCGCCATGCGTCACCTGGATCAGCGGCACACCGGCGTCGTCCAACGCCGTGGCCACCTTCACCATTTGCGCGACCGAAATCTGCTCCCCCTTGGCGTGCATGCCGTCGCGCAGGCACATGTCGTGCAGCAAGACCTTGCGACCCCTCAAGCTCGTGTCCATGTCGGTGACAGCGGTGGTCATGCGAATTCCTTGGCCTTGAGTTGGAACTTCCCCGCCAGGATTTGTTCTGCAAACATCTCGGCGGTGCGGCAAGCCGCGGCGGTCATGATGTCGAGGTTGCCGGCGTACTTGGGCAGGTAGTCGCCCAAGCCTTCGACCTCCATGAAGACCGTGACGCGCTTGCCATCGAACACGGGGCCATTGACCAGGCGGTAGCCGGGGACGTACTTTTGCACCTCGCGGATCATTGCGCGCACCGATTCGATGATGCGGGCCTGGTCGGGCTCGCCTTCGGTCAGGCAGTTGATGGTGTTGCGCATGATCACCGGCGGCTCGGCCGGGTTGATGATCGCCAGCGCCTTGCCGCGCTTGGCGCCGCCCACGCGCACGAGCGCGTTGGACGTGGTGTACGTGAACTCGTCCAGGTTGGCGCGCGTGCCGAGGCCGACCGATTTGGACGCGAGGCTGGCCACGATCTCGGCATAGTCGACCGGCTGGACCCGCGTCACGGCGCTCACGATCGGGATCGTGGCCTGGCCCGCGCACGAGATCATGTTGACGTTCATCTCGCGCTTGTCGGCGTGCTCGCGCAGGTTGACCGGCGGCACGCACAGCGGCCCGATCGCCGCGGGCGTGAGATCGATCATCAGCACGCCAAGTTCGTTGAGCTTGCGCGAGTTCTCGGCATGTACGTAGGCCGATGTCGCGTCGAAGGCGATCTGGATCGCGTCGGCTTGCACATGCGCCAACAAGCCGTCGACGCCACCGGCCGTGGTCTTGAGCCCCATGTCGCGCGCACGGGCGAGGCCCTCTGATTGCGGATCGATACCGACCATCCAGATCGGCTCCAACACCGGGCTTCGCAGGATTTTGTAGATCAGGTCGGTGCCGATATTGCCCGAGCCGATCACCGCGCATTTGATTTTTCTCATGGCCTGTTGTCCGTTGACGCGGCCAGCTCGACGTTGCTGCGGCGCGTGCCGCGACTCTCGCCGGCCGTCTTGCCGTCGACCGCGAAGTGTTCGGTCGCGAGTTCATCGATCAGGATGCGCACCTGGTCGGCCCTCACACCCAGCGCAAAAGTAACGGCTTCCGTGATGCCTGAGACCATGGCGCGCTTTTGCTGCACGGTGCGTCCTTCAAGCATATGAATCTCGATGATGGGCATTCGCTTTCTCCTGATTGGCGGACCAATTTTTCACCGCGGACCGGACGCCGCGAAACAAGTCATTTCATTGCGTCGGCAACCGTCGCTGCGTTGACCCATTTGCGCAGAGTCTCCTGGTGATGCCGGATCATGAACTCGCCGTCCTGCAGGTTCATGTGGTCCTTGGCGCCGGACTCGAGGCCTTTCTGGATGCGCTCGCAGTTGGTCACGTCCTCCAGCACCACCTCGCACCAGCGCGCCGCGTAGTGCTCGAGCTGCAGCCGGTGGCGCACGGACGTGGCCTCGGGAATGCGGATGGTGAGGATCCAGTGCGTGCGGTCGCGCGCCAGCGGCCAGAACTCGTGCGTCCAGTAGCCGCCGGTCGAGTAATCGATGTTGAAGTTGGGGAAGATCGAGGTCACGTCGGCCGACCAGCAGACTTCCTTGGTCGGGTTGATGGCCGGGTGTGCGCGCAGACGCAGCACCTCGTCGTTGACGTCGCTGCCCAGCAGGCCGCCGGTGTCGACCAGGCAGGCCAGGCGCTCCACGTGCGAACCGGGCGGCGCGGCGTATTCGTCGTTGCCGTAAGCCGACCAGGCGCTGTGCAACCCGAAGGTGCTGCCGCTCAGGGGCCGCGCGTACTTGTTGTTGATGGGGTTGGAGAACCCGGGCGCCAGGGTGCTGGGGTGGATCGCCGGCACGTGGTAGGACTCGGCGAACGCGTCCATGATCAGCTTCCAGTTGGCGTTGAACTTCGCCTCGATCACCAAGGTGCGGTGATCGACTCCGAACGGCACGCCGGCATAGGACTCTGCGTAAGGCCCGAGGAACTCCTTCAGGCTCAGCTCGGGCTTGCGCTGCAGGTTGATGAAAATCCAGCCTTCCCAGGTGTCCACGGCAATCGGTGTGAGGCCGCACTTTTTCTTGTCCAGGTCGAAGAATTGCCGCTGGTCGGGCACCCCGATCAACTCGCCGTCGTTCTTGTAGGTCCAGCCGTGGTAGTCGCAGCGCAGTCGGCTGCTCGTTCCGCACTTTTCGAACACCACCAGGTTGCCGCGATGCGCACACACGTTGTGGAACGCCCGAACGGTGCCCGACGCGTCGCGCGTGACCAGCACCGAGGCCTTGCACACCTCCACTTCCTTGACGAAGAAGGCGTCAGCGTGAGGCAGCTGGTCGATGCGGCCCATGCACAGCCAGGCGCGGCCGAACACGCGCTCCTTCTCCAGCTCGAAGAATGCCGGGGAGACGTAGGAGTCGTTGAGCACCGGCTTGGTCGAGAGTCCAGCGGCCAGCGTGAAGCTTTCCTTCGCGCCCGCTTGCGGCCGCGCTTGCGCGTCGGTCGCGCCCATCACCATCTCGTTCATGCGTGCTGCTCCTTCAAATACGTGCGTTCGTGCTGGCTGGCGGCGCGTTCGCCGCCGCCGAACGGCCGCGGTCCTTCGGTGACGTGCAGGTCAGTTCGCACCTGCGCGCGATGGGCGCGCGGCTGGCCATGCATCTCCACCGCCATGGCCGCATGCGCCAACGCCAGCAAGAGCTTGAACAGGCGCTCTGCGTCCGCGGGCATGCGCTCCAGCGGGAAGGCGTCGAGGTGGGTGATCGCGTCTTCGGCTCTGGCGAGCATGAGATCGTAGAAGCGCCGAATGTCGTCCATCGGCGCCTTGGAACGCTGCTTCCAGCGCTCGTCGTTGCTGTCGCGAACCCAATACTCGACGAAGGGCTCCAGGTCCTCAAAGCCGACCGGCAGCACGCAATTCACAGTCATCGTTCAATCTCCCATAGCACCGCAGAAGAAGCGGGCTGGTCGAGACCAGTGTAGGAAGACCAGCGCACGCCCGCCAATACCTTTGTACTGGACGCCCGATACCCCATCGGTATTGAAGGCAGTTGAAGGCAGCGTTTCTCGCCGTGCGCGGTGTCGACGCCTGCATGCCCGGTCGTGCCGCAGCGGCGCCTGCCCTGAGCGAAGCAAACCGTTCAGCGCCTTGTGCGGCGCGGTCTGCGGTCGTTTGGGCTCAGGTTTTCCCCAAGCTTGTCCCCTGCCCCGGTGGATAAATCCACCGGGGCGCCGAGACGCCGGGGCCGCGCGCGAGCGCGCTCGGTGGCTGCCGTGCCGCCCCAAAGGCGCTGAGCGACCCCTTGGGGGCAGTGAACGCTGTGAGCGTGGGGCTCGGCTCAGGCGCCATGCCGACCACGCGCAGAGCCGTCGATTGCCGCGCGGGCCACGACGGCACTGCCCTGGCCTGCACGGCCCAACGCGCGGTGCAGCAACACGCCGATCGCGGCACCGGCAAGCTCGGCCGCCATGAAGCCGGGCACGCTGGCCGGCGCGATGCCGGCGAAGCTGTTGCTGAACATGCGGCCAAAGGCGGCGGCCGGGTTGGCGAACGACGTGGACGCAGTGAACCAGTAGGCCGCGCCGATGTAGCAGGCCACCATCGCCGCCACGCGCGACGCGGGCGCGCGCAGGATCACGAGCAGCAGCCCCGCAGTCGCCACCGCTTCAGCGATCCACTGGCCGCTGCCGCCGCGCAGCTTGGTGGAGAACTGCAGGATGCTTGCCTCGAACATCGCATGCGCCAGCCATGCGCCGAGCATGGCGCCGACCAACTGAGCCACGATGTAAGGAGCGATCAGCGTGCGCGGCAGCTCGCCCCGCGCCGCCATCACCAGCGACACGGCCGGGTTGAAGTGCGCGCCGCTGACCGGGCCCAGCACTTCGATCAGGATGTACAGGCCGCCGACGGTGGCCAGCGTGTTGGCCAGTAGCGCGATTGCGACGTTGCCGCCCGAGAGCCGCTCGGCCATGATCCCCGAGCCAACGACGACGGCCAGCAGCAGTGCCGTGCCCAGCGCCTCGGCCAGCAGCTTGTGCGGCGCCTGCGCTGTCATGTTCAGTGCTTCGAAATGTCGAGCAGGGCGCGCTGGAGATCCGCATCGCTCAGTGTGTCGAGCGGCAAACTCAGCAACTGCAGCATGCGATAGCCGATCGCCTGGCGCGTCAGCTCGAAGGCCTGCGCACGCTCCGCCTCGCGAGCGCTCGACGGGTCGGCGTAGCCCCAATGCACCTTGACCGGGCTGCCCGGCCAGTAGGGGCAGGCCTCGGCGGCGGCGCTGTCGCAGACGGTGATCACCACGCGCATCGGCGGCGCATCGGCGCGCGCGAACTCGTCCCAATTCTTGCTGCGGCAGCCCGAAGCATCGATGCCGGCCCCGGCCAGCGACTCGAGCGCGTGCGCATTGATGCGCCCGCTCGGCGAACTGCCGGCGCTGTAGGCCCGCACGTCCTTGCCGAGCCGCCCGGCCCAGTGGTTGAGCATGGCTTCGCCGAGCACGCTGCGCGCCGAGTTATGGGTACACAGGATGAGCACGTGGGTGGTCATGGTCGCGCGCGAATCAGCAGCACGAGGAGGCCGGCTTCACCGCGATGCCGATCGGCTTGCCGCGCGGCGCCGCTGGGGCGCAGCAGCCGGTGGCGTTGGTCGCGACGGGAGCATCGGCAGCAGCAGCAGCAGCAGCCGGCTTCTCGCTGAACACCGGGATGTTGTCCAGCGTCTGGAAGTGCTCCCACGCGATGCCCTGCGGGTCGGTCAGCCAGTGCTTTTCGCTGCGTGCATAGCAACAGCTCGTCTGGCCCTCGTCCAGCAGCGCGAGGTCGGCCGCCCGCGCGCGGCCCCTGAGCTCGGCCAGCTCTTCGGCGCTGTCGGCCTGGATGCCCAGGTGGTCGATGCCGGGCTTGCTGCCGCGGGTGGAGATGGCGAAGTTGACGCGTGGATCGTCGATCATCCACTTCGCGTAGTCGCTCTCGACACGTGTCGGCGCGGCGGCGAACATCTTGGAGTAAAAGGCGATGCTCGCCGGCAGGTCTTCGACGTGGGCATGAACGTGAAATCGCTTCATGGGGCCTCCTGGCCAGGTTCGGATCGGGTTGTCGCCGGGCTCAACATTTGCGCCCGGGCGCCGGGGGCGCCAGGCACGCGCTGCCTTGGCAGCAGTT
>NZ_JANMWL010000141.1:0-17759 GCF_031393925.1 Methylibium sp. | reverse complement strand
CGGGAGCCGCATGCACCTCGACCAGGGACAGCGCGACCAGTTCGTCGAAGAACGACGGCGCCGCGCCGGCCTTTTGCGCCAGCTCCAGCACCGCTTCGAGGCTGCGCTTGCCGTCGACGAGCAACAGCACGGTGCGGTGGCGCTGGCTCAGCTTGCGCGTGCGAAGGCGCAACTCCTCCTGCCCGAGCGCGGTCTTGGAGGGTGGGGCAGTCAAGGTGCTTGCGGAGTCAGCCGTGCCGGGCGCATTGTGGCGCGTCCGGCCGCCCACTCCCACCCCCGCAACCCACCTGCTAGCATCGCCGCCGAGTTGACGTTTACGTAAAGGTCAACCGCGCGGGAACCGCCCTCCAGGAACTGCCATGACCGATCTGTCCGCCGACCACCAGGCCCTCGCCGACTACCGCCCGACCCGCAAGCTGCGCTTCGTGACCGCAGCGTCGTTGTTCGACGGCCACGACGCCTCGATCAACATCATGCGGCGCATTCTCATGAGCATGGGCGCCGAGGAGATCCACCACGGCCACAACCGCTCAGTCGACGAGGTGGTGACTGCGGCGCTGCAAGAGGACGCCCAGGGCATCGCGGTCAGTTCCTACCAGGGCGGCCATGTCGAATACTTCAAGTACATGGTGGAGTTGCTGCGCGAGCGCGGCGGCGCGCACATTCACGTCTACGGCGGCGGCGGCGGTGTAATCGTGCCGTCCGAGATTGCCGACCTGGCCGCCCACGGCGTGCGCATCTTCAGTCCCGAAGACGGGCAGCGCATGGGGCTGGCCGGCATGATCGGCGAGATGGTGATGCGCTGCGACCAGTCGTCCGCGGACGTCGCACCCATGGACGCGACCCGCCTGCGCGGCCACGGCCAGGCCGCCTGGCGGGTGCTGGCGCAGACCATTACCGCGCTCGAGAACGGCAGCGCAGAGCCGGCCCTGAAGGCAGCGCTGCACGCGGCGGCGGCCACCGCGAAGGTGCCCGTGCTCGGCATCACCGGCACCGGCGGCGCGGGCAAGTCGAGCCTCACCGACGAGCTGATCCGGCGCATCCGCCTCGACCAGGCCGACCGGCTCCACATCGCCGTGATCTCGATCGACCCGTCGCGCCGCAAGAGCGGCGGCGCGCTGCTCGGCGACCGCATTCGCATGAACGCCATCGCGCCGTGGACGCGGCCCGAGGGCGCGGCAGCACGAGACGGCGGCGCGCGCGTCTACATGCGCAGCCTCGCCACGCGCGAAGCCGGCAGCGAAATCAGCGCGGCCTTGCCCGACGTGCTGGCCGCGTGCAAGGCGGCCGGCTTTGATCTGGTGATCGTCGAGACGTCGGGCATCGGCCAGGGCGACGCGGCCATCGTCGCGCATGTCGACGTGCCGGTGTACGTGATGACACCGGAGTTCGGCGCCGCCAGCCAGCTCGAGAAGATCGACATGCTCGACTTCGCCGAGTTCGTGGCGATCAACAAGTTCGACCGCAAGGGCGCCGCCGACGCGCTGCGCGACGTGGCCAAGCAGGTGCAGCGCAACCGCGAGGCGTTCGGCAAGCGGCCCGAGGAGATGCCGGTGTTCGGCACCATGGCCAGCCGCTTCAACGACGACGGCGTGACGGCGCTTTACCAGGCGCTCGTGACGCGCCTGGCAGAACTGGGCCTGCCGCTGCAAGACGGCCGGCTGCCTCGGTCGAGCGTGCGTCACAGCAGCAACCAAACGCCGATCGTGCCGGCCGCGCGCACCCGCTACCTGGCGGAGATCAGCGACACCGTGCGCGGCTACAAGCGGCGCGCTCGCGGGCAGGCGGCGCTGGCGCGCGAGGCGCAGCAACTGCGCGCCGCGGCGCGCATGCTGACCGCCGGCAAGCCCGACAAGCCGCGCGCCGCCGAAGCGGCGGCCAACCTCGCCGAGGAGCGCGAGGCGCGCCTGGACGGCGACGCCCGCAAGCTGCTCGGGCAGTGGCCCGAGATGCAGATCGCCTACGCCGGCGACGAGTACGTGGTAAAGATCCGCGACAAGGAAATCCGCACCGCGCTGGTGACGACGACGCTTTCGGGCACCAAGGTGCGCAAAGTGGCACTGCCGCGCTATGAGGACCACGGCGAGTTGCTCGCATGGCTGATGCTGGAGAACGTGCCCGGCAGCTACCCCTACACGGCCGGCGTGTTCGCCTTCAAGCGCGAAGGTGAAGACCCGACGCGCATGTTCGCCGGCGAGGGCGACGCCTTTCGCACCAACCGGCGCTTCAAGATGGTGAGCGAGGGCTTGCCGGCCAAGCGGCTTTCCACCGCCTTCGACTCGGTCACGCTCTACGGCCACGACCCGGCGATCCGGCCCGACATCTACGGCAAGGTCGGCAACTCGGGCGTGTCGATCGCGACACTTGACGACATGAGGGTGCTGTATTCGGGCTTCGATCTCACCAGCCCGAGCACGTCGGTGAGCATGACGATCAACGGCCCGGCACCCACCATTCTGGCGATGTTCATGAACACCGCGATCGACCAGAACCTGGCGAAGTTCAAGCTCGACAACGCTCGCGAGCCGACCGACACCGAGACGGCCAAGATCCGCGCCTGGGTGCTCGCCAACGTGCGCGGCACGGTGCAGGCCGACATCTTGAAGGAAGACCAGGGCCAGAACACCTGCATCTTCTCGACCGAGTTCTCGCTCAAGGTGATGGGCGACATCGCGGAATTTTTCGTGCACCACGACGTGCGCAATTTCTACTCGGTGTCGATCAGCGGCTACCACATCGCCGAGGCCGGCGCGAACCCGATCTCGCAGCTGGCGATGACCTTGTCCAACGGCTTTACCTTCGTGGAGGCCTACCTCGCACGCGGCATGCACATCGACGACTTCGCGCCCAACCTGAGCTTCTTCTTCTCCAACGGCATGGACCCCGAGTACAACGTGCTCGGCCGCGTGGCGCGCCGCATCTGGGCGGTGGCGATGAAGGAGAAGTACGGCGCCAACGAACGCAGCCAGAAATTGAAGTACCACGTGCAGACGTCGGGGCGTTCGCTGCATGCGCAGGAGATCGCCTTCAATGACATTCGCACCACCTTGCAGGCGCTGATCGCGGTCTACGACAACTGCAATTCGCTGCACACCAACGCCTACGACGAGGCGATCACCACGCCCACCGAGGAAAGCGTGCGCCGGGCGATGGCGATCCAGCTGATCATCAACCGCGAATGGGGCCTGGCGAAGAACGAGAACCCCAATCAGGGCGCCTTCATCATCGACGAGCTGACCGAGCTGGTGGAAGAGGCGGTTCTGACGGAGTTCGAGCGCATCAGCGAACGCGGTGGCGTGCTCGGCGCCATGGAGACCGGCTACCAGCGCGGTCGCATCCAGGACGAAAGCATGCATTACGAGATGCAAAAGCACACCGGCGAGCTGCCCATCATCGGCGTGAACACCTTTCGCAATCCGCACGGCGACGCAACGCTCCAAGTGGTGGAACTGGCGCGCTCGACCGAACAAGAAAAGCAGTCGCAGCTCGAGCGGCTGGCCGAGTTCCAGGCGCGCCACGCCAAGGAATCCCCGGCGATGCTCGCTCGCCTGCAGCAAGCGGCAATCGAAAACCGCAACGTGTTCGAGGTGCTGATGGATGCCGTGCGGGTGTGCTCGCTCGGGCAGATCACGAGCGCGCTGTTCGAAGTGGGCGGGCAGTACCGCAGGAGCATGTGAGCGGTCGCACCACCGGCGTGGCTGGACTGCAGCTCGTTGCACAGCCCCCGCAAGGCTGCCGTCATGCCTGGATCCCGCCGCGTCGCTTCTTTCACGCCCCCAACAGCCGCTCGGCGGGCGTGCGCATCCTCGATCTCCCCATGGCGATTTCGACACCCTGCTCGGCAGGGTGACGACGCAGCTGCGTCGTCAACTGGCTGCTCGGCGAGCGCTTCAGCGCCTGAACGTCGGCGCGTGGACGCGCTCGGACCGATCGCTACGCCAGCCGCTCGATCAGAAACAGCGCCGCAGCGGGCGCCCGCTCCTTGGCACCATTGATGAAGTAGACGAATACGTCGCACGGCTTGGTCCTTGCAGCAGATTCGCCGGCGCGCGGTAGTCCCACCGGTTCGCCTCCGGCGGCCCACTCCCGCGCGGCCGCGGCCCATTGGTCGAGCGCCTTGGGCGCGTAGCCGTGCTTCAGACCGGCCTCGGCGCGCATCAACCGCGCATAAACGAAGTCGCCGGTCAGATCCGCGAACGATGGGTGCTCGTTCGAATCCGTGAACACCGTCGCCACGCGGTGCCGACGTACTAGCGCAAGGTAGTCGGCACACATGAAGCTGGCATGACGCACCTCCATGGCGTGGCGCAACGTCAGGCCACCGACTTCGCGAGGCAGTAGCGTGAGGAAGGCTCCGAAGTCCTGCGGCTCGAAGTGCTTGGTCGGAGCGAATTGCCAGACGATCGGACCCAGCTTGTGGCCCAGTTCGGCGATGCCGCTGCCAACAAAGCGCTCGATCGATTCGCCCGCCTCCGCCAGCACGCGCCGGTTCGTGGCATGGCGCGGGGCCTTGAGCGAGAACATGAACCGCTCGGGCGTGGCGTCGCGCCACTTGGCAAAGCTGGCCGGCTTCTGAGTGCTGTAGTAGGTGCCGTTGATCTCGATGGCGCTCAGACGCGAAGCGGCGTATTCGAGTTCGCGGGCCTGCGGCCAGCCTTCGGGGTAGAAATTATTGCGCCAAGGCGCGTAGGTCCAGCCGCCGATGCCGACGTGAATGTTGAGTGGTTTCGCCATAACAATTCTCCTGCGCTCACTCGTTCGCGTCGCGCCGCACGCCCCTCGCGCCGACAAGCGATGGACACCCCCGTGCAACCCCTGATGCTTGTTCGATTCTGAGTCAAGCCGCAAGGCGGCTTCAAAGCCGCTCAGGGTACGTCCTAGGTATCTGGCAATGGGCCGTGGGAATACAAAAGCGTCGGGGAGCGCTACGGAGCAATCCCAAAGCTTTACCCACCACTTCCTACACTGGAGACGACGATGAAATTGTCTATGCATTCGGGTTGGCGCCTGATGCGCCCCCTCGGATTGGCACTGCTTGCAGTGCCTGCGGTCGTGCAAGCGAACGCCGATGTGGAAAAGAACATTGCCAATTCCAAGAATTGGGCCGTTCAAGCTGGAGACATGTACAACCAGCGCTACAGCCAGCTCAAGCAGATCAACACGGGCAACGTGAAGAACCTGCAAGTGGCGTGGACGTTCTCCACCGGCGTGCTGCGCGGCCACGAGGGCTCGCCCTTGGTGATCGACGGCAAGATGTTCCTGCATTCGCCGTTCCCGAACAAGGTTTTCGCGATCGATCTCGACACGCAGAAAATCCTGTGGAAGTACGAGCCGAAGCAAGATCCCGCGGTCATTCCGCAGATGTGCTGCGACACCGTCAACCGCGGTCTGGCGTATGCCGAAGGCAAGGTCATCCTGCAACAGGCCGACTCCAACCTCGTGGCACTCGACGCCAAGAGCGGCAAGGTGCTGTGGAGCGTGAAGAACGGTGATCCGAAGCTGGGCGCCGTCAACACCAACGCGCCGCACGTCTTCAAGGACAAGGTCATCACCGGCATCTCCGGCGGTGAGTGGGGCGTGCGCGGCTTCATCGCCGCCTACAACCTGAAGGACGGCAAGCTGGCCTGGAAGGGCTACAGCGTCGGTCCCGACGCCGAGATGCTGATCGACCCCGACAAGACCATGACCTGGACCGACGGTGCAATGAAGCCGGTCGGCAAGGACTCTTCGCTGAAGACCTGGAAGGGTGACCAGTGGAAGATCGGTGGCGGCACCACCTGGGGCTGGTACAGCTACGACAAGGCGCTCAACCTGATGTACTACGGCACGGGCAACCCGTCGACGTGGAACCCGGCGCAGCGTCCTGGCGACAACAAGTGGTCCATGACCATCTTCGCGCGTGACGTCGACACCGGCATGGCCAAGTGGGTCTACCAGATGACCCCGTACGACGAGTGGGACTTCGACGGCATCAACGAGATGATCCTCGCGGACATCAACGTGAAGGGCAAGCCGACCAAGGCGCTGGTGCACTTCGACCGTAACGTCTTCGGCTACACGATGGACCGCGTCACGGGCGCGCTCCTGGTGGCCGAGAAGTACGACCCGAAGGTCAACTGGGCCTCGCACGTCGACATGAAGACGGGCCGTCCCCAGGTGCTCAAGCAGTACTCGACCGCGCAGAACGGCCCGGACGTCAACACCAAGGGCGTTTGCCCGGCGGCGTTGGGTACGAAGGACCAGCAGCCGGCCTCGTTCGACCCGAACACCAAGCTCTTCTACGTGCCGACGAACCACGTCTGCATGGACTACGAGCCGTTCAAGGTCGAATACACCGCGGGTCAGCCGTATGTGGGCGCCACGCTCTCCATGTTCCCGGCCCCGGGAAGCCATGGCGGCATGGGCAACTTCATCGCCTGGGACGCGGGCACTGGCAAGATCGTGCAGAGCAAGGCTGAGAAGTTCTCGGTGTGGAGCGGCGTGCTCAACACCGCGGGCGGTCTGTCTTGCTACGGCACGCTCGAAGGCCACTTCAAGTGCGTCGATGCCAAGGACATCAACAAGGAGCTCTACAGGTTCAAGACTCCGTCCGGCATCATCGGCAACATGTTCACCTACGAGCACAAGGGCAAGCAGTACCTCGGTACGTTCTCGGGCATTGGCGGCTGGGCCGGTATCGGCATGGCGGCTGGCCTCGAGAAGGACACCGACGGTCTGGGCGCCGTGGGCGGCTACCGTGAACTGAACCAGTACACGGAACTCGGCGGCTCGCTGACGGTCTGGGCATTGCCGAACTGATCTGTGAACTGTTAGGTCGTGGGGCTCGCCCCCACGACGACTTGACTGCGGGGATGGTGAACGGTCAACGCTCACCATCCCTTTTTCGTTCAACGAGAGTCTTCAATTCCCCGGGTTGATCATGATGTATCGCTTTTCCCTTCTCGGCGTCGTGCTGTGCGCCGGCGTTTCGCTCGCACAGGCGCAGGACGCCAAGCAGCCGCTCTACAACGTGGTTGACGGCTACAAGGTCGATGCCAACACCATGAAGGGCTTTCGCACCTGGCGTGCCGCCGCCTGCGACCGCTGCCATGGCGCCAACCAGGAAGGCATGGTCGGCCCCTCGTTGGTCAACAGCCTCAAGACACTGACGAAGGAAGAGTTCGTCAAGACGGTGCGCGATGGCCGGCTCGAAAAGGGCATGCAGAGTTTTGGCACCAACAAGCAAGTCATGGACAACATCGACCAGCTTTACGCCTACTTGAAGGGTCGCTCCGACGGTGCCATCACACGCTCCAAGGTCGAAGAAGTCCAATGAAAAAACAACGCCGGAGCTTGACTGCCCGCGGGCTGGTCGCGCTGGCTTTGCTGGGGGCTGCTGGAGCGCCCGTCGTTGCGCAGGACGCACCGCCGCGCCAGTCGTTCCGCGTTTGTCAGGACCCGAACAACCTGCCCTTTTCCAACCTCAAGGGCGAGGGCTACGAGAACAAGATCGCCGAATTGTTCGCCAAGGATCTTGGGTTGCCGGTCGAGTATTACTCGTTCCCCCAGCGCCTGGGTTTCATTCGCAACACGCTGCGCTACAAGGTGCCCGGCGAAGACTTTCGCTGTGACATCGTGATGGGCGTGCCCGCGGGCTTCGACCAGGTCTCTGCGACCAAGCCTTACTACCGCTCGACCTATGCGCTCGTGTTTGCTCAGGGCAAAGGCCTGGACGGCGTGAAGTCGGTCGAAGAATTCCTCAAACTTGACCGTTCCACGCTCGAGAAGTTGCGCATCGGTGTCTACGACCGCTCGCCCGCAAACGACTGGCTCAACAAATACAAGCTTGTCGAGCAGGGCGTGCCCTACCAGATCCTCAATGCAGACCCGAACCAGTATCCAGGTCAGATCATCGAGAAAGACCTCGCCGCCGGAAAACTCGACGCTGCCATCGTGTGGGGTCCGATCGCCGGTTACTTCGCCAAGCAGGTGCAACAAGCGAAATTAACGATGTTGCCAATGCGCTCCGAGCCCGGCGTCAAGTTCGACTACTCCATGGCCATGGGCGTGCGTTACGGCGAGCGCGAATGGAAGCAGCAGATCGAGACGCTGATCGAAAAACGCCGGCCCGAAATTCTCGCGATCCTGCGTGACTACGGCGTGCCCCTGCTCGAGGACGAGCCGGCGCCTGCGGCGCCGCGGCAGTGAGTCGGCACGCGAGTCGGGTGACCAGCTGCCTATGCGACTGAAACGGCGTTTTGCGAGCACCTTGCTCGGCAGTGCTGCGGCGCTCGCCGCGGTGGCACAACCGATCGATCGCGCCGCGCTGATCGAGGTGGCGCCCAGTGTGCTCAAGATCGAGGCGCTCACACCCGAGGGCCGCTTTCAACTCGGCTCAGGCGTCATCGTCGGCGCGGGCCAAGTGGTGACGAACTGCCACGTCACGCGTCACGCCGCGCGCGTGCATGTGGTCAAGGGCGGGGTGCGTTGGACCGCGACGCTGCAATCTGCGGACTTACAACACGATCTTTGCCTGCTGCGGGTGCCGCAATTGGAAGGAGAGCCGGTGCGCATCGCACGCGCCTCGGCGCTGCGCGTGGGGCAGAGTCTCATGGCGATGGGCTATACCGGCGGCGTCGGCATGCAACTGAGCGAGGGCGAAGTCGTCGCCCTGCACCGCTACGACGGCAGCGAGATCGTGCAGAGCAGCAACTGGTTCAACTCCGGCGCCAGCGGCGGCGGGCTGTTCGACGCCAGCGGCGCGCTGGTGGGCATCCTGACGTTCCGGCTGCGCGGCGGAGCCGCCCATTACTTTGCCGCACCCGCCGACTGGCTGCTCGCCCGACTGCCAATCGAGCGCGACTTCGTCTCCGTCGCGCCCTTGCAAGGCAAGACCTTCTGGGAGGAAAGCGCCGACGCGCAGCCTTTTTTCCTGCAGGCCGCCACCCTCGAGCAAAACGAGCAGTGGCAGGCGCTGGCGCAGCTGGCCGAGCGCTGGTCGCGTGAGGCGCAAGACGACCCTGAAGCGGCCTATTTGCTGGGCCTGGCCTACGATGGCTTGAAGCGCCACAACGCCTCGATTGCAGCGCTGCAACGCTGCCTGGAAATTGATTCGAACTACGTGCGCGCCTGGGCGCGGCTGGCCACTGTCTACAAACGTCAGGGCCAGCAGCAAGACATGCGCCGTGCGCTGACCCGACTCGCCTCGCTGGACCCGAAGCAGGCGAATGAACTCTCGATCGAACTGGAACGTCAATGAAGCTATCGCAAGTCTTTTCCCCGCCGGCACACCGCACGGCCGTCGGTGCCGTGGCGTTCGCCTTGGCCGCTGCGCTGCCGGCGCTCGCCGCTGACCAGAACGAGTTCTCGCAAGCTGAAAAGCTTGTCTTTACCGACCACCACCTGGCAAACGTCAAAGCGCCGGGCTCGCTGCACTACACCTTCGTCAAGTCGGGCAGCCAGGAAGCTGGCTTCCGCGACGATGTGCAAATCGATGTGAAGCGCAGCGCAGAAAAATGTTGCTCGGTGCAGGGCAAATTTCTTTCGGGCGAGCGTGAAGTCAAGCTGCCCGAGATTGCCGAGGCCCAACCCAACCCGGTGATCCTGTATTTCCTGGAGTACGACATCCGCGAAATGGCACGTCTGACCAGCCGCAAGTCGGGCAACTATTTCAGGAATCGCATCCGCAAGACTCTGGTTGACGAGGCGAAGGTGCGGGACACGACCGTCACCTTTCAGGGTCGTCAGGTGCCTGCTCAGGAAGTCACGCTGACGCCGTATGCCACCGATCCGGCGCGCAATCGCTATGAACGCTATGCGGACAAGCGCTACACCTTCGTGCTGGCCAGCGCCGTGCCAGGCGGCGTCTACCAGGTGCGCACCGCGCTGCCGGGCGCGCTGCCGAGCGACGCTCCGGTGATGGAAGAAACCCTGACTCTGGCCGGGCCCGACGCAGCGCCTGCCGGCAACAAGAAATGAGTGATCTCATGAGCCCTGTCCTGCGCAAACTGCTGTCCGCCCTGGCGCTCGGGGCGACGCTCGCGATCATCGGCAGCTCGGCTGCGGCTCACGACTACCCCACCGCCGACCGCGTGCTTTACGTGCAGGAGTGCATGCGTCAGTATCCCGGCGCGCACTACGAGATGGTCAACAAGTGCTCCTGCGTGATCGACAAGATTGCCGCCCAGGTGAGTCCGGACGACTTCGACACCATGAGTACTGCCACCAACGCCAACAGCATCAGCGGAGAACGAGGCAATATGATCCGCGACTCCGCCGGCATGCAGGACCAGATCAAGCGCTTCCGCACCTTGCAAGCGGCTGCCAAGAAGAGCTGCTTCATCAACGTCGACGCCAAGTAGCTTGGCGGTGAAGCGACTCCACTGCGCCGCGGCATGGCGCCGTGGCGCCGCACTCACTTTGCTCTGCGGCACGCTGGCGTGCGCCGTTGCGGCCACTGCACCTGCCGCAGCCGCACTGCAGCCGCTTGCTCCCGGCGTCTACCTGCACCGCGGCGTGCTCGCCGACTGGGGGCCCGCCAACCAGGGCGATGTGGCCAACAGCGGCGTGGTGGTGGGCACGCGCTGCGCCGCGGTGATCGACAGCGGCGGCAGCGCCGCCGTCGCGCGGCGCCTGCTCACGGCACTGCGGCAGCAGACCAGCCTGCCGGTGTGCTATGTGATCAACACGCACGCGCACCCGGATCACGTGCTGGGCAACAGCGTGTTCGCCGAAGCCGCCAACCCCGGACGTGCGCCGCCGCTCTTTGTCGGCCACGCGCGCCTGGGGGCCGCACTGGCGGCGCGTGGGTCAGCCTACTTGAATGCGCTCAGACGCGACTTCGGCGCGGCGGATGCCGATGCAGTGCGCCTCGTGCTGCCGACGGTGCAGGTCGAAGGCACCCTCGCGATCGACTTGGGCGGCGGCCGCACGCTGCGCCTGACCGCCTGGCCCACCGCCCACACCGATGCGGACCTGAGCGTGCTCGATGAGCGCAGCGGCACGCTGTTCCTTGGCGACTTGCTGTTCGTCGAGCACACGCCGGTGGTCGATGGACGGCTTGGCGGCTGGCTCAATGTGCTGGCGCAGTTGCGCGCCTGGCGGGACGTCAAGACCGTCGTTCCAGGCCACGGTGCGCCGAGCACCGACTGGCCTGGCGCCCTTGATAAGCAACAGCGTTACCTGGAACACCTGCAGGCCGACGTACGCCGCGCCATCAAGGAAGGCCTGGGCCTGTCCCAGGCGGTGGAGCGCATCCGCCCCGACAGTCCGTCATGGCGCCTGCTCGACATCTTTCACGAACGCAACGTCATCGCCGCGTATGCCGAACTGGAATGGGAGTGAGCCGGTTTAACGAGCAGCGCCTGCGCTGTTCGTCGGCGAGCCCGAACAGCATGCAGGCCGTTGGGGCCGACGACAAGTCAACAAGCCGGCTCCACGAGCCCCACCTGCGTGACCTGCGCTCGCCACCGCCACTGGTTACTCTCGGCGGCTCGAGCATTGCGACGAGAACAACGGCCGTCGCGGCCCTCGTCAAAGCCCGTATTTCGAATTCTTAGCACGCTTTTCCGACATGTCGCGAACCAGGTAATGGACCGCGCGCGTCCACGACACGTCCTCGTTGCCGCGCATGTCGACCGACTTGCTCAGCAACACCTTCTGCTGCGCCACGTCGTGAATCTCGACATTGAAGTTGAGGATCAGTTCGCTCACCTTCTGCACCCAAGTGGCCATCACCAGATCGGCGCCCGCCTTAAGGCCGATCTGATAAGCGCAATCGTCGCATCGGTAGAGAAACGCCTGCTGTGCGTGCAACTTGCGCTGCAATTCGGCCGTGGGCGCCGAATCGACCACCCGGTAGAGCTGATAGTCGGTCAGTTCTTTTTGCAGCTGCGCGTGCGCCGCACTCAACCTCAGTTCCTGCGCCTTTACGGTGGCAGGGTTGTTCTGCTCGTCAACCAGCTCCATGTCGAGCACGACGATGCTGCGCAGACTTGGCGCGGTGCCCTGACCCAGCACAGGCAGTGCCGCCAGACCGAGAGCGGCAGTGAAACAGGTGAGCAAGGGTCGACGTCGCATGATGGTTTCGGATCGTTGGTTGACTGAGAATTTCTCTGGAATGATGCGCCAGAGCGAACGCAGGTTTGCCGGAGCGTACCGGATTGCGCGTGATCAGGCCCCCGCCCCCGCTTTGACCAATCGCCGCCAGAATGGCTCTGATGAGCGCACCACCCCCGACCGTCCCCGCGCAGCATTTCACCGACCCTGCAGCGGCCCTTGCCGAGGTGCGTGTGCGTTACGCGGCGGGCCTAACCGGGCTGCGTGATCAACTGCGCCGCTTCGTGGCCGGCGAATCGCTGAGCCGGCGCGCCCGCGCCTGCTACCCCTACGTGGCGGTACACACCGCCACGGTGGCGCGCGCCGAGACGCCGCTGGCCTACGGCTTCGTCGCCGGCCCGGGACGCTACGAAACCACGCTCACGCGGCCCGACCTGTTCGGCAGCTACCTGCTCGATCAGTTCACCCTGCTGCTGCGCAACCATGGCGTCGCGCTGGAGATCGGCACCAGCACGCAGCCAATCCCGGCCCACTTCTCGCTTGCCGAGCATGAACACCTCGAAGGCACGCTCAGCGCCGAGCGGCGCGCGCTCATGCGCGACTGGTTCGACCTGCCCGACCTCGCCGCCATGGACGACGGCATTGCCAACGGCACCGACGAGCCGGTGCATGACGCCCAGGGCCAGGTAGTACATCCGCTGGCGCTCTTCACCGCCCCGCGCATCGACTACTCGCTGCACCGGCTGCGCCACTACACGGGCACCGCACCCGAGCACTTCCAGAACTTCGTGCTGTTCACGAACTACCAGTTCTACATCGACGAATTCGTCAAGCTCGGCCACGAGCTGATGCACACCGCGCGAGGCGAGGCGCCCCTGTTCGAAGGCGGCTCCAGCGGCGAAGACGACAGCTACGTCGGCTTCGTCGAACCTGGCAACGTGGTGATGCGGCGCACCGGCTGCACCCTCGAGCCGGGCGACTTTCTCGGCACTGCGCCGCCGCGCATGCCGCAGATGCCGGCCTACCATTTGCTGCGGCGTGACCGCGCCGGCATCACCATGGTCAACATCGGTGTCGGCCCGAGCAACGCCAAGACCATCACCGACCATATCGCAGTGCTGCGCCCGCATGCCTGGATCATGCTCGGCCACTGCGCCGGCCTGCGCACCACGCAGCGCCTGGGCGACTACGTGCTGGCGCACGGCTATGTGCGCGAGGACCATGTGCTTGACGAGGAACTGCCCTTGTGGGTTCCGATCCCGCCGCTCGCCGAAGTGCAGGTGGCGCTCGAATCGGCGGTGGCCGACGTGACTCGGCTCGAGCGCAGTGAGTTGAAGCGCGTCATGCGCACCGGCACCGTCGCCTCGACCGACAACCGCAACTGGGAGTTGCTGCCGTTTCACCACCAACCGAGCACACCCGAGCGCCGCTTCAGCCAGAGCCGCGCGATCGCGCTCGACATGGAAAGCGCGACCATCGCCGCCAACGGCTTTCGCTTCCGCGTGCCTTATGGCACGCTGCTGTGTGTGTCCGACAAGCCGCTGCATGGCGAGATCAAGCTGCCGGGCATGGCCGATCATTTCTATCGCGAGCGCGTCAACCAGCACCTGCGCATCGGCCTGCGCGCTATCGAGCTGCTGCGCAGGAACGGTGTTGACCAGTTGCACAGCCGCAAGCTCCGAAGCTTTGCCGAAGTGGCGTTCCAGTAGCGGTGAGGCGCACGCCGCAACGACGCTTGTGCTGAATCAAGCGATCCAATAACCTGCGACCATCCGCGACCGATTCGCGGCGCCCCCAGGTCGCCAAGGAGTGCGCCATGCCCCTGCCCCCGCGCCCCAGCAACACCGCAGCACTGCGCACGCTGGCACTTGTCGGCGCCAGCGCCGCCGGCAAGACCACGCTGATCGAAGCGCTGCTGCACCGCGCCGGCGTCATCGGCGCGCCCGGCAGCGTGGAGCGCGGCAGCACGGTGAGTGATTTCGACCCGCTCGAGCACCAGTTCCAGCATTCGCTCAACAGCACGCTCGTCCACCTGCATCACCGTGACACGCGGGTACACCTGATCGACACGCCCGGCTATCCCGACTTCATCGGCCCGGCACTCACGGCACTTGAAGCGGTCGAGACCGCGGCCGTGGTGATCGACGCGTCGCGCGGCATCGAGCCAGCGACGCGGCGCTTCATGGATGTGGCGGCCAGGCGCGGCCTGTGCCGGTTGCTGATCGTCAACCAGATCGACGTGCAGGGCGTGGATCTCGCCGCGCTGGTCGATCAGCTGCGCGCTGCGTTCGGCACCATGTGCCTGCCGCTCAATTTGCCGGCCGCGGGCGGGCGCGAGGTGGTCGACTGCTTCTTCGATCCCGAGGCCCGGCCCGGTCATGAAGCTGACTTCTCCTCGGTCGCCGCCGCGCATCGCGCGCTGGTCGAGCAGGTGGTCGAGGTCGACCCGGGCTTGGTCGAGCGCTACCTCGACGAGGGCGATGTCGACGCGCGCGAGCTGCACGCGCCGCTCGAGCAGGCGCTGCGCGAAGGCCATCTGATCCCGATCTGCTTCGTCTCGGCGCGCCAGGGCACCGGCATCGCCGAATTGCTGGACGTGCTGGTGGCGCTGATGCCCAACCCGAGCGAGGCCAACCCACCGCAGTACCTGCACGGCGAAGGCCAGGACGCGGTGCCCATCGAAGTTCGCCCCGACCCGGGCCTGCATGTGCTTGCGCATGTCTTCAAGCAGACCAACGATCCCTATGTCGGCAAGCTCGGCATCTTTCGCATACACCAGGGCACGGTTGCGCGCGACAGCCAGCTCTATATCGGCGACGCGCGCACGCCCTTCAAGGTCGGCCATGTGTTCCTGCTGCAGGGCAAGGCGCTGGTCGAAGTGCCGAGCGCCGGCCCGGGCGAGCTGTGCGCGGTTGCCAAAGTCGACGAGATCCGCGTCGACGCGGTGCTGCACGACGCCGCCGAGGACGCGCACATCCACCTTCTGCCGTTGCAGTTTCCGGTGCCGGTGCATGGTCTGGCGATCGAGCCGGCGCGCCACGGCGACGAGCAGCGCATGTGGGAGATCATGCAAAAGCTGGTGGCCGAAGACCCGTGCCTGCGCATCGAGCAGGTTGCCGCCACCAACGAGACCGTCGTGTGGGGCTTGGGCGAACTGCACCTGCGCGCCCTACTTCAGCGGCTGCGCGAAGTGCATCGCTTCGAAGTCAAGACCCGGCCGCCGCGTATCGCCTACCGTGAGACGGTGACGATCGCGGCCGAGGGCCAGTACCGCCATAAGAAACAGACCGGCGGCGCGGGGCAGTTCGGCGAGGTACACCTGCGAGTCGAACCTTTGCCGCGCGGCGCCGGTTTCGAGTTCATCGATGCGGTCAAGGGCGGCGTGATCCCGTCGAACTTCATGCCGGCCGTGGAGAAGGGCGTGCGCCAGGCCATGGCCGAAGGCGTGATCGCGGGCCATCCGGTGCTCGACGTGCGCGTGGTGGTACACGACGGCAAGCACCACAGCGTGGACAGCAAGGAGATCGCCTTCATCACCGCCGCGAAGAAAGCCTTTGCCGCGGCCGTGCGCGACGCGAGGCCGATCGTGATGGAGCCGATCGTGGCGGTGGAAATCGCCGCCCCCGAGGCACACATGGGCGACCTCACCGGTGACCTCGCGGCGCGCCGTGGGCAGGTCAGCGGCAGCACGTCGGTGCAGCCCGGGCTGCTTGCCGTGCAGGGTCTGGTGCCGCTGTCGGAGCTGGCGAACTACCAGTCGCGGCTCAACGCCATGACCGGCGGCCAGGGTCGCTACACGCTGGCCTTCAGCCACTACGAAGCGGTACCGCCCGCGGTTCAGCAACAGCTCATCGCCCAACACGGCGTGCGGGACGAAGACTGAGCGTTGCGGTATCGCGCCGGCCCGACGCACCGGCGAGCAATGCCGGCAGCCCGTTGATGATCTGGAGCCAGGTCGCCACGCACGCGCGGGCCGCATGACGCAAGCCATAGCGGCTCGCGGAGCCGCATAGACTGCCGCATGGCCGGCCCCGACGCAGCGTTTTGGCAGCAACGTTTCGAGCGCGGCGAAACGCCGTGGGACCGCGGCGCGAGCAGTCCACAGCTCGCGACCTGGCTTGCCGAGGGCGCGTTGCGGCCAGGGCGCATCGCAGTGCCCGGCTGCGGCAGCGGACACGAGATCGAGACGCTGGCTCGTGCCGGTTTCTCGGTGACCGGCCTCGACTATGCGGCAGCGGCCATTTCCATAACCCGCCAGCGCCTGGCGCGTGCAGGGCTCAGCGCCGATGTGCAGCATGCCGACGTGCTCGCGTGGCTGCCGGTCACGCCGCTAGACATGGCCTACGAGCAGACCTGCCTGTGCGCACTCCATCCCGACCACTGGAGTGCCTACGCAGAGCGTCTACGCCGCTGGCTGCGTCCCGGCGGAACGCTCGCTGTGCTGGCGATGCAGGCACGGCGAGAGGGGGCGGGCGAAGGACGGATTGAAGGCCCGCCCTATCACGTGGACATCAACGCGTTGCGTGCCCTGCTGCCGGCCAGCCACTGGGACTGGTCCGCCCCGCCCTATGCTTGCGTGCCGCACCCGGCGCAGGGTTGGTTCGAGCTGGGGCTGCTGTTGCGACGACGCAGCGGGTCCGTATAGCGTTCGCTTACTGCTTGAATTCACGACCGCTCGTCTGCGGGTTGCCCCGCGCCGACAAATGTAAGCCGAGCCTGAGACAATACGGGCATGGCCTCACGCAAAGACACCACGACCCGCATCCAGCAAGACGGGCTGCGCTACACCAGCAAGGCACCCGGATCGCCGTTCTCGCCGCGCCCTGGCGCGTTTTCCGGTGCGACCAACACGATGTCTTGCTTCTTCTGCGGGGCCCACCAGCCCCCCAACCGACGCACCATGCAAAAGGTGCTCGGACGCAGTCAGCCGGTTTGCGAGCCGCTGTGCGAGAAGAATCCACGCAGCAAGAAGCTCGCGGCTGCAGCCGCGGCTGCGGCGGCGATCGGCGAAACCAGCACCGGCTGAGCTGCTCGCTTTACGCGGGCGCAACCGGCCGCGTGCTTGGCTTGGCTTTGCTTGCTTCGCCTCAGCACCTGTGTTCGGCTCTTGCGGCGTTGTGAAGTTGCTCCACTTTCACGGACACCTTACGCTGTTGCAAGAAGGAGTCCGCAATGCCCAGAACCAGACCGCCTTATCCGGTGGAATTTCGTCAGCAGATCATCGAACTCGCGCGTGCCGGCAGAACCCCGGCGGAGTTGGCGCGTGAGTTTGGTTGCACCGCACAGGCGATCGCCAATTGGATTGGCGCCGCGGGGTCTTGACGTACGCCGCACCAAGCCTGCCGTGGAGTCGTTGAACAGCGGTGATAGCGAGGAGCTGAATCGCCCCGGATTTCGTGGAGGCTGTTTGGTTTAAGTCAGGCAGCCACCGTGGCGACTTGACTGGCGAGTTGCCGGTAATAGTTTGGCTCAGCTTCTGCAGGCGGGATGTAGCCGATGGGCTCCAGCAGGCGGTGGTTGTTGAACCAAGCAACCCATTGCAGCGTGGCCAGTTCTACGGCCTCTTTGGTCTTCCACGGCGCTCGACGATGAATGAGTTCGGCCTTGTACAGCCCGTTGATCGTTTCGGCCAGGGCGTTGTCGTAGCTGTCGCCCTTGCTGCCCACCGAGGGCTGGATGCCCGCTTCGCCCAGTCGTTCGCGGTAGCGGATCGAAACGTACTG
>NZ_JANMWL010000128.1:0-28343 GCF_031393925.1 Methylibium sp. | reverse complement strand
AGGAAGGCCTTGAACTTGATCTCGGCGTTGCACAGCACGTCGGGGTTGGGCGTGCGGCCGGCGGCGTACTCGCGCAGGAACTCGGCGAACACGCGGTCCTTGTACTCGGCCGCGAAGTTCACATGCTCGATCTCGATGCCGATCCGGTCGGCCACGCTGGCCGCGTCGAGGAAGTCCTGGCGCGAGGTGCAGTGCTCGTCGTCGTCATCGTCCTCCCAGTTCTTCATGAAGAGGCCAACGACGTCGAAGCCCTGCTGCTTGAGCAGCCAGGCGCTCACCGCCGAGTCGACACCGCCCGACAGGCCCACCACCACGCGCGCTCTTGCCGCTGCCTTGTGCATGGTCAGGATTTTTCCACCGGGTCGTAAAGGCCGGGGTCGGTGAACACCGCGTCCAGCGGATGGCGCTTGCCGCGCAGAAAATCGTCGATACCGTGCTGCAAGGCCGGGCTGCGGTGGCGCTCGCGCGCGGCACGTATCTCGCCCGCCGTCATCCACACGGTGCGCAGGATGCCGGTGTCGAGCGCGCGCCCCGGCTCGACTTGGCCGACCGTGCCGCAGTAGGCAAAGCGCAGGTAGGTCACGTCCTCGTTGCGCGCCGAGCGCACGTAGCGCGACATGTAGACGCCCAGCAGCGCGCTCGGCGTGAACACTCGGGCCGTTTCCTCCAGCGTCTCGCGCACCACCGCCTGGAGCAGCGACTCGCCCGCATCCAGGTGGCCGGCGGGGTTGTTCAGGCGCACGCCCTCGGGCGTTTCTTCTTCCACCAGCAGGAAGCGGCCCTCGCTCTCGATGATCGCGGCCACGGTGACGCTGGGTTTCCATCGTTGGTTCATCGCTGCCATCGTAAGGGGAGCCGGGAAAGAGATTGTGTAAGCTCGCCGCCGCACAAGACCCATACCAAGAGGAGCCTCCACCATGCGCATCGGCGTGCCGCGCGAGACCGCAGCGGGTGAAACACGGGTGGCCGTCACGCCCGAAACCGCGAAGAAACTCAAGGCCCAGGGCCATGTCCTGGCCATTCAATCCGGCGCCGGCCTGGCCGCCAGCGTCACCGACGAAGCCTATGCGGCAGCGGGCGCCGAGCTGGTCGACGCGGCCGGCGCACTCGGCTGCGAGCTGGTGCTCAAACTGCGTTCGCCGAGCGCCGCCGAGCGCACCCTCATGAAGCCGGGCGCAGCACTGGTGGGCCTGCTCAACCCGTTTGACCGCGAAGGCCTGCAGGCGCTGGCGGATGCCCGGCTGACGGCATTTGCCCTCGAGGCGGCGCCGCGCACCACGCGCGCGCAGAGCATGGACGTGCTGTCCTCGCAGGCCAACATCGCCGGCTACAAGGCGGTGATGATCGCGGCCGACAAGTACCAGCGCTTCATGCCGATGCTCATGACCGCCGCCGGCACGGTGAAGGCCGCGCGCGTGGTGGTGCTGGGCGTGGGCGTGGCCGGGCTGCAGGCGATCGCCACCGCCAAGCGCCTGGGCGCCGTCATCGAGGCGAGCGACGTGCGGCCCTCGGTGAAGGAGCAGGTCGAGTCGCTGGGCGCCAAGTTCATCGACGTGCCCTACGAGACGGCCGAGGAGAAAGAGGCCGCCGAGGGCGTGGGCGGCTACGCGCGGCCGATGCCGCCGTCGTGGCTGGCGCGCCAGCAGGTCGAGGTCGCCAGGCGCGTGGCCGCGGCCGACATCGTCATCACCACCGCGCTGATCCCCGGCCGCCCGGCGCCGGTGCTGGTGAGCGAAGACATGGTCAGGGCCATGAAGCCCGGCTCGGTGATCGTCGACCTGGCCGCCCCCAACGGCGGCAACTGCCCGCTCACCGAGGCCGGCAAGACCGTGGTCAAGCACGGCGTCACGCTGGTCGGCGAAACCAACCTCGCGGCACTGGTGGCCGCCGATGCCAGCGCGCTCTATGCGCGCAACGTGCTCGACTTCTTGAAGCTCGTGCTCGGACAAGACGCCGCGGCGCTGAAGATCGATCTCGAAGACGACATCGTCAAGGCCTGTTTGATGTGCCGCGACGGACAACTGCTGAGGAGCTGAAACACCATGGACGCCGTCTCCCCCACCCTGATCAACCTGATCATCTTCGTGCTGGCGATCTACGTCGGCTACCACGTCGTGTGGACCGTCACCCCCGCGCTGCACACGCCGCTGATGGCGCTGACCAACGCCATCTCGGCGATCGTCATCGTCGGCGCCATGCTGGCCGCGGCACTTACCGAGACCACCCTCGGCAAGACCATGGGCACGCTCGCCGTCGCGCTGGCCGCCGTCAACGTGTTCGGCGGCTTCCTCGTCACGCGGCGCATGCTGGAGATGTTTCGCAAGAAGGAAAAGAAGGCGCCGGTCGCAGCCGAGGGAGCCAAGGCATGAGCCTCAACCTCGTCACCCTGCTCTACCTCGTCGCGAGCGTCTGCTTCATCCAGGCGCTCAAGGGCCTGTCGCACCCCACCACGTCGATCCGCGGCAACCTGTTCGGCATGAGCGGCATGGCGATCGCCGTGCTGACCACGGCGGCGCTGATCGTCGAGCTTGCCAGCCGGGCCGGGCAGTCGGGCCTGGGCGGCATGGCCTTTGTGCTGGTCGGCCTGCTGGTCGGCGGCAGCGCCGGCGCGGTGATGGCCAAGCGCGTGCAGATGACCAAGATGCCCGAGCTGGTGGCCTTCATGCACAGCATGATCGGCCTGGCGGCGGTGTTCATCGCGGTGGCCGCAGTGGCCGAGCCGTGGGCCTTCGGCATCGTCGCCAAGGGCACGCCGATTCCGGCCGGCAACCGCCTCGAACTCTTTCTCGGCGCGGCCATCGGCGCGGTCACCTTCAGCGGCTCGGTGATCGCCTTCGGCAAGCTCTCGGGCCAGTACAAGTTCCGCCTGTTCCAGGGCGCACCGGTGCAGTTTGGCGGCCAGCACCTGCTCAACCTCGTGCTCGGCCTCGCGACGCTCGCGCTCGGGCTGGTGTTCACCTTCACCGGGAACTGGCCGGCGTTCTTTGCCATGCTGGCCCTGGCCTTCGCGCTGGGCGTGCTGATCATCATCCCGATCGGCGGGGCCGACATGCCGGTGGTGGTGTCGATGCTCAACAGCTACTCCGGCTGGGCCGCGGCCGGCATCGGCTTCAGCCTGAACAACTCGATGCTGATCATTGCCGGCTCGCTCGTGGGTTCGTCGGGCGCGATCCTGAGCTACATCATGTGCAAGGCGATGAACCGCTCGTTCTTCAACGTCATCCTCGGCGGCTTTGGCGGCGAGGCCACCACGGCCGTGGCCGGCGGCGCCGAGCAGCGCCCGGTGAAGAGCGGCAGCGCCGACGACGCCGCCTACATGCTCAGCAACGCCGAGACCGTGATCATCGTGCCGGGCTACGGCTTGGCGGTGGCGCGCGCGCAGCACGCCGTCAACGAGCTCGCCGAGAAGCTCATGCACAAGGGCATCACGGTCAAGTACGCGATCCACCCGGTCGCAGGGCGCATGCCGGGCCACATGAACGTGCTGCTGGCCGAGGCCGAGGTGCCGTACGACCAGGTGTTCGAAATGGAGGACATCAACGGCGAGTTCGCGCAGGCCGATGTGGCCATCATCCTGGGCGCCAACGACGTCGTGAACCCGGCCGCGCTGATCAAGGGCAGCGTGATCTACGGCATGCCGATCCTGGAGGCCTACAAGGCCAAGACCATCATCGTCAACAAGCGATCCATGGCGGCGGGCTACGCGGGCCTGGACAACGAACTCTTTTACATGGACAAGACGATGATGGTGTTCGGGGATGCGAAGAAGGTGGTGGAGGCCATGGTGAAGGCGGTGGAGTAGCCCCAGCGGGCAACGGTCGCCCCGCACTGAAGACAAACAGGGCTTGCAAAGCACCCGAGGCTTGTTAATAAACCAGCCAAAAATTTTAAAATCAGGCATTCGCATCGAAGATGCTGCGCGATGAAGCTTCGCGCAGCGCGTTCAAACAGTTCGTGCTCGACGGCGGGTGGGATGTGGAGGCCAGCGCAGCACACGAGTTTCGTTTCGATGCGGCCGCCTACCCGGTGCCTGCGAGCAAGCGCTACCAGGGCAAGTTCAGGTTCAGCAAACACTACTACCCGGTGCTGGCCAATCTGGACGACGACGGCGAGGAGTTGCGCTGCGCCCTCGCCATCGACGAACACCCGCAGGTGCGGCACTGGGTACGCAACCTCGACTCCGACCCGGTCGCGGGTTTCTGGCTGCCGACGTCGTTCGGCCGTTTCTATCCCGACTTCGTGTGCGAGCTGACCGACGGGGCGTCTGCTGGTCGTCGAATACAAGGGCGCGCACATTCGCGAGATGCCCAAGGAACTCGAGAAAGCGCAAGTTGGCCGGCTGTGGGCCGAGCGCAGTCGCGGCCTGTGCCGATTTGCGTTCGTTTTCAAGCAGGAGGCGGGTTTAAACCCGACGCAGCAACTCGATGCCGCGATGGCATGACCGGCCACGCCGCACGCTCGGACCCTGGACCGCCTTCCCCAAGACAGGTAATCCCTGAGCGAGTCTGCGTAAGCGCGAAGTCAGAATCTCGCAACGCTGTCGGAGCACCCATGGATCCCACCTGGCTCAAGCACTACCCCCAAGGCGTGCCGCACACGATCGACCCCGATCAGTACGCCTCGCTGGTGGCGCTGCTCGACGAGAGCTTTCACAAGTACAAGGACCGCCCGGCCTACCACTTCATGGGCAAGAGCCTGCGCTTCGGCGAGGTCGACGACCTGTCGCGCGCGTTCGCGGCCTATTTGCAGTCTCAGGGTCTGGTCAAGGGCGACCGCGTCGCGGTGATGATGCCCAACGTGCTGCAGTACCCGGTCGTGGTGGCGGGCATCCTGCGCGCCGGTCTCGTGCTGGTCAACGTGAACCCGCTGTACACGCCGCGCGAGCTGGAGCACCAGCTCAAGGACTCGGGCGCCAAGCTGATCGTCATCATCGAGAACTTTGCCGCCACCCTGCAGGCCTGCCATGACGCGGTGCCGAGCAAGAAGGTGGTGCTCGCGTCGATGGGCGACCTGCTCGGCCTGGCCAAGGGCCTGCTGGTGAACCTAGTGGTGCGCAAGGTCAAGAAAATGGTGCCGGCGTTTTCGCTGCCGGGCGCGGTGCGCTTCAACGAGGCCATCGCCAAGGGCCGCCGCAGCCCCTTCAAGGCGCCGCCGCTCAAGCGCGATGACATCGCGGTGCTGCAATACACCGGCGGCACCACCGGCGTGAGCAAGGGCGCGGTGCTCAAGCACCGCAACATCATCGCCAACGTGCTGCAGATCGAGGCCTGGAACGCACCGGTCACGAAGAAAATACCGCCCGGCGAGCAGATCACGATGGTCTGTGCGCTGCCGCTTTATCACATCTTCGCGTTCACGGTGAACATGATGGTGGCGATGCGCATCGGCGGCGCCAACGTGCTGATCCCCAACCCGCGTGACCTGCCGTCGGTGTTCAAGGAACTGGCCAAGTACAAGTTCCACATCTTGCCGGCCGTCAACACCTTGTTCAATGCGATGGTCAACCACGCGCAGTTCAACCGCGTCGACTGGTCCAACCTCGTGCTCTCGGTGGGTGGCGGCATGGCCATCACCGGCGGCACCGCCAAGCTCTGGCTCGAGAAGACCAAGAGCCCCATCTGCGAAGGCTACGGCCTGTCGGAGACCTCGGCCGCGGCGACCTGCAACCCGGTGACGAGCACCGCCTACAGCGGCACCATCGGCATTCCGCTGCCCTCGACCGAGCTGACCTTGCTCGACGACGAAGGGCGCGAGGTCGCCATGGGCGCACCCGGCGAGATCGCGATCCGCGGCCCGCAGGTGATGGCCGGCTATTGGCAGCGGCCTGACGAGACCGCCAAGGTCATGACGCCCGACGGCTACTTTCGCTCCGGCGACATCGGCACCGTCGACGAGCGCGGTTACTTCAAGATCGTCGATCGCAAGAAAGACATGATCCTGGTGAGCGGCTTCAACGTCTACCCCAACGAGGTGGAAGAGGTGGTCGGCCTGATGCCGGGCGTGCTGGAATGCGCGGCGGTCGGCGTGCCCGACGAACACTCGGGCGAGGCGGTCAAGCTGGTGGTGGTCAGGAAGGACGCTGCCGTGTCCGAGGCCGCCGTGCGGGCCTATTGCGAAGCCAATCTCACTGGCTACAAGCGGCCGCGCATCGTCGAGTTCCGCACCGATTTGCCCAAGACTGCCGTCGGCAAGATCCTGCGCCGCGAACTGCGCGTCAAGACGTGAAGCCTGGCTGGGTTGCGCATCGCGCACGGAGCGGTTTTGTTCACCGCGACGACGGGGTGTCCGCGCGGCTTCGTACACTTCGCCACCAAATCTCCGTCTGCAAAGCGAGTGGCATCGATGGCCGATCGTTACACCAAGACTGATACGGGCCGCGACGAAATCCGTGCCCGCGTCCATGCGCTCACGCGAACCGCGCGCAACCTGCTGCTGATCATCGACGCCAGCAAGGCCGGCGACCAGTGGATCGCGCTGGTGCGAGGCGCAACGGCGGACGACCTGCGGACACTGTTCGACGCCGGTCTGGTGGCCCCGTTCGATCCGGCCGCAGTCGCCAGCGCTCGAGCGGCGCCGACGAGCATCCCGCCCGGGCAGGCCAGCACGGCAACGGCTGGAGCGGCCGGTGCGGCGGCCGAATCCGCGCCCGCGTCGGAGACGACCACCGCGCTCTCGTATTCCGACCTCTACGACCTGCTGCCAAGTCTCGCCAAGGAACACCTCGGCCTCTTGAAGGGCTACCGCTGGGCGCTTGCGATCGAGAAGGCCAGCGGTCTTGCCGGGCTGCAGCAGGTGGCCAACGACTTGGTCACGGAAGTCGAGCGCGTCAAGGGCCCGGCGGTGGCGCGTTCCGTCAAGCGCGCGCTGCTGCTGCCCTAGGCGAATCCGCGCCACCGGGATGGGTCTGCGCTTTGCCATCGTCGCCGCACTCGATGAGGAGCTGCGCACGCTCCATGCGGCGCTGCTGGCCGCGGTCACCGAACACCACGCGGGCCGCGCCTTTCACCGCGGCCTGCTCGACGGCCACGAGGTCGTGCTGGTGCGCTCGGGCATCGGCAAGGTGGCCGCTGCGGCGACGGCCTTGCTGTTGGCCGACCGCTACGGCGTCGATGCGCTGGTGCTGACCGGCGTGGCCGGTGCGCTCGCGCCCGGTATCTCGGTCGGCGACGTGATCGTTGCGCGCGAGCTGTTGCAGCACGACATGGACGCGTCGCCACTGTTTCCCCGCCACGAGGTGCCACTCACCGGCCGCTCGCGCTTCCCGACCGACGTCGATCTCGGCGACGCGCTCGTCACGGCCGCGCGCACGGCGCTGGCCGCCGAACGCATCGGCCTGGACTCGAGCTTTGCCGCGCTGGGCATCGATAACCCCCGAGTCCACCAGGGCCTGGTGGTGAGCGGCGACCGCTTCATCGCCACGGCGATCGAGCGTGCCGCGCTGCGCAGCGAACTGCCGGACGCGCTGGCCGTCGAGATGGAAGGCGCGGCGGTCGCGCAAATCTGCCACGACTGCGACCTGCCGTTCGCGGTGCTGCGCACCGTCTCGGACCGCTCCGACGACAGCGCCTCGGTCGACTTCAGCCGCTTCATCGCCGAGATCGCCGGGCCGCTCGGTGCGGCGGTGGTGCGCTGCTGGCTGCGCGGCGTGGAGCCGGCTTGAAGCGGCGGCCGAGTCCATTTTGGCGCGTGTTGCGCGCCACCCTCCTTGCACCGCTCGCGCTCCTCATCTGGCTCGAGGAATGGGGCTGGAAGCCGCTCGCGCGCGTGCTCGCCCGCTGGGCGCGGTGGCCACCGCTCGCGCGCCTCGAAGCGCGCCTTTGCCGGGTGCCGCCGCCGCTGGCGCTGGCCTTGTTCATCGTGCCGGCGCTGGCGCTGCTGCCGGTCAAGCTGCTGGCCCTGTGGCTGATCCACGCTGGCCGCGCGACGCTCGGCGTGACGGTCATCGTCATCGCCAAGTTGATCGGCACGGCGCTGCTGGGCCGGCTGTTCGTGCTGACCGAGCCGCAACTGCGCCACTACCGCTGGCTGGCGCGCGCGTTCGACGCCTGGGCCGCCACCAAGCAACGCGTGAAGGCCTCGGTGCGCGCCAGCGCGCCGTGGCGGGCCGCGCGACGCCTGGTCATCGGCATGCGTCGGTGGATGCGGCGCGTGGCCTGAAGATCAGGCCAAGGCCGGCCCGCACGCGCCGGCCCGTCAGCGCCGCCCCCGCAGGCACCGCCCACCTGCTCGCGCCGGCCGCGGGCAAATTGACGCCCGGCCTTGCGCTGCCGACCGTGGCCGTGCGGGCTTGTCAAACCAACAGCCAGTGCGCCAGCCACGGCAGCAGCAGCGCTGCCAGCACACCGTGCAGGCCCATTGCGAGGCTGGCGTAGGCGCCGGCGCGCGGATGCACCGACCAGGCGCGTGCCGTGCCGATGCCATGCGCCGCCAGGCCGAGCGCGAAGCCTCGCGCGGCCCAGTCGCGCACGCCCATGGCGTTGAGCAAGGGTGTCACGACCAGCGCGCCGACGATGCCGGTCGTCACCGCGAACACCGCCGCCAAGGTGGCCGAGCCGCCGACGCGCTCGGCGATGCCCATCGCGATCGGCGCGGTGACCGACTTCGGCAGCAGCGAAGCCTTGAGCAGTGCCGACGCACCGAGCAGCTCGGCACTGCCGAGCGCCACCGCGATCGACACCGCCGCGCCGATGACGAGGCCGAGCAACAGGCTGCCGGCGCGCGAGCGCAACTCCGGCCACAGCCGCGCCAGCGGCACCGCCAGCGCCACCGTGGCGGTGCCGAGCAGGAAATGCACGAACTGCGCGCCCTCGAAGTAGCGCCGGTACGGCGTGCCGGTTGCGGCCAGCACGGCGATGATGGCGAGCACCGACCACAACACCGGGTTGGCCAGCGGATGGCGGCCGCTGCGCGCCGACAGGCGCTCGGCGATGACATAGGCACCGAGCGTGAGCGTGAGGCCAAACAGCGGCGTCGCGGCGAGATAGACCCAGACTTCGGCCAGTGGCTCGAGCGCACCGGCGAGGCCCACGGGCAGCGTCGGCAGGGCCGACGGTGACAAGCCTTCGCTCACGGCTTGGGCCCCGTGGCGCCGTCTTCACCCGCCGCGCCCGGCGCGCCGCCCAGGCGATCCCGCAGGAACCAGGCCGTGGCTGCGATCGCCGCCACCGTGCTGAGCACCAGCGCGACGATCCAGGCCAGGCCTTCCTGCGCCAGCGGTTCCCAATACAGCATCACGCCGACGGCGGCCGGCACGAAGAAGATCGACAGGTGGGCCAGCAGCCCGTCGGCGGCCTGCTCCAGTGGCTTGCACGCCGGCTGGCCGCGTCGCTGACGCAGCAGCAGCCAGGCCAGCAGCCCCAGCAGGCCCAGCACCGGCCCGGGCACCGGCGCACCGGTCAGCTGCGCGAGGGCTTCGCCGAGCGACTGGAACAACAGCAACGCGGCCAGGCCCTGGATCATCGGGTCGCCGCTTGGACGCCGCAGCGCTGCAGCCGCTGCCGGTTCAAGCGCTGGCCGCCGGCGCCGCGGCCGACGCCCTGCCCGACGCCGCGATACCTGCGCCACCGCCGCGGTCAGCTTCTTGCCGTAGGGCACATGCCGGCGCGGCGTCGACAAAGCGCTGCAAGTTGGCAGCGTCGAGGCCGGGGAAGCGGTCGGGAGCGTTCATGGCGAGGCACTCGTGGCGCGGGCGTTGCGGCGAAAGAAAGTATAGAGAGCCCCGACCTCGAGGCAAGCGGGCGGGCGGCCCGCGACGCGGAGGCGTTGGGGCGCCGCGGCGAAGGAGGCTCTTCGACGCAATGTCGCGACAAAAGCTTGTGACGCACAAGGGCACTACTTCACACGACATCGCTTGATGACCGGCAGGTCATTAATATCGACGCCTTGAACGGCGATGGGCGCTTCGGGTGATTCCCAGGCGCGTCTGCACGCAGGGCTCGCACGCGCACAAACCGCGGCCGATCCGGCGTCATCATCCTGACCACCGCACACCGAGGGTGTTTCCATGCGCGAGCTCGCTGCAGCCATTCATTCAGGCCATTTCCAGCGAGCCGCCGCGTCGGTCACGGTGCTCGCGGCCAGCCTCATCGGCTTGACTGGCTGCGGCGGGCCGGCCGACGCGCAGGGCGGCGGACCGCCGCCGGCCGCGCCGGTCAGCGTCGCACCGGCCGTGCAGCGCGCGGTGTCCGACAGCGAGGAGTTCAGCGGCCGCCTGGAGGCCGCCGAGTTCGTCGAGTTGCGGCCGCGCGTGCCCGGCCTCATCGAAGGCGTGCACTTCACCGACGGTGCGCTGGTCAGCAAGGGGCAACTCTTGTTTTCCATCGACCCGCGGCCCTTCGAGGCCGAGGCATCGCGCGCGGATTCGCAACGCGCCGCCGCGGTGGCACGCGCCGAGCTGGCTCGGACCGAACTGGCGCGTGCGCAGAAGCTGCTCGACGCCAAGGCCGTGTCGCGCCAGGAGTTCGACCAGCTCAGCGCCGGCCTGAGCACCACCCATGCCGACATCAAGACCGCCGATGCGGCCTTGCGCGTCGCCCGCCTCAAGCTCGGCTACGCCCAGGTGCGCGCACCGATCGCCGGGCGCACCTCGCGCGCCAGCGTGACCGCCGGCAACCTGGTGAGCGAACAGGTGGTGTTGACCTCGATCGCGGGCGTGGACAAGGTCTACGCCTACTTCGACGGCAGCGAGCAGACTTACTTGCGCGTCAAGGCGGCCCACGAGCGCGCGCCCAAGGTGCGCATGGCGCTCGCCAACGAGGTCGGCTTTCCGCACGAGGGCCAGGTCGATTTCATCGACAACCGGCTCAATCCGCAGACCGGCGCGATCCGCATGCGTGCCAGCTTCGACAACAGCAAGGGCGAGTTCACGCCCGGTCTGGCCGCCAAACTGACGATGGTCACCAGCACGCCTTATGACGCGGTGATGGTGCCCGAGCGGGCGATCGGCACCGACCAGAACAAGAAGTTCGTCTACGTGGTGGGCGGCGACGGCCAGCCACAGTTCCGTGAGGTCAAGCTCGGCATGCTGATCGGCGGCATGCGCGTGGTGCAAGGCGGCGTGAAAGCCGGCGAGCACGTCGTGGTCGATGGCCTGCAGCGGGTGATGCCCGGCATGGCGGTTGCGGCGCAGGTGCTAGCGGTCGACGACCAGGGCATGCCGATCGAAGCCAGGCCGCGGCAGGGCGCGCCCGCCACGGTCGCCCCGGCGGACGCCCCGAAACCCCCGGGGAAGGCGGCCGACCCCGCCCCGCCCGGCGGTGGGTCGAGCGGCGCGAAGAAGGCCGCGGCCGCCGGCCACGGCTCGCCGCGCCACGCCGCCTGAGCGCAGGCCGCCATGGACATCGCGCACTTCTTCATCGACCGGCCGCGCTTTGCCGGCGTGCTGGCGATCTTCACCTTTCTCATCGGCCTGCTGGCGATCTTCCAGCTGCCGGTGTCGGAATACCCCGAGGTCGCGCCGCCGCAGATCGTGGTGCGTGCGCAGTTCCCCGGCGCCAATCCGCGCGTGATCTCGGAGACGGTGGCCACACCGCTTGAAGAGCAGATCAACGGTGTCGAGAACCTGCTGTACTTCGAGTCGCAGGCGACGTCCGACGGCAGCCTCACGGTCACGGTCACGTTCAAGATCGGCACCAACCCCGAAGTGGCCGAGACCGCGGTGCAAAACCGCATCAACCGGGCGCTACCGCGCCTGCCCGACATCGTGCGGCAGATCGGCGTCACGACCGAGAAGTCGAGCCCCAACCTGACGATGGTGGTGCACCTCGTCAGCCCCGACAACAGCCGCGACGCGCTCTACCTGCGCAACTACGGCCAGCTCAACATTCGCGACGAACTGCTGCGCATTCCCGGCATGGGAACGGTGCTGCTGTTCGGTGCCGGCGACTACGCCATGCGCATCTGGCTCGACCCGGGCAAGCTGGCTTCGCGCGGCATCACCAGCGGCGAGGTCGTTGCCGCCATCCGCGAGCAGAACGCGCAGGTCGCGGCCGGCACGGTGGGAGCGCCGCCCGCGCCCAAGGGCGTCGAATTCCAGCTCTCGGTCAACACCCAGGGGCGCCTGGCCAACGAGGAGGAGTTCGCCGACATCATCGTGCGCAGCGACCCCGCCACCGGCGGCATGATCCGCGTGCGCGACCTCGGCCGCGTCGAGCTCTCGGGCAACACCTACTCGCTGCGCAGCCTGCTCAACAACAAGGAAGCGGCGGCGATCGCGGTGTTCCAGGCGCCGGGCTCCAACGCGCTGGCACTCTCGAACAAGGTGCGCGCGGCGATGGAGCGGCTCAAGCCCGCCTTCCCGCAGGGCATGGACTACGCCATCGTCTACGACCCGACGCGTTTCGTGCAGACCTCGATCGAAAAGGTGGTGATCACCTTGCTCGAAGCCGTGGGGCTGGTGGTGCTGGTGGTCATCATCTTCTTGCAGACCTGGCGCGCCTCCATCATCCCGCTGCTGGCGGTGCCGGTGTCGATCGTCGGCACCTTCGCCTTCCTGCTGTTGCTGGGCTATTCGATCAACACGCTCACGCTGTTCGGCCTGGTGCTGGCGATCGGCATCGTGGTCGACGACGCCATCGTGGTGGTCGAGAACGTCGAGCGCAACATCGAGAGCGGCCTGGCGCCGCGCGAGGCCACCATCAAGGCGATGCGCGAGGTGTCGGGCCCGATCATCGCCATCGCACTGGTGCTGTGCGCGGTGTTCGTGCCGCTGGCCTTCGTGCCCGGCCTGACCGGCCAGTTCTACAAGCAGTTCGCGGTGACGATCGCGATCTCGACGGTGATCTCGGCGTTCAACTCGCTCACGCTCTCACCGGCGCTGAGCGCCATCCTGCTGCGCCCGCACGACGCGCCCAAGGATTGGCTCACGCGCGGCATGGACGCCGTGTTCGGCGGCTTCTTCCGCTGGTTCAACCGCTTCTTCGCACGCTCGAGCCAAGCCTATGGCCGCGGCGTGACCGGCATCGTCAAGCGCAGGTCGGCCGCGATGCTGGTCTACGTCGTGCTGCTCGGACTCACGGCCTTGCTGTTCACGCGCATCCCGGCCGGCTTCGTGCCCGCGCCCGACAAGCAGTATTTGATCGGCATTGCGCAACTGCCGGCCGGCGCCTCGCTCGATCGCACCGACGCGGTGATCCGCCGGATGAGCGACATCGCGCTGAAGGTGCCGGGCATCGCCGAGTCGGTGGCCTTCCCGGGGTTGTCGATCGCCGGTTTCTCGGCCTCGCCCAACGAGGGCATCGTGTTCTTTACGCTCGCTGCCTTCGAGGAGCGCACCACGCCGCAGCTGTCCAAGGACGCGATCCTCGGCCAGGTCAACGGCGCCATCCAGCAAATCCAGGGCGCGCGCATGTTCGTCGTGCCGCCGCCGGGCGTCGACGGCCTGGGCAACGCGGGCGGCTTCAAGCTGCAGGTGCAGGACCGCAGCGGTCTGGGCGAACAGGCGCTCTACGGCGCGGTGTGGGGCGCGCTCGGAGGCATCTACGGCAACCCGCAGTCGGCCATCGGCACGCCGTTCTCAACCTACGACATCAACGTGCCGCAGCTCTATGCCAACGTCGACCGCACGCGCGCCAAGCAGATGGGCGTGAACCTGGCCGACATCTACGACACCATGCAGGTCAACCTCGGCTCGCTCTACGTCAACGACTTCACCAAGTTCGGCAAGACCTACCAAGTGATCGTGCAGGCCGACGCACCCTTTCGCGCCGACGCCCAGTCCATCACCGCGCTGAAGACGCGCAACGCGGCCGGCGAGATGGTGCCGCTGGGCGCGCTGATGACGGTCGAGCCGACCTTCGGCCCGACGCGCGTGACGCGCTACAACGGCTACCCGGCCGCCGACGTCAACGGCGCAGCCAAGCCGGGCTTCTCTTCCGGACAGGCCGAGGGCGAAATCGAAGGCCTGCTCAAACAGGCGCTGCCGCGCGGCATGAGCTACGAATGGACCGAGCTGAGCTACCAGGACCGCCTCACGCGCAACCTCACCCTGCCCGGCACGCAGATCCAGTTGCCGACCCTCGCGGCCGCGCTGCTGATCTCGGTGCTGCTGGTGGTGCTGGTGCTGGCCGCGCAATACGAGAGCTGGAGCCTGCCGATGGCCATCGTGATGATCGTGCCGATGTGCATCCTGGCGGCGCTGTTCGGCGTGTGGCTGTCGCGCTTTGCGCCGTTCCTGCAGCCGGGCGACCTGAACATCTTCACCCAGGTGGCGCTGGTGGTGCTGGTGGGCCTGGCGTGCAAGAACGCGATCCTGATCGTCGAGTTTGCCAAGGACCTCGAAGAGCGCGGCGAGCGCCTGCGTGACGCCGTCATCCACGCCTGCCGCATGCGCCTGCGACCCATCCTGATGACCTCGATCGCGTTTTGCGCCGGCGTCGTGCCGCTCATCCTGGGCAGCGGCGCGGGCAGCGAGATGCGCCGCGCGATGGGCATTGCAGTGTTCTCCGGCATGGTGGGCGTGACCTTGTTCGGCATCTTTCTCACGCCGGTCTTCTATGTGCTGCTGCGCAGCCGCGGAGCACGCCGCCGCGAGGCTGCGCAGCCGGGCGGCGGCATGCTCGCGCAGGCGCCGCGCAAACAGTCCGAAGGAGACGGCGATGCGTGAGCGGCAGCACCAGAAACATTCGTTCACCGCGAACACCGGGCGCGGCGCGCTCGTTGCGCTGTCCGCGCTGGCCCTGGCCGCCTGCGCGGTCGGCCCGAACTACGAACGTCCTGCCAGCGCGCTCGATACCGGCTTCATCAATGCCGGCGCCAGCGCCACCGATGCGCAGGTGGCCTCACCCGACATCGCCAGCTTCTGGCGCGGCTTCAACGACGCGGCGCTCACGGCGCTCATCGAGCGCGCGCTTTTCGCCAACGGCGATGTGCGCATCGCCCAGGCGCGGCTGCAGGAGGCGCGCGCCAGCCTGGTCGAGGCCGGCGCGAACGCGCTGCCCGGCGCCGGCATCGACAGCGGCATCACGCGCTCGGTGCGGCCCAGTACCCAGCAGCCCGGCGCCACGCGCAGCGAGCGCACCGGCACGGTCTACGACGCGAGCTTCATCGCCAACTGGGAACTCGACTTCTTCGGCCGCTACCGGCGTGCCAGCGAATCGGCCGCGGCGCTGGTCGGCGCGAGCGAGGCCGGCCTGGGCGCGGCGCACACCGCCGTGGCGGCCGAGGTGGCACGCAACTACCTGGAGTTACGCGGGCTGCAGCAGCGAGCCCAGGTGACCGAGGCCGCGCTGGTGAACCAGCGCGAGGCCTTGCGCATCGTCCAGGCACGCCTGGACGCCGGCCGCGGCACGCAACTCGACGTGGCGCGCGCCACCACCCTGGTGGCCAGCACCGAAGCGGCGCTGCCGGCGCTGCAGACGGCGATCGAACGCGCGGCCTTGCGTCTTGCCACGCTTACCGCAGAGGCGCCGCGCGCGCTGCTCGCCGAGCTGGCGTCGCCGGCCCCGCTGCCCGGCCTGCCCGTGACCGACCTGGCCAGCTTGCCGATCGGCACGCCGACGCAATGGCTGCAGCGCCGCCCCGATGTACTGGCCGCCGAGCGCCAGCTCGCGGCGGCCACCGCCAACATCGGCGTGGCCAAGGCCGATCTTTTTCCGCGCATTTCGCTGAGCGGCTTGTTGGGCCTCAATGCCGCCGTCCTGGGCGATCTCGGAAAGGGCGAGTCGACGCTGTACTCGCTCGGCGTCGGGTTGACCTGGACGCCGTTCGACTCCGGCCGGCTGCGCGCCCGCGTCGACGCCAGCGAAGCGCGCGCGCAGCAGAGCCTGGCGCGCTACGAGCAAACCGTAGCGATCGCGCTGGAGGAAACCGAAGGCGCGTTCAGCGGCTTCAACCGCAGCGCACAGCGCGCCGAGCGACTGGACGCCGCCGCGCGCAGCGCCGAGGAAGCGGTGCGGCTGGCACGGCTGCGCTTCGAAGCCGGGGTCACCGATTTCCTCATCGTGCTGGACGCGGAACGCGAGGCTCTCGTCAACCGCGACCAGCTGGTGCAGGCGCAGATCGGGACTGCCACCGCGCTGGTGGTGGTCTACCGTGCGCTCGGCGGCGGCTGGGCCGCGCCGACGCAGGCCAGCGCGACGCTGAGCAGCGCGCGCTGAGCCACCCTCACACCCCGACCCCTCTCCCGCAGCGCGGTAGAGGGAGCCGGCCAAACCAGCGCTCGCATCGTCTTGCCCCCTCTCTCCCGCAAGCCGGAGAGTGTTGGGGGCTTCTTCTCCCTCAGGCCCGCTTGCGTTCCTCGTACACGAGCTCGACCAGTGGCATCGGGCGCGACACCACTTGCTCGGCCTCGAGGCAGTGGTCGAGCGTGAGGCGCATGTACTCGTAGCTCGTCACCACGCGCGAGCGGATCAGCGCCACGCCGCGCTGCGTGGGGTTGCTGCCCATCACCGCGCAGATGATCTCGAGCGCTTCCCACGGGTGGGTGTCGTCGTACTTGGCGTGCAGCTTCAGCCACTTCATCGCCTTGGCGCGCACGTCGGTGGCAAAGCCGTTCTCGTAGACGTCGGAGGCGCACACCAATGCCGACCAGTCGCCGGTCACGCCTTCGATCGCGTAGTTGGTGGCGGCCATGCCGGCGGCCAGCGAGTCGCGCTCGCAGGTGTGCCAGCACCAGTGGCTGAGCGCATGGGTTTCGGGCGGCACTTCGCCGTGCAGCAAGTCGTCTCGGCTCACGCCGCTGGCGAGCGCCCACTGCAGCCAGTGGTCGGCGTGGTTCTGCTCGACGCGAATGTTGCGGATCAGGTAGCGCCGCGCCTCGTCGTGGCCACGCGAGCGCCCGTACTGAACCTTGAGCAGGCTTTGCGCCATGTACTGCGGAAACTGCTCGATCACCGGCCACACGCCGACCAGGAAGGTGCTGAGCTGGCTGGCGTCGAGTTCGCCATCACGCATCTTGTGGAACAGCGGGTGCGCCGCGACGCGTGTGCGCACTTCGGTGCAGCTCTCGACCATGTCTTGCGCCCAGGCCGGATAGCTTTGGATGTCGGTCAATTCACCTTGTCGAACGAATGCGTCGCTCATGGATTGCCTTTCGCTGGTGTGTTTTGTGTTGAAAAGCGCACCGTCAGGCTCTTGCAAGTGAGACGGATTTCTCATCCTGACCAGCCGCCTGGAACCAAGGGTGTTAAATCCGTCACGCTTTCCGCGCAACTTCAATGCCAAAGCCGCGATTGTTGCGCCGTGTCGTCAGGACGTCTGGACAGAGCGCCTTGCGCGGCGCGGCGCTGCCGGCGACGACGTTGGGACAGTCCCGCGAAGCACTGAAATCGGCGCGCCGCTGTCCGCGCGAGGTGGCACGCTGCCGCGTTTCGAAGGCTCGCGATGCCGATGGGCATGACGGTGCTTCGCGCCGCGCACCGCATCCCGTCGCGCACGTCCCTCGGCACGCATTTCAATGAGTCGGTGGGCTAGCATCGCGACTCACCGTCACCCGCGCCGCCAACCCATGCAACGTCGCCAGTTCGTCCATAGCCTTGCCGGAGGTTTGGCCATGCCGGCAGAAAGCAGCGCGGTCATCGGCGCCACTGCTGTCCCCGCCGCCGCCGCCGCCACCGAAGACGAGGCGCTCGCCTACGCCTCGGCCAGCGAGTTGCAAGCGCAGATGGCCAACGGCACGCTCAGCGCCGAGCGCCTGGTGCGTGCCTGCCTGGCGAACATCGAGGCGATTGATCGCAACGGCCCACAGCTGCGCTCGATCATCGAACTCAACGCCGATGCGCTGCCGCTGGCTGCGGCGCTTGACGTCGAGCGGCGCGACAAGGGGCCGCGCGGCCCGCTGCACGGCCTGCCGGTGCTGATCAAGGACAACATCGCCACGGCCGACCGCATGCAAACCACCGCCGGCTCGCTCGCGCTGATGGGCGCCCAGGCGCCGCGCGACGCGCACCTGGTCGCGCGCCTGCGCGCAGCCGGTGCCGTGATCCTGGGCAAGACCAACCTCAGCGAGTGGGCCAACATTCGCTCCACCCGATCGACCAGCGGCTGGAGCGCGCGCGGCGGCCTCACGCGCAACCCCTCCGCGCTCGACCGCAACACCAGCGGCTCCAGCGCCGGCTCGGCCGCGGCGGTAGCGGCAGGGCTCGCGCCGCTGGCCGTGGGCACCGAAACCGACGGCTCGATCGTCTCGCCGGCATCGATCTGCGGCCTGGTTGGCTTCAAGCCCACGCTCGGCCTCGTCAGCCGCGACGGCGTCGTGCCCATCGCCCACAACCAGGACACACCCGGCCCCATGGCGCGCAGCGTTGCCGAGGCCGCGCTGCTGCTCGGTGTGCTGGCCGGACCCGATGCGCGCGACGCCGCCACGCGCAAGGCGCCGAGCAATGTCAACTATGTGCTGCAGCTCGACGCCAACGCCCTGCGCGGTGCGCGCCTGGGCGTGGTGCGC
This sequence comes from Methylibium sp., assembly GCF_031393925.1. Classification (GTDB taxonomy): domain Bacteria; phylum Pseudomonadota; class Gammaproteobacteria; order Burkholderiales; family Burkholderiaceae_C; genus Methylibium. The sequence continues at coordinate 9,961 of NZ_JANMWL010000128.1, read as the reverse complement.
AGCGCCTTCAGCGGCAACGACCGCATCGATCCGATCTACGAGCGCGCACTGGAGCTGCTGCAGGCTCGCGGCGCGGTGCTCGTCGATCCCGTGGCCTTGCCGCCGCCCGAACGCTACGCCGAGAGCGAACTCACCGTGCTGCTCTACGAACTCAAGGCCAACCTCGACGCCTACCTGGCCGAGTTCGGCCAGGGCTCGGCCGTGCGCACGCTGGCCGACGTTATCGCCTTCAACGAGCAGCATCGTTTCAGGGAAATGCCTCACTTCTCGCAGGAGCTGCTCGTGCGCGCTCAGGCACTGGGCGGCCTGAAAAGCCGCGCCTACCTCGACGCGCTGGCCAACAACCTGCGCTGGTCGCGCCGCGAAGGCATCGACCTTGCGCTGCGCAAGCACCGCCTGGACGCCCTCGTCGCACCCACCGGCGGGCCGGCCTGGCTCACCGACACCATCAACGGCGACCACCACGGCGCCAGCTTCTCCACGCCCGCCGCAGTGGCCGGTTATCCGCATCTCACCGTGCCAGCGGGTTACGTCAACGGGCTGCCACTGGGACTGAGCTTCGTCGGCACGGCGTGGAGCGACGCGCGGGTGCTGAGCCTGGGCCATGCGTATGAGCAGGCCTCGCGACACTGGCGGGAGCCGAGTTTTCCTGCGACGTTGCAAATCGAGGCTTGAAACCATCGTCCATGCCCCGTCTGGCCGCCAACCTTTCCCTGCTCTACACCGAGCATCCCTTCCTCGACCGCCCTGGCGCCGCCGCGCGTGACGGCTTCGCCGCCGTCGAATGGCAGTTCCCCTATGAACATGGCGCCGCCGCGCTGCGCGCGCGGCTCGACGCCGCCGGCTTGCCGCTGGTGCTGATGAACGCGCCGGCGGGCGACTGGGCCAGAGGCGAGCGCGGCATGGCGTGCCTCGAGGACCGCCAGGACGAGTTCCGGCGCAGCGTTGACGAGGCGCTCGCGTACGCCCAGGCGCTGCGCTGCCCGCGGCTGCACGTGATGGCCGGCTGCGTGCCTTCGGGCGGCGAGCGGGCGGCGCTGCAGGGCCTTTACGTCGAGCGCCTCGCATGGGCCGCGGCGCAGGCGGCAAGCGTCGGCGTCACGGTGCTCATCGAGCCGATCAACGGGCGCGACATGCCGGGCTACTTCTTGAACCGCCAGGACCATGCTCACGAAATCGTGCAACTCGTCGGTGCGCCCAACCTGCAGGTGCTGATGGACCTCTACCACTGCCAGGTCGTCGAGGGCGACGTGGCGATGAAGCTGCGCCAGTACCTCCCGAGCGGTGGCGTCGGGCACCTCCAGATCGCCGGTGTGCCCGAGCGCCAGGAGCCGGGTGGGGGCGAGCTGAACTACCGCTATCTGCTGCCGCTCATCGACGCGCTCGGCTACGACGGCTGGGTGGGCTGCGAGTACCGGCCGCGCGCCGGCACGACGCAGGGACTGGGCTGGCGCGACGCCTGATCCGCGCGCTCGCCTCGTCGTTGCACGCCGGGTATGCGCAGACGAGCGGCGCGCTTCAGCGCTCGCCGCTCGCCGCTCGCGGCAGGCTCAGGCGCCGGCAACGCCGCGGCCTTGGGCGCCGGTACCGTCGGGCTCGCCGAGGGTGCCGCCTCGGGCACCCGGGGCGCCGTCACACCCGCTCGAGCACCACCGCAATGCCCTGCCCCACGCCGATGCACATGGTGCACAGCGCGTAGCGCCCGCCGCTCCTGTGAAGCTGGTTGACCGCGGTGGTGGCCAGCCGCGCGCCGCTGGCGCCGAGCGGGTGGCCGAGCGCAATGGCGCCGCCGTTGGGGTTGACGCGCGGGTCGTCGTCTTGCAGGCCGAGCTGGCGCAGCACCGCCAGGCCTTGCGCGGCAAAGGCCTCGTTGAGCTCGATCACATCCATCTGTGCGAGCGCGAGGCCGGTGAGCGCCAGCACCTTGCGCGTGGCCGGCGCCGGGCCGATGCCCATCACGCGCGGCGCCACACCCGCCGTCGCCATGCCGACCACACGCGCGCGCGGCGTGAGGCCATGCGTCTTCAGCGCCACCTCGCTGGCCAGCAGCAGCGCGCAGGCGCCGTCGTTGACGCCGCTGGCGTTGCCCGCCGTGACCGTGCCGTCGGGCCTGACCACGCCCTTTAGGTTCGCGAGCGACTCGAGGCTGGTTGCGCGCGGGTGCTCGTCCTTGGCAACGACGATGGGCTCGCCCTTCTTCTGCGCAATCGAGACCGGCGTCAGCTCGGCGTCGAAGAAGCCGCTCTGCTGCGCCGCCACCGCCTTTTGTTGCGAGGCCAGCGCCATGCGGTCCTGCGCGTCACGCTCGATGCCGTAGTCGCGCGCCACGTTCTCGGCGGTCTCGGGCATGGAGTCGACGCCGTACTGCTCCTTCATGAGCCGGTTGACGAAACGCCAGCCGATGGTGGTGTCGTAGACGGCATTCGCGCGGCCGAAGGCGCTCTCGGCTTTGGGCATCACGAAGGGCGCGCGGCTCATGCTTTCCACGCCGCCGGCCAGCATCAGCTGCGCCTCGCCGGCCTTGATGGCGCGCGCCGCGCTGCCGAGCGCGTCCAGGCCCGAGCCGCACAGGCGGTTGAGGGTGGCGCCCGGTAGTTCGACCGGCAGGCCGGCGAGCAGCGCACTCATGCGCGCGACGTTGCGGTTGTCTTCGCCGGCCTGGTTGGCGCAGCCGTAGAGGATGTCGCTGACGGCGCTCCAGTCGAGCCCGGGGTGGCGCGCCATCAGGGCCCTGAGCGGAATGGCGCCCAGGTCGTCGGCACGCACGCTGGCGAGCGCGCCGCCGTAGCGGCCGAAGGGGGTGCGGATGGCGTCGACGATGTAGGCGGGGTTCATGCGGTGTCTTTCGGTGTCGACTTGATTCAGCAGCTCAGTCCGGCGAGCAAGCCGCGCACCGCCGCCTCAAAGGCGGCCGGCTGTTCGATCACGCTCAGGTGCGCGGCGCCTTCCAGCACGGCGAGCCGGGCGCCCGGCACGGCTTCTGCGATGGTGCGCGACATTGCCACCGGCGTGCCCTGGTCGAGCGAGCCCGCAATGACGAGCGTGGGCACCTTGATGCGCCCGAGCCGCGCGGTCGTGTCCATGTCGCGGATGGCGTGGCAGTTGCCCAGGTAGCCCCCCTGCGAGGTGCTCACCACGCGGCGGCGCCAGCGCGCCACCGTGGCGGGATCAGTCGCCCGGAAGGTGTCGCTGAACCAGCGCTGCATGGCGCCGTCGGCGATGGCTTCCAGGCCGCCCTGCTCGATGGCCGCGATGCGCTGTTGCCACAGCGCGCGCGCCGCTTCGTCATAGCCCGAGGTCGAATTGGCGATCACCAGCGCCTTCACACGCTCGGCATGCCTCAGCGCCAGCTCCTGGCCGACCATGCCGCCCATCGACAGGCCCACCCACACCACCGGGCCGGTGCCCAGTTCGACGAGCAGGCGAGCGGCGTCGTCGGCCAGCTCGGCCATCGTGTAGGGGCCGGGTGGCGCGTCGGAGTCGCCGTGGCCACGGTGGTCGTGGCAGATGACGCGGCACGGGCGCGCGCCCGACGGCGCATGGCCGGCGGCCAGCGCATTGGCCAGCGCGTCCCACAGGCTCACGTCGCAGCCGAGCGCGTGGCTCAGCACGACGGTGTGCGGCGCCGGTGCGCCCGCGGCGAGCCCGCGTGGTTCGCGCACGGTGAAGTGCAAGGCTGGCGTGCTGGCCGTGCGGCGGGAGCGGCCGGTGCCGGGGTGCGCAACCTCGGTCGCCGGCCGGGGCGGCAGTTCGTGGCCGAGTTCGTGCAGCAGCCGGGTGGCAATCGCCACGCCGGTGTTGGCGGCCGGCACACCCGCATAGATGGCGGCCTGGATCAGCACTTCTTTCACCTCGTCGGGAGTCAGGCGCGTACACGCGTCGCCGCCCACGCCGAGTCCGGCGCCCGAGCCGCCCACCAGCGCGGCGCGCAGGTGCAGCTCGAACTCCTCCCAGCGACCGAGCGCGCAGGTGATGGCCAGCACGACGATGCGGCGCGTCTTGGCCTCGAGCCCCGGGCGGCCCCAGACCTCGTGCCACGCATAGCGGGTGATGAAGTTCTGGAAGTCGGCGTTGAAGGCGTTGGCGTTGGCCACCGAGGCGTCGACCCAGGCGTCGCCGAGGATGGCGCGACGGTTGCGCAGGCCGCGTTCGAGATCGTGGTCGTAGGGGTCCATGCTGAACGTGCCGGTCAGGCGGTTGGGGCCCACGGTGCGGCGGGCAGGCTTTGAAGTGTCGCGCGAACCGCGGGAATGCGCGTTCGCGCCAGGTCGGCGGCGAGCCTTGCGGCCGCAGGGAAAGCTGCGCCATCGTGCTCAGGATTCCTGCGGCTCGCTGGGGCGAGCGATGCGCCGCAGCGCTCGCCAACATCGAAGACACCGGGCTGCGCTCAACGACCGAGTCACAGCGTCGCCGCAGCCCGTCACGACCGCGCGCAGCGCGTCGGCCGGACCCGCGCGCCCGGCGTGGCGCGCCGCGGCTACAGCGGCATGCTCAGTTGGCCCAGCAGACTGGTGTAGCGGTAGGCACTGCTGCCGCTGAGCAGCGAGGCGGCGTTGGAAGCCTGCAACGCCAGGCTCCAGCGCCAGCGGCTGTTGCGCATCGAGCCCAGGCCGATGGAGTAGCTCCAAATCGGCTGCGAGGCCGCGTCGGTGTGCTGGCTGCCGCCGTCGACGTGCGCGCTCACCACGAAGCGCTCGGCCGCCACGAAGCGCGACGACAGGCCCAGCGACACCTCGTTGAGACGCTCCGGCGAGTAGTACTCGGGCCGGTTGGGAGAGGTGTTGCGGTAGCTGCGCGTCTTGAGGTAGGCGTTAAGCCCCCAGTCCGCGTCGAGCGAAGCGTTCCAGCGCGTACGCAGGAAGGGACGGCGGTTGTCGTTGGAAAACAGCGCCACACCGCCCGCCATGCCGACGTTGAAGCGCTCGTTGAAGGCATGGTCGGCCACCAGCGCGAGGCTGTTGAAGGTCAAGCCCTGGTCGATGCCGCGCACCGAATTGACATAGTCGCGCTCGCCGCTGAAGCCGAGCGTCGTGTCGGGCGCCACCTTCTGCAGGACGTCGAGCGCGGCCACGGCATGGTCTTGGCCGCCGACGCGCGCCACGCCCAGGCTGGCGTCGACCTGTCGATCCGCGCCGTGGCTGCGGTAGGTGGCGGCGAGCAGACCGCCGTCTGCCGCCCACGCGGGCGCGCTGTAGCGCATGCCCCCGGCCTTGAGGCCAAAGCCCTGCGCCCCGGTGTAGCCGACGCTCGCGACCCACTCATGGAAGGAATCGGAATCGCGGCTCGCGTACAGGCGCGTGGACACGTCCTGTGCCGCGGCCGGGGTCGCTGTTGCCGCCAGCAGCAGCGCGCGCAGCATGAGCGCCTTCACTTGGTACCCCAGGTCTTGCTGCGGTTGAACACTTCCTGCAGGTAGCCGATCACGCAGGCCGGCTGCAACACCATGCTGTAGAGCAGCGCGTAGAAGGTAAAGCCGCGCAGGTTGCTGCGCACTTTCAGGCCCTGCTCGAGGAACATCTTCGACTGGATGCGGAACATGACGTAGTTGACCAACAGCGCCAGCGGTAGCACCAGCAAGGTCATCGGTCCGGCGATCCAGTAGATGCCGAACAGCGCCAGCACCAGGCCCGGGATGAACACGACGGTGTAAACCAGGTCCATGTAGGGAAACAGCAGGTTCCACCAGATGAAGACCGTGCTCATGCGCGGCTTGAACAGCAGGCGCCAGTGCGTCTTGAAGGCTTCGATCAGCCCCCGCGACCAGCGCTGGCGCTGCTTGATGAACTGGCCCCAGCGTTCGGGGGCGTTGGTGAACAGGCAGGCGTTCTCGGCGAAGCCGACGCGATAGCCGCGCTCGAGCATCGCCCACGTGAGCACGATGTCCTCGCCGACGGTATCGGCCCAGCCGCCGAGCGAGCGCAGCGTTGCGGTCTCGTAAATCGAGAACGCACCCTGGGCCACCAGCGTGCCCTGGTAGAGGCTCTGCAGCCGCTTGATGGCGGCGATGCCATGAAAGTAGTCCCATTCCTGGATCCGGGTGACCAGGTTCCTGCGCGAGTTGCGCACCAGCACGGCCCCCGCCACCGCCTTGGTGTCCGGCGGGTCGCTGAGGTAGCGGCCCACCAGGTTGCGCAGCGCGTTGCGGTACAGGTAGGAGTCGCCGTCCACGGTGATGGTCAGCCGGAATTTCGTGAGACCCAGGCCCACGTTCAGGGCGCTGGACTTGCCGGCGTTCTTCTCGAGAGTGACGACCTGCAGCCAGCCGTAGTCGAGGCCGGCAAGCTTCTCGGCGGTGGCGTCGGTCGAGCCGTCGTTGATGACGATCACCTGCATCGGCCCCGGGTAGTGCTGGCGGGCGATGCTCTCGATCGTCGAGACGATGCTCGCTTCTTCGTTGTAGGCTGCCACGAGGATCGTGATGCCGGGCAGGTTTTCGGTGCGCACGCTGATGGGCGGGCGGCGGTCGAGCAACAGGCTGCTGACCAGAAAGGCGTTCATGAAGCCCGGGAAGATGGCGATGCCGAAGATCGCGAGCCAGGCCGGCACGGCACCGACGACGCTCGACAGCTGCTCGATCCAACCCTGCGCCGCAAACACCGAGAACGCCATCCAGGCCAGTCCGGCGGCCAGGGACAGGCCGAACTTGCGGCGCACCGGGATGTAGTAGGAAGAGGAAGGTTCACGGCGCGGCACGCCTTGCACTGAAGCGAACGCCGATGGCGGCAGCGTTGCGCTGCTCGCATCGATGAATCCCAGCTCGTTTCTAGATCGTCCCATCGGGTCGCACCGCACTCTTGAAGTTCGGCGGAGCGTAACGAGACGTTTTGGATTTCGCTGTGCATACCTTCACGGCTTCATGACGAAGGTATGCACTAACACTCCGCATTGGCACAGAACCGTTTGCGACGTGACGTAGTGCATGGGCACCGCGTGCCTGCCCCGCCAAAGCGTGGTTGCAAAGCCGCACCAGGTCGCCTGCGAGACGGCGCCGAGTCACCGCCCCGGGCTGAGCGGCTACGAAGCGCAATTTCGATCGGAACGTGTTGCGCCGAAGCGCGCCCACGCCGCTCGCTTCAGTCGTCGGTATGCATGCTGACGAGCTTGCCGCTCTTCGTTTCGACCACGCAGCGGTAGGTGAACGGCGCCGGGTTCATGCCCGCCGCGCGTTCCAGCTGGCCTTGCCCCTCGAGGCTGGTGCGCGCGTTCGGCGCGGGCCGAAGCTGCCTCGAGTCGGAGCTGAACGTAATGCGCCCGACCGGTGGGTACTTTTCCTTCAACGCTGCTGCGGCGGCAGCCTCGCACGCGTCCGGGGAGAGATGGGTCAGGTCCGGCTCCCACGGTCGCTCGGCAACGGGCGCGGCGGTGCCGGTCTCCTTGAGCACCACGCCGCTGGCCTTGCCGGTCTGCGCCGCGTAGGTGCAGCTGTACGTGAAGGGCCTGGCTGCGCCCACTCGTGCACCGTAGCGACCGCTGCCCGCAATGGTGGTGCCGTCGACGGACGCCGACGGCAGGAAACGGCGCACCGCGGCGAACTGCACCTCCTGGGCCGCCTTGCCGCGCATGTCACGCAGGGTTTCGGCCACGGCAGCCTCGCAAGCGCCGGTCGCCGCCGAGTCCGGCTGCGGCGGTGGCGCCGCTGCTGCGCAGGTCGCACAGAGGAGCCAGGCAAAGCCATCGAAACGAGATGCAGCACGCATGAACTTTTGGTGCGTCGCCGTTGACCCAAGTGGAAACGATGGTGTTCCGATCGGTCGCGCAAGGCAAGGCCGGCATCCATGCCGGCTGCGGGCATCGAGCTCGGGGCAGCTCGAACTCGCCAGCGCGGTGGCCGGCACGCTGGGCCTGGCGGGCTACTGAAAGCGTGCCGCCGCTTCGCCGCAGTCCGGCGAGGCGGCGGGCGCTTTGGCGCATGCCCCGCGGCCATGCGCCACCTTCTGCAGCGAGCGACAGCACCGCTTGTGGCCTAATCGCCGGTTCGCTCAATCACTCACCCGCCACCCGGAGCCATCCATGGGCAACAAGATCCGAACCGAAGCCGACCGTCTTGCCACGCCGCGGCCGACCCCGCCCAAGGGCGTGACCCTCGTTGCCGATGGCAGGGGCCAGAAGCGCAGCCTGGAGCGCGGCGCGCACACGCGCAGCAAGAAGAACGCCGGCAAGCGGGCCAAGCGGGGCGGCTAAAGCCGCGGGTCGCGCCTGCTGCGACCCTGACGCCGGCCTCGCGCCGGGACTCGGCCCGAAAGCGCGCAGCAGCGATGCTGAGGATCACCGAACTGCGACTGCCCCTGGGGCACGCCGAGGGCGCTCTGCGCCAGGCGATCGTGCAACGCCTGGGCATCGACGACGCCGAGCTGCTGGCCGTTCACCTCTTCAAGCGTGGCGTCGATGCGCGCAAGAAGGCCGCGGTGGTGCTCATCTACACCGTCGACTGCGAATTGCGCGACGAAGCCGCCCTGCTCGCGCGCCACGCTGCCGACCCTCAGGTGCGCTGCGCACCGGACACGCGCTACCGCCTGGTGGGCCACGCTGGCGCCGATTTCCTGGCACGGCAGCAAGCGCGGCCGATCGTCATCGGCTTCGGCCCCTGCGGCATCTTCGCGGCGCTGGTGCTGGCGCAGATGGGCCTGGCCCCGATCGTGCTGGAGCGCGGCAAGGCGGTGCGCGAACGCACCAAGGACACCTGGGGCCTGTGGCGGCGCGGCGTGCTCGACCCGGAGTCGAACGTGCAGTTCGGCGAAGGCGGCGCCGGCACCTTCTCCGACGGCAAGCTCTGGAGTCAGATCAGCGACCCGCGCCACCTCACGCGCAAGGTGCTGCACGAGTTCGTCAAAGCCGGCGCGCCCGAAGAGATCTTGTTCGTGAGCAAGCCGCACATCGGCACCTTCCGGCTGGTCGGCGTGGTCGAGAAGATGCGCGCCGAGATCGTGGCGCTGGGCGGCGAGGTGCGCTTCGGCCAGCGCGTGGTCGATGTGCTGATCGAAACAGGCGGTGCCGCGCACGCCGACGGCCAGGTCGCTCGCATCCGCGGCGTGACGCTCGCCTCGGGCGAAGAACTGCGCACCGACCACGTCGTGCTCGCACTCGGCCACAGCGCGCGCGACAGCTTCGAGATGCTGCACCGGCGCGGGGTGGCCATGCAGGCCAAGCCGTTTTCGATCGGCTTTCGCATCGAGCATCCGCAAGGCCTCATCGACCGTGCGCGCCTGGGCCCCAACGCCGGCCACCCGGTGCTGGGTGCGGCCGACTACAAGCTCGTGCATCACGCCAGCAATGGCCGCTCGGTCTACAGCTTTTGCATGTGCCCGGGCGGTACCGTGGTGGCGGCCACCTCCGAGGTCGCGCGCGTGGTGACCAACGGCATGAGCCAGTATTCGCGCAACGAGCGCAACGCCAATGCGGGCATCGTGGTGGCGATCTCGCCCGACGACTATCGGCAGGACGGCCTGGCGCGCGGCGCCGGCCACGCCGTGGGTCCGCTCGACGGCCTGGCGTTCCAGCGCCAATGGGAATCGCGCGCCTTCGTGATGGGCGGCGGCGGCTACCAGGCGCCCGGCCAGCTGGTGGGCGACTTCATCCAAGGCCAGCGCAGCAGCGCCTTGGGCAGCGTGCTGCCTTCGTACCAGCCTGGCGTGCATCTCACCGACCTGGCCGAGCGCGACGAGCGCGGCCACGCCAGCCTGCCCGACTACGCCCTGGCGGCGATCCGCGAAGCCCTGCCCGCCTTCGACAGGCAGATCGCCGGCTTCTCGATGCCCGACGCCGTGCTCACCGGCGTGGAGACGCGCACTTCTTCACCGCTGCGCGTGACCCGTGGCAAGGACTGCCAGAGCCTGAACGTGCGCGGCCTCTACCCGGCCGGCGAAGGCGCGGGTTATGCCGGCGGCATCATGTCGGCGGCGGTCGACGGCATCGAGGTGGCCGAAGCGCTCGGCGCGCACCTGTTGGGATTGCACGCCTGAGC
>NZ_JANMWL010000121.1:0-21803 GCF_031393925.1 Methylibium sp. | reverse complement strand
ATGCGGCCGAGCGGCTGTATCAAGGCGCGACGCCCGAGGTGTTGCGTCCTGGTACAGCGGGTATTTCGGGGAGCGATGCCGGCCTCGACGAGCGCCTGGCGCGCGTCTGGTCGGCCTACGACGATGCCCAGTCCGCGGCCGACGGCGTGGCGGCCAGCGGGCTGGTCTTCGAGGCGGCAAAGCTGGCGCCGGCCAGCCTTGCCCTGCAAGCCGCGTGGCGCGTGCATGCGCATTTCGCCTGGCTGCACTTTGGCAACGAGCCGAGCGCTCGCCTCGCGGCGCTGGACGTGCCCGTGGCGCTGGCCTGGGGTGGGCGCGACGCGACCTGCGACCCCGCGGTGGCCGCGGCGCTGTCGGCCAGCGCGCCGCATGCGCGCGCGCACTGCGCCGTCGACGCCGGCCATCGCATGAGTGACCCGCTGCTCTTGCCGGCGCTGCTCGCGGCGGCGCGCGAGTGGGTCGCCGATCTGCAGGCGCGGCGCTCGTCGCGCCTTCCAGTGCGCTGAATCATTGCAACGGGAGGCGGACAGCGCGGCTGTGATTGCAGCGACTCAATGGACGCGAAGGTGCCGCGCGCACCCCGGTGCGCCCTGAACGCGGCGCGCGGTGGCGGCTGCGTTCAGGCAGCGGTGCGCCAGCGCAGCTTGCGGTAGATGGTGTTGCGGCTGATGCCCAGCCGCTTGGAAGCCACCGAGATGTTGCCGTCGGCGGCGTCGACCGCCTGGCGGATCATTTCGCGCTCCAGTTCTTCAAGCGTGCCGCCGGACGCGCCCGGCAGCGTGGGGTGGCCGGGTGCGGGCTCGTTGGCGGCCGCCTGGTTGCCCGCGACCTGGCGCTGCGAGGCCTCGTCGAGGAAGTCGTCCGACAGATGCTCGCGGGTGATCGTCGCCTCGCCGGCCGCCATGACGGCCGCGGTGTGCAGCACGCTGGCGAGCTGGCGCAGGTTGCCCGGCCAGTCGTAGCCTTCGAGCAGACTCTGCACGTCGGAGGCCACGAGTTGCGGCGCGGCGGCACCCTCGTTGGCCAGGATGCGGCGCACCAGCGTGCGCAGATCGGTGCGCTCGCGCAGCGGGGGCAGCTTCACGGCCAGGCCGTTGAGGCGGTAGTAGAGGTCTTCGCGGATGCTGTGGGTATCGACCAGCTCGCGCGGGTTGCGGTCGGTGGCGCCGACCAGGGCCACGTCGATCTCGACCGGCTGCACCGCGCCGAGCGGCGTGACGCGCTTGTCCTGCAGCGCGTGCAGCAGCCGCGCCTGCAGGCCGGCGGGCAGGCCGCCCACTTCGTCGAGGAACAGCGTGCCGCCGCTGGCCTTCACCAGCTTGCCCACCGCGCCCTTGCGCCGCACGCCGGGGAACACGCCTTCGGCGTAGCCGAACAGCTCCGTCTCGAGCAGCGTTTCGGGGGTGGAGGCGCATTGCACGGCGACGAAGGGCAGCAGAGCGCGCCGCGACTCCCGGTGGATGGCGCGTGCCAGCATCTCCTTGCCGCTGCCGGCTTCGCCGAGGATGAGCACCGGGATGTCGCGGTCGACCACGCGGCGCAGCTTGTTGATCACCGCTTCGATCTGCGCGTCGCCGGTCTGCAGGTCCGCAAAACTCGGCGCCGCCGGTGTCGCTGGCTCGGTGCTGTCTTCGGCGACCTTTGCCCCACGGCTGATCGGCGCCCGCGCGTCACCCGTGGCCGGCTCGGGCGCGGCGGTCGCGCTGGTCGTATTCGATTCATCGAGCGACGGCGTTGCGGCCCAGCCGCCGTGCCACAGCGGCCAGTTGCAGCGTGCCTGCACCTGCACGACGTGCCCGTTGGGCAGCGCCATGCGCATGGGTGCGGCCAGCGGCGGGCGGCCGTGGTCGATGATCGCGCCCATCGGCATGCCCAGCAGGCTGGTCACGGTGTGCATGCGCAGCGCCGCACCCGACAGGCCCAGCAGGTCGAGCGCGCTGCGGTTGGCGCCTAGGATGCGGCCATCGTGGTCGACCGCCAAGATGCCTTCCATCAGCGTGCCGATGAATTCGACGCGGCTGTGGAAGTGCAGCCGCAGCGCGTCGCGGAAGTCGTCGTTGAGCCAGTGGTTTTCGATCATGCGGGCCGACATCTTGACCAGCCCCATGGTGTGCTGGTGGTAGCCGCGGCGGTCGCCGGAGACGTCGAGCACGCCGAGAATGTTGCCGCGCGGGTCGAGGATCGGCGAGGCCTGGCAGGTCAGGAAGTGGTTGGCGTGCATGAAGTGCTCGTCGGCATGCACCAGCACCGCCCGCTCGTCGACCAGCGCCGTGCCCATGCCGTTGGTGCCCTTGGTGCATTCGGCCCAATTGACGCCGGGCGCGAGCGCCACCTTGGCGGCCTTCTCGAGAAAGTCTTCGTCGCCCATCGAATGGAGGATGGTGCCTTGCGCGTCGGTCAGCACCACCATGCTCTGCGTCTTGGCGATCTGCTCGAACAGCAGCTCCATCACCGGGGCGGCATGTGAGAACAGGCGCCGGTTGCGCTCGCGCGTGAGGGCGAAGTCGGAGCGGGTGATGGGCGAATAGTCGGGCGCGCCGATGCGTGATAAACCGAGTGCGGCGCAGCGTTCATGCGATTCGTTGATCGACAGCACATGCTCGCCGTCGAGCGGCAAGGCGCTGGCGATTGGCCGCTGCGCGGCTTCGTCGCGGCGGCGACGGGCGGCGGTCAGGGTGGAGTGCGGGGTCGGCGTGGACATCGAGCCATCCTTTTCATGAAGCCGCCAGCGGCGGCTCGTCTCTTGTCGACACGGTGTACGGCTGCGAACACCTGTCGGATGCGCAGGAGAACCCAGCGCGAAGCGGATGCTAAGAGATGGGAGGGGAATGTTCAATTTCGCAGCAACCCTGTCAACGGCGACTTCCCGATTGTTTTTTCCTCGGAATGGGAGCAAGTCCCCCTATGCCGTGGGCAGCATTCGTCACAGGGGATTTCCCGGATATGAACGGCGCTGCATAGTCCACACCATATTCCGTCCAGTGAAGGGCTTCGCATGCCGCGTCGCGCCTGCCCGAACGCTGACAATTCGATCCCCCCGATCAGGAGACATCCAGCCATGCAGAAGACCCTCCACATCAACCCCGAGAAGTGCACCGGCTGCCTTCAATGCGAGATGGCCTGCTCGTTCGAGAACTACGGCGTCTACGCACCGAGCAAGTCGCGCATCAAGGTGTTCGACTTCCACCATACCGGGCGCAAGGTGCCCTACACCTGCACGCAGTGCGACGAGGCCTGGTGCCTGCATGCCTGCCCGGTCGAAGCCATCACGATCGACCAGATGACCGGCGCCAAGATCGTCAATGAAACCACGTGCGTCGGCTGCAAGGTCTGCACCATCGCCTGCCCGTTCGGCACCGTGAACTACGTGCAGGAAACCGGCAAGGTACAGAAGTGCGACCTGTGCGGTGGCGAGCCGGCCTGTGCCGAGGCCTGCCCCACCGGCGCGATCACCTATGTCGACGCCAACTGGACCGGTCTGGACAAAATGTCCGCCTGGGCCGAGAAGTTGGGCAACCAGAACGCCGCCGCGGCTTGAGGAGAAAAATATGTCTTGGGCAGGAAAAGTTCTTCGCGTCAATCTCACCAAGGGCACGGTCACGTCCGAGCCGCTCAAAATGGACTGGGCGCGCGCCTATCTAGGCTCGCGCGGCATGGCATCCAAGTACCTCACCGAGGAGATCGACGCCAAGGTCGACCCGCTGTCGCCCGAGAACAAGATCATCTGGGCCACGGGCCCTCTGACCGGCACCATGGCCTCCACTGGCGGTCGCTACACGGTCGTGACCAAGGGCCCGCTCACCGGCGCGATCGCTTGCTCCAACTCCGGCGGCTACTGGGGCGCTGAGCTCAAGTTCGCCGGCTGGGACATGGTCATCTTCGAAGGCAAGTCTGCCAAGCCCGTCTATCTCTCCATCGAAGACGACAAGGCCGAACTGCGCGACGCCGCCCACCTGTGGGGCAAGAGCGTGTGGCAGACCGAAGAGATCATCAAGAAGCAGCACCAGGATCCGCTCACGCGCGTGTCGAGCATCGGCAAGGCGGGCGAGAACGGCGTGCTGTATGCCGCCGTCGTCAACGACCTGCACCGCGCTGCCGGCCGCTCGGGCGTCGGTGCCGTCATGGGCTCCAAGAACTTGAAGGCCATTGCCGTGCGCGGCACCAAGGGCGTGGGCAACATCGCCAACCCCAAGGAGTTCATGCGGGTCACCTTCGAGAAAAAGAAGATCCTCGCCGACAACGCCGTCACCGGCCAGGGCCTGCCGACCTATGGCACCCAGGTGCTGATGAACGTCATCAACGAGATGGGCGCGTCGCCCACGCGCAACCACCGCGACGTTCAGTTCGAGGGCGCCAAGGATATTTCGGCCGAAGCAATGGCCACGCCGCGCAAGACCGACGGCAAGAAGCCGCTGGTCACCAACCAGGCTTGCTTCGGCTGCACCATCGCCTGCGGGCGCATCCAGAAGATCGACCAGGGGCACTTCTCGGTCGAGAACAAGCCGCAGTACTGGGGCGCTTCGGGCGGGCTCGAGTACGAAGCCGCATGGGCGCTGGGCAATGCCAACGGCGTGAACGATCTCGACGCGCTGCAATACGCCAACATGCTGTGCAATGAGCAGGGCATGGACCCGATCTCCTTCGGCGCCACGATTGGCGCGGTGATGGAGCTGTTCGAGATGGGCGTGCTCACCAAGGAGCAACTCGGCACCGACGCGCCCTTTGGCTCGGCCCGCGCGCTGGTTCACTTTGCCGAGATCACCGCCAATGGCGAAGGCTTCGGCAAGGAAATCGGCATGGGCTCGGCCCGCCTGACCAAGAAGTACGGCTACCCCGACCTTTCCATGAGCGTCAAGGGCCAGGAGTTCCCGGCCTACGACTCGCGCGCCATTCAGGGCATGGGATTGGCTTACGCCACTTCCAACCGCGGCGCCTGCCACCTTCGCGGCTACACCGTGGCCTCCGAAGTGCTGGGCATTCCGGTCAAGACCGATCCGCTGGTTGCCGAAGGCAAGCCCGAGCTGGTCAAGGCTTTCCAGGACGCGACGGCGGTGTTCGACTCGGCCGGCATCTGCGTCTTCACCAGCTTCGCCTGGGGCCTGGCCGACGTGCAGCCGCAGCTCGCGGCAGCCTGCGGCGACGAGTTCACACTGGAGAAGCTCAACGAAATCGGCGAGCGCGTCTGGAACATGGAGCGCGACTTCAACAACCGCGCCGGCTTCACGGCCAAGGATGACACCTTGCCCAAACGCCTCTTGACCGAGCCGGCCAAAACCGGGCCGGCCAAGGGCCTGGTTAACAAGCTGCCCGAAATGCTGCCGCAGTACTACGAAGCGCGCGGCTGGCACGCCGACGGCACGCTCAAGGCCGAGACGCGCGCGCGACTCGGCTTGTAAGTCGTCAATTTCCCGCAAGGGGCAGGGCGGACGAGGAGACTTGATCCGCCCTTTCTCATTTTTTCCTTGGAGAGCACGATGAGACACCTCATCCTGGGCGCAGGTCCGGCCGGCGTCATCGCGGCCGAGACGATTCGCAAGCACGCGCCTTACGACACCATCACGATCGTCGGCGACGAGCTCGAGCCGCCGTATTCGCGCATGGCGATTCCCTACTTGCTGGTGGGCCGCGTCGACGAAAGCGGCACCTACCTGCGCCGCGACGATGCGCACCTGCAGCGACTGAACATCGCCCACGTTCAGCAGAGCGCGACCAGCGTCGATGCCGCACGCCGCACGGTCACGCTCGGCAACGGCAACATCGTCGGCTTCGACACCCTGCTCATCGCCACCGGCTCGCAGCCGGTGCGCCCGCCGATTGCGGGCATGGACCTGCCGGGCGTTCACCCGTGCTGGACCTTGGAGAACGCGCGCCATATCGAACAGCTCGCCAAGCCCGGCGCCAAGGTGCTGCAGATGGGCGCCGGCTTCATCGGCTGCATCATCATGGAGTCGCTGGCCGCGCGTGGCGTGGAGCTCACCGTCGTCGAAATGGGCGACCGGATGGTGCCGCGCATGATGGGCCCGACCGCGGGCAACATGATCAAGACCTGGTGCGAGAAGAAGGGCGTGCGTGTCTTCACCGGCACACGCGTCGAGGCGATCGAGGCAGCGGGCGCGGCCCGGCACGGCGCGACGACTTCCGCCGCAGCTGCCCCGAGCACGTCAGCCAGCGGCGGCGGCTTGCTGGGCAAGATCGCCGAGTTCTTCGGCGTTGGCGACAACAAGCCGGCACCGACTCCGGTGGTGGCTGCCACGCCGGCAGCGGCATCGGCCAACGGCGCGCCGGGGCCGATGCGCGTGCGTCTGTCCAATGGCCAGACGCTCGACGCCGACCTCGTGATCAGCGCCACCGGCGTGAAGCCCAACGTCGCCTTCTTGAAGGGCTCCGGCATCGACTGCGGCCAGGGCGTGCTGACCGACGAGCGGCTGCAGACCAACGTGCCCGGCATCTTCGCCGCCGGCGACTGCGCCGAAGCCTACGACCTGGCCACCCGGCAGCGCGTCATCAGCGCGATCCAACCCAACGCGGCCGACGAGGCCTATGTGGCCGCGATGAACATGCTCGGCCGCGGCGCCGTGCTGCAGCGCGTGACGCAGATCAATGTGCTAGACACCCTGGGCCTCATCTCTGCGAGCTTCGGCGACTGGCAAGGCGTGCCGGGTGGCGAGCAGGCCGAATTGACCGACCAGGACGGCTTCAAGCACCTGAGCCTGCAGTTCGATGACGAGCACCTGGTCGGCTGCAACAGCATCGGCTGGACCGAACATGTGGGCGTGATGCGCGGCCTGGTCGAGGGCAAGGTCAGGCTGGGCGAATGGCGCGCGCGGTTGATCGCCGACCCGACGTGTCTGGCCGAGGCTTACATCGCGCAGGGCCAGGCGCAGGAGCACTGGGCGCAGACCCAAGCGCGGGCGCGGTGATGGAAGCAACGGTCCAAGCTGCGACACTTGCCAAGGTGAAGATCACGTTCAAGCTCTACGCCACGCTGACCGACTACCTGCCTGCCCAGGCGCGCTACGGCAACCGAGTCGAGCTGGAGGTGGCGAGCGACGCCACCATCGCCGATGTGATCGCTCCGTACGGCCTGCCGATGAAGCTGGTGCATCTGGTGCTCGTCAACGGGCACTACATCGCGCCGCCGAACCGGGCCACGCGCACCTTCGAAGAAGGCGACGTGCTGGCGATCTGGCCGCCGGTGGCGGGCGGTTGAAGCGGCGGGCCGATGCAGTCCTATTACGCTGAAGCTTTCGAGCGAGACATGGGTTGCACCGAGGCCGAATGGCTCGGCTGGCTGCCGGGCGCCTGCGCTGCCCATGCGCTGGCCATTGATGGCGGCACCGCCACGGTCGCCATCGATGAAGGTGCGCTGCATTTGCGCTGGTCGCCCCTGCCGTCGCGGCAGATCGCGCTCATGCGCATGCCGCGGCTGGCGGTCGGATTTCGCTTCGAGGGGCTTGCCGAGGCATCCCGCCAGCGCTTCATGCGCTACTTCGACCTGTACACGCAGCGCGGCGGTGGGTGAGGCCCGTGCATGCCCGCCTCAGCGGGCATGCACGGGTTCCGGCTCTGCGGGCATGGACTGGCCGAACGGGCGGCCCAATCGCGACGCACCTAAGGAGCCGTCGCCTCACGCGTACGTTAGCTCGGTCGCCTTGCCGTGGAAAACGCGGTAAGAGAACACGGTGTAGGCGGCGATCGCCGGCACCGAGATGCAGACGCCGATCAGGATGACCTTGAGCGCCGCCGGGCTGCTGGCCGCCTGCCAGATGGTCAGTCGGTCGATCACCACGAAAGGATAGATGCTGTAGGCCAAGCCCAGGAAGCCGAGCACGAACATGCCGATCAACAGCACGAAGGGCAGCCAGCACAGCGGTCCGCGCACGATTGCTCGCCCGAGCACCAGGCGCGTGGTGCCCAGCGCCACCGCGGTCATGAGCGGAATGGCCATCAACGCGATGAACTCGGGCAGCGAGAACCAGCGCTCGCGCACCGTCTGGCTGATCCAGGGCGTGGCCACCGAGATCAGCCCCATGCCCACCACCACCGGCCACCATGCCTGGCGAGCCCAATGAATCGCCCTTTCCTGCAGCGGCCCCTCGGTCTTCATGATCAACCAGCAGGCGCCGAGCAGCACGTAGGCGGCCGGTAGTGCCAGCGCAATGGCGGCGGCGAAGACGGGGTAGTTCCAGCCGGTGCCGAAGCCGCTGATGTAGCGCCCGAGCATCCAGCCTTGCGATACCGACGCGAGCATCGAGCCGGCGAAAAACAGGCGGTCCCACATCGGCTTCCTGGCGGCCTTTGCCTTGACGCGAAAGTCGAACGCGACGCCGCGCAAGGTCAGGCCCAAGAGCATCAGCGTCACCGGCAGATACAGCTCGGTCAGCACCAGGCCGTGCGCCTTAGGAAACGCCACCAGCAAAATGCCGATGCCCAGCACCAGCCAGGTTTCGTTGGCATCCCAGAACGGGCCGATCGAGGCGATGAGGGTGTCCTTCTCGGCGGCGCTGGCGCGCGGCATCAGCATGCCCACGCCGAGGTCGTAGCCGTCGCTGATGACGTAGACCAGCATCGACACGCCCATCAGGGCCATGAAGATCACCGGGAGCGATTCGTCGAAGCTCATGCTCGCGCTCCCGTCCCGAGCACTTCGGCCTTGCGCTGCTCGACCTGGTCGAGCGCGTCGGTAGCGGTCACTTGTTCGGGTTTTTCCGCCATGTACTTGATGACGCTCACGTAAGCCAGGATGAGCGCGACGTAGAGCGTGATGTACATCGCCAGGGTGGTGGCGATCATGGTGGAAGGAACGTCCGACACCACGTCGGCGGTGCGCAGCAGGCCGTAGACGATGAAGGGCTGGCGGCCGATCTCGGTGACCCACCAGCCCGCCACCGTCGCCACCCAGCCGGAGAAGGTCATCGCGGCGAGCACCCACAGCAGCGCGCGCGGCAATCGTTCGGCCTGCCAGCCGGCGCGGCGCGCCAGCCACCAACCGCCCCAGCTCACCGCCAGCATCAACATGCCCATGCCGACCATGACGCGAAACGCGAGGAACACCGGCAGCACCGGCGGATGCGCGCCCGGAAATGCGTCCAGGCCCTTGATCTCGCCGGCAAAGTCATGCGTGAGGATGAAGCTCGCCAGGCCGGGCACGGCGAGCGCGAAGCGGTTGCTGCGTGCCGCGTCGTCGGGCAGCGCGAACAGCAGCAGCGGCGCACCCTTCTCGGTCTTCCATACGCCCTCCATCGCCGCGATCTTTTGCGGCTGGTGCTCGAGCGTGTTCAGCCCGTGCAGGTCGCCGACGAAGATCTGCACGGGGATGAGCAGCGCCGCCAAGGTCAGGCCGGTGCGCAGGCCGAGCAGGGCCGACGCGCGCGCCGAGCCGCGCAGCAACTGCCAGGCGCTCACGCCGGCCAGCAGGAACGCGCACGTCAGCGCCGAGGCGATGAGCATGTGCGTGAAGCGATAGGGAAACGACGGGTTGAACAACACCTCGGCCCAGCTCGTCACGTGGAATACACCGTCGACAATCTCGTGCCCCGCGGGTGTCTGCATCCACGAGTTGAGCGCGAGAATCCAGAAGGCGCTCATCGTGGTGCCGAAGGCCACGAAGAACGTGGCCATCAGGTGGATGCGTTCGCTGACCCGGCCGTGGCCGAACAGCATGATGCCAAGGAAACCCGCCTCGAGGAAGAACGCGGTCAGCACCTCGTAGGCGAGCAGCGGTCCGGCCACGTTGCCGGCTTTTTCCATGAAGCCCGGCCAGTTGGTGCCGAACTGAAAACTCATGGTGATCCCGCTCACCACCCCGAGCGCGAAGCTCAGCGCGAACACCTTGGTCCAGAAACGGTAGACGTTGAGCCAGGCGTTGTCGTGGGTGACCAGCCAGCGCCAACGAAAGAACAGCAACAGCCAGCCGAGCGCGATGCTGATGGTGGGGAACAGGATGTGGAAAGTGATGTTGGCTGCGAACTGCATGCGGGCCAGTACGAGGGCATCCATCGAGAAATTTCCTTTTCCAGAACGGCGACAGGGCACTGTAGCGCTACCGTCGCCGATACCGTTGATGAGAGCCCTCCGCTCGACGCGATAATTCGCCCGCCTCACCCACTGCCCCGCGTCCATGAACGACCGCCAGGATCTCGCCGGTAAGCGCCTCGTGCTGGGCTTGGCCGGCGGCGTCGCCTGCTACAAGGCGGCCGAGTTGTTGCGCTTGCTCGTGAAGGCTGGCGCACGCGTGCAGGTGGTGATGACGGACGCGGCGCAGCAGTTCATTACGCCGATGACGATGCAGGCGCTCAGCGGCGAGCCGGTGCTCACCAGCCAGTGGGACGTTCGCGAACCCAACGCGATGGCGCACATCAACCTTACGCGTCACGCCGACGCGGTGCTCGTCGCACCGGCCAGTGCCGACCTGTTGGCGCAACTGGCGCAGGGCCGCGCCGCCGAGTTGCTCGGCCTCGTGTGCCTGGCGCGGCCGCTCGCGCGCTGTGCCCTGCTACTCGCGCCGGCGATGAATCGAGAGATGTGGGCGCACCCGGCCACGCAGCGCAACGCCGCGCAGGTGGTGTCCGATGGTGCGGTGCTGCTCGGCCCCTCGAGCGGCGCGCAGGCCTGCGGCGAGATCGGCGACGGCCGCATGCTCGAGCCCGAAGAACTGCTTGAAGACGTGATCGCCTTCCTCTCGCCCAAGCCACTGGCCGGCGAGCGCGTGCTGATCACTGCCGGCCCCACCTTCGAGGCGATCGATCCGGTGCGCGGTCTCACCAACCGTTCGAGCGGCAAGATGGGTTTTGCGCTGGCCCGCGCGGCGCGCGAGGCCGGCGCCGACGTCACGCTGGTCGCTGGGCCGGTCCACCTGCCCACGCCTCGCGGCGTGACGCGCATCGACGTGCAAAGCGCCCAGGAGATGCTTGCGGCGGTGCTGCCGCGAGCGGCCTTGCACGGCATCTTCATCGCCACCGCGGCCGTGGCCGACTGGCGGCCCGCGCGGCTGGCCGAGCACAAGATCAAGAAGGGCGGCAAGAAGCAGCCGCCGGTCTTCGAGCTGACCGAAAACGCCGACATCCTCGCCATCGTGGCGGCCTTGCCGGAGCCGCCCTACTGCGTCGGCTTCGCGGCCGAGAGCGAGCACCTGGCCGTGCACGCCCGCACCAAGCTCGAGCGCAAGAAGCTGCCGCTGGTGGTGGGCAACCTCGGCCCCGCCACCTTCGGCCGCGATGACAACGCGCTGCTGCTGGTCGACGCGCACGGCGAGCAGACGCTGCCCGCCGGGGGCGGCACGGCCGACAAGCTCACGCTCGCCCGCGCGCTGGTGGCCGAGATCGCGCGCCGTCGCGTTGAGCGCGGTGGCACCTGAGCCATGACCACCATCGATATTCGCGTGCTGGATGCCCGGCTTGCCGACCAGCTCCCCGCTTATGCAACGCCCGGCAGCGCCGGCCTGGACCTGCGCGCCTGCATCGACGCGCCGCTGGTGCTGGAGCCGGGCGACACGCAACTGATCCCGACCGGCCTGGCCATCCACATCGGCGACCCGAACCTGGCGGCGATGATCCTGCCGCGCTCGGGCCTGGGCCACAAGCACGGCATCGTGCTGGGCAACCTGGTGGGCCTGATCGACTCCGACTACCAGGGCCCGTTGATGGTGAGCTGCTGGAACCGCGCTGACACGGCGTTCACCGTGCAGCCGCTCGAGCGCATTGCGCAGCTGGTGATCGTGCCGGTGGTGCAGGCGGCGTTTCGCGTGGTCACCGCGTTCGGCGCTTCACAGCGCGGTGCGGGCGGGTTCGGCTCGACCGGCAAAGGCTGAAAAGGGCCCGCGCCAGCGCGCTAATGCAGCTGCGAGGACGGCGCCGCGGCGCTCAGCACCGTGATTGCCGTCTGAGCGACCGAGCCCTGTTCGATTTCTTCCTCGCTGGCTTCGCGCACGTCGCGCACCTTCAGCGCGAGCACCAGGGCGATGCCGGCCAGCGGATGGTTGCCGTCGAGCACGACATGCGTGTCGTAGACCTCGGTGGCGGTGTAGACGACGTCGAGCGGTAGGTCGCGCGTGGTGGTGCCTTCAGGCAGGCCGTCGAACTGCATGCCTTCGGCGATGTGCTCGCCGAACACGCCGCGCTCCTCGAAGAACACCAGGGCCGGGTCGTACTCGCCAAAGGCGTGCTCCGGCTCGAGATGCAAGGTCGCCTCGAAACCCTCGTCCTGGCCGAGCACTGCCTCTTCCACCTTGGAGAGCAAGTCGTCGCCGCCGACGAAGAATTCGACCGGCTCGGCCAGCTCGTCGATGAGCTGGCCGTGGGCATCTTCAAGCCGCCAGATGAGACTGACAACGCACGGAGAGACGATCTGCATGCATTGATGATCGCACAATGAATGCATGCCACAGACGCCCGAAATTGACCTCTGCACGCCGCTGCTGGGCGGCCTTTCCCCGCGCGTTTTCATGCGCCGGCACTGGCAGAAAAAACCGCTCTTGATTCGCCAGGCGCTGCCCGGTATCGAGCCGCTTGTCTCGCGTGCGGCGCTGTTTGCACTGGCAGCGAGCGACGAGGTCGAATCGCGCCTGGTCGTGCGCCGCGCCGGTGGCGACTGGTTGCTGCGCCAGGGACCCTTGCCGCGCCGTGCGCTGCCGCCGCTGGCGCAGCCCGGCTGGACGGTGCTGCTGCAGGGGCTCGACCTGCATTTGCCAGCCGCGCGCGAATTGTTGTCGCGGTTTCGCTTCGTTCCCGAGGCGCGCCTGGACGACCTGATGCTGTCGTGGGCCAGCGACGGTGGCGGCGTCGGAGCGCATGTCGATTCCTACGACGTGTTCCTGCTGCAGGTGCAGGGCCTGCGCCGCTGGCGCGTTGCGCCGCCCGGCGACTCGACGCTCGAGCCCGATGTGCCGCTGAAGATGCTGGCTCGCTTTAAACCGCAACAAGACTGGCTGCTCGAGCCAGGCGACATGCTCTACCTGCCGCCCGGCTGGGGGCACGAGGGCGTGGCCGAGGGCGAGTGCATGACGGCCTCGATCGGTTTTCGTGCGCCGGCCCGCGCCGAGTTGGCGCGCGAAATGCTCGGCCGCCTGCTCGAGACAGACGACGGCGCGCCGCGCTTGCTCTACCGCGACCCGTCGCAGCCGGCGACTGCCGCGCCTGGGCGCATACCGGCGTCATTGCAGGCGTTTGCCTTTGACGCGGTGCGTCGCGCACTGCGCGAGCCGCACGCGCTGGCAGCGGCGCTCGGCGAGGCCTTGACCGAGCCCAAGCCACGCGTCTGGTTCGCCCCGGGCGACGCCGGATCGCTCGAGGCCGGCGTGCGGCTCGATCCGCGCACGCGCATGATGTATGACGATAGCCATGTGTTCGTGAACGGCGAAGCGTGGCGCGCCGCGGGGCGCGACGCGACGCTGATGCGTCGCCTCGCCGACGGACGCGTATTGGGTGCGCGCGACCTCGCGCGCGCCAGCGCGGCGGCGCGTGAGCTGCTTACGCAATGGGCCGAAGACGGCTGGCTGCTGGTGACCGCAGGATCATCCGAATGAGCGACTCGACTGAATCTGGCAACGACATCATCGACGGCCGCGCGGCCTTTCACCGGGCACTGACTGCGGCCTTGGACGAGGCCGCCACGTCCGGCGCGCAACAGCTGTGGCTCTGCGATCCCGACTTCGCCGACTGGCCGCTGGCGCAGGCGCCGGTGCTCGACGCCTTGGGCCGCTGGGCCCATTCGCAGCGGCGACTCACCCTCCTGGCGGCCGACTACACGGTGCTGGGCACGCGCTTTGCGCGATGGCTGGAGTGGCGACGCCAGTGGTCGCACATCGTGCGCTGCCTGCTCGTTCACGAGGAAGAGGCGCCGAGCGTACCCAGCCTGCTGTTCGTGCCCGGCTTCACGGCCGTTCGCCTGCACGACCGCGACCGCCATCGCGGGCGCATTCATCGTGCGGCCACGGAGCTGGCGCCCTGTCATCAGCTGCTTGATGCGCTTTCGCAACGAGCGGAGGAGAGTTTTCCGGTCACGACCTTGGGTCTGTGAGGGTATGCACTGATCGGTCGCTTACAATCGCTGGCTAGGCGCGGAATGCCCCAGCTTTCCATGTCTTGTTTGGAACTTTGCGCTTGACATGGCGAGTTCCGCCCCAACCGGTTTGTTTGACCCCTTCGAAGAGGACCTCATGATGAAAAAATCCCTGCTGCTGGCCACCTTGATCGCTGCCGCTGCTCTTGCCGCCTGCGGCAAGAAAAACGAATTGCCTGCGTCGACCACGACCAACACTACCGTCACCACGCCGCCCGCCGCTGCGCCGATGGCTTCGCCGGCCACTGATGCAGCTGCCAGCGCCGCTGCCGGTGCGGCCTCTGCCGCCGCGGGCGCCGCTGACGCGGCTGCTGCCGCTGCTGCCGGTGCTGCCTCGGCCGCGATGAAGTAAAGGTCGGCTGGCCGGCGCCCTGGCGCCGCCAGATTTGACTGGTTCAACAAAAAGCCGCCCCTCGGGGCGGCTTTTTGTTGCGCGTCTTGCTTGGGTTCAGTGCAGATCGAGCCAGCCGAAGCCGCTGCGCGCATTGGCGATGACGACGTCGTCCGCGGCCGTGCCGAGCACCGTTGCCAACGCCGCGGCGGCCAGTGCGGGCTGGTTGTTCTGTTGGCTCAGGTGGGCCGCCACTACGTGACGCAGCCCGTCGTGGCGGCACGCGGCCAGCACCTCTGCGGCGCTGTCGTTGGCGAGGTGACCGAGACGGCCGCCGACGCGCGCCTTCAGCGACGCCGGGTAGCTCGACGCCGCCAGCATGGCGCGGTCGTGGTTGCATTCGAGCAGCAGCGCGTCGCAGCGCTGCAGGGCCGCCAGCAGGTGGGTGGTGAGTGAGCCTGCGTCGGTCAGCACGCCCAGGCGCGCACGGCCATCATCGACGCACAGTTGCAAAGGCTCGGCGGCGTCGTGCGGCACCGTGTAGGGTGCGAGCCGCAGGGTGCCGATGTCAATCGCCTCGCCGTCACGCGCAAAGTGCAGCAAGCCGTCGTCGAGTTCGGGCGCACCGAGGGCGCGCCAGGTACCGCGACTCATCCACAACGGTACGCGGTGCCTGCGCGCCACGCCGAGTGCGCAGCCGATGTGGTCGCCATGCTCGTGGGTGATGAACAGCGCGTCGAGCCGCGAGGTGTCGAGGCCGACGCGCGCGAGCCGCGCCTCGAGTTCCCGTTGCGTGAAGCCGCAGTCGATGAGCAGCCGGGTGGTGCGCGCGCCATCGACCGTCTCGACCAGGGTGGCGTTACCGGTGCTGCCGCTGCCCAGGCTGCAAAAGCGCATCACGGCGGGGTGCGCCGTGATGCGCTCGGAGGAACCCCGCACGAAGCGGGTCGGGTCGAATCGCGCGCGTCGGTCCGACTCACTTGAGATCGGTCACCAGCAGTTCGAGGATGCGCTGCGCGGCGTCGCTGGTTTCGGGCGCGCCCTGGCTGTTTTGCACCGTGACCAGCGTGGTGGATGCCGGCTGCTGCCCCGTCACGGCGATGCGGTACCGAGCCAGGCTCCCCTGCGACGCATCCTTGCCACCGCCGAAGAGTTTGCTGAAGAACCCCGGCGCGCTCTTGGTCGCCTGCGCCGGATCGACGTAGCGAACGTAGTACAGGCCCTGGGCGCGGTCGCGATCCTCGACGGTGAAACCGCTGCGATCGAGTGCCAGGCCGACGCGGCGCCAGGCGCGCTCGAAGCTGTCGTCGATCTGCAGGCCACTGCCTGGCGCGCCGCCGAGCAAGCGGGCGCGCGTCGCGGGCGCTGCGGTGGCGGCGCTGGTCGTTGGCGTGGCAGCGGCGGCCGCAGTGGCTGCGGTCGCCGCCTTGTCCTGCTCTTCCTTGCCGCCGAGCTTGGCCATCAGGCGCGTGAGCATCAGCGCTTCGAGTTCGGGGTCGGCGGGGCGCGGCTGCCAGACCGTGCC
Organism: Methylibium sp.; assembly: GCF_031393925.1. Classification (GTDB taxonomy): domain Bacteria; phylum Pseudomonadota; class Gammaproteobacteria; order Burkholderiales; family Burkholderiaceae_C; genus Methylibium. The sequence goes on along the minus strand of NZ_JANMWL010000121.1, from coordinate 5,889 downwards.
TTCCTTCAATGCGCCACCGGTTACCACTTCGACCATGCCGCGGTGGCTGATGTAGATCTCGGTGCCGCCGCTCGCGCCGCGCTCCAGGCGCGTGCGGAAGCGGTCACGCTCGCCCGTGTCGTAGGCGTTTTCGAACACGCGCCCGATGGTGCGGCGGATGAAGTCCTGCGGCAGCTTGGCGCGGTTCTCGTTCCAGTTGGTTTCCATCAGTCCGGTGTCGCGTTGCTCGGTCTCGAGCTGGAAGCCGCGCTCCTGCCAGAACGCCTGCAGCTGAGGCCAGAGCTGCTCGGGCGTCTGCTGCGCCACCAGCCAGCGCTGCGTGCCGGCACGCTCGATGCGCACCGCTCCCACTTGGCTGGGTGCGACGCTGCCGGCGCCCGCCGTAGCGCCCGGCGCTGCTGCAACCGTCGCGGGTGCTTGCAGCGTCGATGCGCTGATCGTGCCGCTGCTGGGCTGAAAGCGTGTGTCGCGCGAAAGCTGGGTCAGATCGGGCGGAACTTCGAGCGACACCGAGCGGGCGCTGGTGGATTTGTAGTCGACCGTGTCGCCTTCGAGGGTGCTGGTGAGCGTGGTGCAGGCGGCAAGGCCGGCGCTCAGGGCGACAGGAAGCAGTCGCACGGGTAAGGGGAAACGTGGGCTCACGAGGGTGTTCTCCGGGGTTCGGTCGGGGCCGGGCCGCTGGAGCGGCCCACAAGAGGGATCGGACGCGGTCAAAGCGCGCAAATTCGCAGTCAAGGCGTCACATCAAGCCAGCGTCGCGCAGCGCCTGCTCGACCACCGGTTGCAAGTTCTCGCTCAACGGCACGAGCGGCAGGCGCAGCGCGGCGCCGCAGCGCCCGAGCCGATGCAAGGCCCACTTGACCGGGATCGGGTTGGGCTCGCAAAACAGTTGCCGGTGCAGCGGCAACAGCGACATGTGAATTTCGGTGGCGCGGCGGGCGTCGCCGGCCATCGCCGCCATGCACAGCTCGTGCATCGCGCGCGGCGCGACGTTGGCCGTCACGCTGACGTTGCCGTGGCCGCCCAGCAGCATGAGCGCAATGGCGGTCGGGTCGTCGCCGGAATAGATGGCAAAGCCCTTGGGCGCTTGCTTGATCAACCAGGCCGCGCGCTCGATGTCGCCAGTGGCTTCCTTGATGCCGATGATGCCGGGCACCTGCGCGAGTCGCAGCGCGGTCTCGGGCAGCATATCGGCCACCGTGCGGCCCGGCACGTTGTAGAGCACGACCGGAATGTCGACCGCCTCGGCAATGGCCTTGAAGTGCCGGTACTGGCCTTCCTGGGTGGGCTTGTTGTAGTAAGGCACGACCTGCAAGGTGCAGTCGGCGCCGACCTGCTTGGCGTAGCGGCTGAGCTCGATGGCTTCGCGCGTGGAATTGGCGCCGGCGCCGGCCATGATCGGCACGCGCCTGGCGGCGTGCTCGACCGCCACGCGGATGATCTCGCAGTGCTCCTCGGGGCTGACGGTGGGCGACTCGCCCGTGGTGCCGACCACGCCGATGCAGTCGCTGCCATCGGCGATGTGCCAGTCGATCAGACGGCGCAGCGTCGGGTAGTCGACGCTGCCGTCTTCGTGCATCGGCGTGACCAGAGCGACGATGCTGCCAACAATGGGTTTCATGACCAGGGTATCCGTGGAATCGGGCGATTTTAGCCAGCCGCGCCGACGGCCCGGCCGCTGCCCTACAGGAGATAACGCGGTGGTGACGTCGGCGCTGTCGCAACGCCCGGTGCTTCGCGCACCGCGGCGATGCGCTGCACGAAGCGCGCTGGTGTGTCGACAAAGCCGTCTTCGTAGCCGAGTACGCGCAACTCGCCGCGCACCGCGTCGAGCAATTCACCCGGTCGCAGCAGGAAGTCGGGGTTGGAGGGCTTGCCCACGCTCTGGTGGCCGAGCGCGAAGGTCTCGTAGATGAGCAAGCCGCCCGGTGCGACGCTCTCGACGAGCCTTGCCAGCAAGGGGCGCCACAGGTAGTTGGTCACCACGACGGCGTCGAAGCGCTGGGTCGAAAACGGCCAGGTGCCGGCTTCGAGATCGGCCACCACCACGTCGGCCAAGGAGCGCAAAGGGTCGAGCGCGAGCGCATCGCGATCCACGGCGGTGACGCGGTGGCCGAGCAGCGCAAGGTGGCGCACATGGCGGCCGCTGCCGCAGGCGACATCGAGCACGCGGGCCGCCGGCGCCAGCAGCGCCGACCAGCGCAGCACCCAGGGCGAGGCCGCCAAAGCCGCGTGCGGTGCGCTCATGGAGGCAGCCTTCGCGCTGCGCGCTGGGCCAACGAGCGGGAGCACCCGCCGAGGGCCACGCAAGTGGCTCCTTCGTGGCCGTGGCGGCCGTGCGGGCTCATGGCGACGGGTGCTCGCGGCAGGGCGTGGTCAGAAACAGCTCCACACGCGGTTGGCAAGGTCGACCACGAGCCCGGGCTGCAGGTAGGCCATGAACACGGCCGCCAACGTCGTCAGGGCGGCGGACCAGAGCAGCAGAGGCTTGGGCGGGTGGCGCATGGCTCGCATCATGCGGCCGCAGGCGCAGGCGCGGGCGCGCCGCGCTCGATCGCGCTTTCCCGCACCGGCAGGTTGATGAGTGCGGCAAACACGCCGAGCGCCACCGCGATCCACCAGACCACGTCGTAGCTGCCGGTCGAGTCGTAGAGCTTGCCGCCCAGCCACACGCCGAGAAAGCTGCCGATCTGGTGCGCGAGGAACACGAAGCCGCCGAGCATCGAGAAGTGCTTGACGCCGAAGATTTGCGCCACCACGGCGTTGGTCAGCGGAATGGTCGACAACCACAGCAGGCCCATCGCGCCGGAGAACATGTAGACCGACATCGGCGTGAGCGGCAGCAGCAGAAAAGCGACGATCGCCAGCGATCGCAGCGCATAGATGCCCGCGAGCAGGTGGGACTTGGCGATGCGCTGCCCGAGTGTGCCGGCCGCATAAGTGCCCACCACGTTGAAGAGGCCGATCAGCGCCAGTGCCACGGTCGCCACCTCCGGTGACAGGCCGTGATCCTTCAGGTAACTCGGCATGTGTACGGCGATGAACACGACCTGGAAACCGCACACGAAGTAGCCCGCCATCAGCAGCTGGAAGCTGCGGTAGCCGAAGGCCTCGCGCACGGCGTTGCCGATGCTTTGATGCACCGCGCCCGGCCTCACGGTCGCTTTCGGCTCCTTCAGCCCGAGCGCCAGCGGCACGATGGCCAGCGCCAGGCAGCCGGTGAGGACCAGCGCTTGCTGCCAGCCCAGGCTCGAGATCAGCCAGCTGTCCAGCGGCACCATCAGGAACTGGCCGAACGAGCCAGCCGCTGCCGTGACGCCCATGGCCCACGAGCGCTTCTCAGTCGCCACGTTGCGCCCGATCACGCCGTAGACGATGGCGTAGGTGGTGCCGGCCTGCGCCATGCCGATGAGCAGCCCGGCGCTGCCGGTGAAGGCCAGACCCGAGCTTGCGAAGGCCATCAGGATCAGGCCCAGGGCGTAGAGCGCGGCGCCGATCACGAGCACGCGAAACGCGCCGAGCCGGTCGGCCAGCATGCCGGCGAACGGGCCGACGAGACCCCACGTCAAGTTCTGGATCGCGATCGCGAACGCAAAGGTTTCACGCGTCCAGCCGCGGTCCATGGTCACCGGTTGCAGCCACAAGCCAAAGCCGTGGCGGATGCCCATCGACAGGGTGACGATCGCGGCGCTGCACACCAGCACCTGGGTCATCGACAAGGTGTGCGTCGGGGCTGTGGAGGAAGGCAGAGCGGTCATGAAAAGACTGTACGAATGCGCCTTCAGGCAGCTCGCGTGGCGCGCGCGAGCCGCCGTGAGGCGTCAGCGTCGAAACACGCGTGAAAGCAGGCCACGCGCGGCGCCTTGCACGGAAGTTTTGCGCTGCGGCGGCTCGAACGGCGGCAGGCGTGCGCTGCCCGTCTTGCTGTGCATCGGCGCCTCGATCGGGCGCTTCTCGATCACCAGGATGCTGTCGTAGTAGTGCAGCGAGTGCGCGCTGCGCGTGAAGTCGGACACCGACAGTTGCTCGGGCTGCCTGGAATGCCAGCCATGCAGCTGGTCGATCAGGTTCTTGCTGTACTCGATGAAGCTGCCGGGGGCACGATAGGCGCCGCCGAACTCGCGCCAGTAGCAGGTGTGCAGGTCCTCGGTCAGGAACACGCCGTGGGCATCGACGAGCGGGAACAGCTCCTCGAAGCTGCAGCGCAGCTGGCTCATCGTGTGGCCGCCGTCGTCGATGACGATGTCGATGCGCGGCATGGACGCCGCCACTGCACGCAGGAAGGCGCGGTCCTCCTGGTCGCCGACATGGATGCTGACGCGCTCTTCTTCGAGCGTCTTGCACGCCGGGTTGATGTCCACCCCGTGGACATGCACACCGGGCCCGAAGTACTGCTTCCACATTTGCAGCGAGCCGCCCTGAAACACGCCGATCTCCAGCACATGCACCTCCTGGCCACGAAAGCGCGCGAAGTGCCGGTCGTAGATTTCAAAGTAGTGATGCCACTTGTGGATCAGGTTGCCGGTGTTGTCGCGGAAGTAACGTTCCAGGTCGTTCATGCGTAAGCCTTGTCGGTGGAGCTTGAAGCCGCAGATGCGCGCAGGCAGCCGGCAGTCTATTCGTCGGGGCGCGGTTGGCTGCCACGGGTCGACTCCTAGAATCCGCCGCCATGGCAAGCAAACCCCTCTCATCGTCGTCTTCCGGCAAGCCGGTCCGTTACGTCGAGGCTTCCATCCGCGTGCTCAAGGGGCTGGAGCCCGTGAAGCAGCGCCCCGGCATGTACACGCGCACCGAAACCCCGCTGCACATCGTGCAGGAAGTGATCGACAACGCCGCCGACGAGGCGCTGGCCGGGCATGGCACGCGCATCGCCGTGAGCTTGCACGCCGATGGCTCGATCGGCATCGACGACGACGGCCGCGGCATCCCCTTCGGCCTGCACCCCGAAGAGCAGCTGCCGGTGGTGGAGATCGTGTTCACGCGGCTGCACGCCGGCGGCAAGTTCGACAAAAGCTCGGGCGGCGCCTACAGCTTCTCAGGCGGACTGCACGGCGTGGGCGTGAGCGTGACCAATGCGCTGTCCACGCGCTTGGCCGTCACCGTGTTTCGCGATGGCCGCGTCGCCAACATTGCCTTCAGCGGCGGTGACGTCGTCGAGCCGGTGGTCACCCGCAAGGCAACAGTGGCCGACCGCAAGCAGGGCACCAGCGTGCGCGTCTGGCCCGATGCGAAGTACTTCGAGAGCGCCGAGCTGCCCAAGGCCGAGCTGATGCACCTGCTGCGCAGCAAGGCGGTGCTGATGCCGGGCGTGACCGTCACGCTCACGCACGAGAAAAGCGCCGAGACGCAGAGCTGGCTCTACCAGGGCGGCCTGCGCGACTACCTGATGCAGTCGCTCGCGGCCGACCCGGTGGTGCCGCTGTTCGAAGGCGCGCTCTATGCCGAGGAAGGCGAGACCGAGAACTTCGCCGAAGGCGAGGGCGCCGCCTGGTGCGTGGCCTTCACCGACGACGGCAGCGCCGTGCGCGAGAGCTATGTCAACCTCATTCCCACCGTGGCCGGCGGCACCCATGAGGCGGGCCTGAAGGACGGACTCTTTCAAGCCATCAAGGGCTTCATCGAGCTGCATGCGCTGCTGCCCAAGGGCGTGAAGCTGATGCCCGACGACGTGTTCTCGCGGGCGAGCTTCGTGCTCTCGGCCAAGGTGCTCGACCCGCAGTTCCAGGGCCAGACCAAGGAGCGCCTGAACTCGCGCGACGCGCTGCGGCTCGTGTCCACCTACGTGCGCCCGGCCTTCGAGCTGTGGCTGAGCCAGCATGTCGAGCACGGCCGCAGGCTGGCCGAGCTGGTGATCCGCCAGGCGCAGGCGCGCCAGCGCGCCGGCCAGAA
>NZ_JANMWL010000119.1:0-2426 GCF_031393925.1 Methylibium sp. | reverse complement strand
GCGTTCAAGCGGGCGGTGGTGGGCGCCGGAGTCGAGCGTCCCGCCACGCCGCACACGCTGCGGCATTCGTTTGCAACCCATTTGCTACAGGCGGGCTACGACATCCGCACGGTGCAGGCGCTTCTGGGTCACTCGGACGTGAGCACGACCATGATCTACACGCATGTGTTGAAGGTGGGCGGCGGCGCAGTGCGCAGCCCGCTCGACGCGCTGGTTCCCGCCTGAGGGCAAGGCCGCCGTTTACCTAATGCAGCACCACGTACATCGCCTCGGCCGGGAAGGCAAAGCGCAGCGCGCCGTCGGCGCGCGCTAGCGGCACGGTGCGCAGCGGCATGCCGTTCATGTCGAGCACGGTGAGGCGGGCGACGTGGTCGTTGCGCAGCGTGACTTCGAGCGCCACTGTTGCCACCCGTCAGGGCGCCTTTGAAGCTGAAGTCGGCCAGCGCATGCGTGGGCGCGCGGGGTGTCGAGCGTGACGTAGCCTTGGTCGCGGTCGAGCACGATCTCGCCGGTGTTGGAGCGCGTCGCCCTGCGCATGGGCTCGTACGAAACCGGTCTCACCGGCCACGCGCTCGTTGAGCGAACGCAGGTCGAGCCATGCATAGCCGCGGCGGCGGCCACGTCTTGCCGCCAAGGGAGGCTCGACGGGCCGCGCGTTTGCTCCGTCCGCGAAAGGTCGCCGCGTCTGACGCGACCAACACGCACCACCACGACAGGAGCCACGCCATGACACGACGCCTGCTGCTCGGCCTGCTGGCCGGCCTGGGTCTTTCGCGCCGCACCGCCAGCGCCGCGCCCGCCGCCACGCCAACGCACCCCGAGCCGGTGCAACTCAGCGCGGCCGAATGGAAGCAGCGCCTGAGCGCCGCGCAATACGAGGTGCTGCGCCGCGAGGGCACCGAGCGCCCCTTCAGCAGCGCGCTCAATGGCGAGAAGCGCCCGGGGCGCTACCTGTGCGCCGGCTGCGAACTGCCGCTGTTCACTTCGGACATGAAGTTCGACAGCGGCACCGGCTGGCCGAGCTTTCACACCACCCTGGCCGGTGCCTTCGACACGAGCACCGACTTCAAGCTCGGCCTGCCGCGCACCGAATACCACTGCGCGCGCTGCGGTGGGCACCACGGGCACGTCTTCAATGACGGGCCGGCGCCGAGCGGCAAGCGCTACTGCAACAACGGGGTGGCGTTGAAGTTCAGGGCCAGCTGAGGCGCAGCGGCGGTCGCGACCGCCGCGACCCGTACTACGGCTCGTTGACCGTTTCGTGCTCGGCCGGAAGGATGATTTCGAGCAACTCGCAATCATCCGACCAGCCGACGACGGCATGACGAATGCCCGGCGGCTGTAGCCAGCACGATCCCACGCTCAGGGTCTGCACGCCATGACCCTCGAAGTCCGTCTTGAACCATCCCTTGAGAACGTAGACAAGCTGGAAGTCGACCTTGTGCAGGTGGCGCTCGCTGAACTGCTCGTCGAACGGCGCAATCATGCGGATCACGTGCGCGGTCGCCAGACCGCTCGTGGCCGCTGCGATGCCGAGGTCTCGATAGGCCGAATAGCCTCGCAGGCCGCCGGTCTTGAAATCGGCCTCGTTCAGATGGCTGACGCAAAACGTCTGGCTTGGAGCGGCAAGCCCCTTCGGCATGGTGCCCCCGTCAAACGCGCAGTTCGCGCGCGACGCGGTTGACCTCGTTGACCGGGATCAGCAGCGCACCGTCGTCATGCCGAACGACATCGCGAAAGCGCTGCTCGGCGATCAGCTTGAGCACGTGCGGGCGGCTCAGCAGCAGTTGGCCGGCCGCGGCTTCCACCGTCAGGAAGCTCTTCGCGCCGTCGCCGCCGAGCGGCAAACGGGCCGGTCGATGCGCGCGCACTGCAGCATGCGACCTGCCGGTCGGCGGCGCCCCGCCTTCGTGGCTGGCCAGGCTCTGGAGCGGCGCCGGTGCTGGCGCCATCACCGCGATGCGCGCGCTCTGCGAAGCCAGCGTGAGCTCGTCCTGGCGCCGCCGCAACTCGGCCTCGAGCGCGTTGGCTTGCTGCTGCAAGAGGGCGATGGTGCGGTGCAGCGCTCGAGGCTCGTCGGCAGCGTCGCCCAGGCTCTCGATCGGGTTGACACGCGAGTGCGCTGCGCAGATGCAGGCGAAGGCGTGACGGTGCCCCTCATCTGGAAAGGCGCTCATCGGGTAGGCGCACAGCAGGCTGAGGCGATGCTGCTGCGTCAGCGTGTCCCACAGCTGCTCAAGGCGCGCCGCCGCTGCCACTTTGCCCTGGGCATACAGCAACGCCACCGTCTCGCCGAAGGCGCTGACGCGCCGTGAGCCGTTGTCGGAAATCTGGCGCACCAGGCCGCCGACCACGTCGATGCAACGCTGTTCGTCGAGTTGCCCGTCCACCATCAAGGCGGCGAGGGTTTCGTGCGCCTCGAGGAA
>NZ_JANMWL010000115.1:0-18014 GCF_031393925.1 Methylibium sp. | reverse complement strand
GTAGGCCTTGGCTTCACCGCCGAACAGCTTGGACAGCACCATCGTCAGCGCCGCCGTCAGGGTGGTCTTGCCATGGTCCACGTGGCCAATCGTGCCAACGTTGACGTGGGGCTTGGTGCGCTCGAATTTACTCTTGGCCATATGCAAATCTCCGACAAAAAAAGAACGAAGCCAGTGATCGGTTTAAGGTCTCCGGCAGCGAGCTGATTCGCCTGCCACTGGCAGCAGGCGGCACCCCACCGAAGACCGACTCGGGTCTCGGTGCGTCTTGAACGACGCACCGATCACGCGGTTATGTCGTCACTTGGCTCGCGACGTGATGATCGCGTCGGCGACATTCTTCGGCGCCTCGCTGTAGTGCTTGAACTCCATCGTGTAGGTGGCGCGACCCTGCGACATGGAACGCAAGGTCGTGGAATAGCCGAACATTTCCGACAGCGGCACTTCGGCTTTGATGACCTTGCCGCCACCGGGCATGTCGTCCATGCCCTGCACCATGCCGCGACGGGACGACAGATCGCCCATTACCGAGCCGGCATAGTCCTCGGGTGTCTCGACTTCCACGGCCATCATCGGCTCCAGGATCACCGGGCCGGCCTTGCGGCAGCCGTCCTTGAAGCCCAGCGAAGCGGCCATCTTGAAAGCGTTCTCGTTGGAGTCGACCTCGTGGTAGGAGCCGAAAGTGAGCGTCACTTTCACGTCCACCACCGGGTAGCCGGCCAGCACGCCTGCCGGCAGGGAATCTTCGACGCCCTTCCTCACCGCGGGAATGAACTCGCGCGGCACCACGCCGCCCTTGATCGCGTCAACGAACTCGAAGCCCTTACCCGGCTCCTGCGGCTCGATCTTGAGCACGACGTGGCCGTATTGCCCCTTGCCGCCCGACTGACGCACGAACTTGCCTTCGACGTCCGACACGGCCTTGCGAATGGTTTCGCGATAGGCCACCTGCGGTTTGCCGACGTTGGCTTCCACGCCGAACTCGCGCTTCATGCGGTCGACAATGATCTCCAGGTGCAGCTCGCCCATGCCGGAGATGATGGTCTGGCCCGATTCTTCGTCGGTCTTGACGCGAAACGACGGATCCTCCTGGGCCAAGCGGCCCAGGGCAATGCCCATTTTTTCCTGGTCGGCCTTGGTCTTGGGCTCCACCGCCTGCGAAATAACCGGCTCGGGGAACACCATTTTCTCGAGTGTGATGATCGCCGTCGGATCGCACAGGGTCTCACCCGTGGTCACGTCCTTCAGGCCAACGCACGCCGCGATGTCGCCGGCCAGGATCTCCTTGATCTCTTCGCGCTGGTTGGCGTGCATCTGAAGGATGCGGCCGATGCGCTCCTTCTTGCCGCGAATCGGGTTGTAGACCGAATCGCCCGACTTCAAGACGCCCGAGTAGACGCGCACGAATGTCAGCTGGCCGACATAGGGGTCGGTCATCAGCTTGAAGGCCAACGCAGCGAACTTTTCGTCGTCGGCGGCACGACGGACCACTTCCTTGTCGTCATCGTCATGGCCCGGCACGGGCGGAATGTCGAGCGGCGAAGGCATGAAATCGATGATGCCGTCGAGCATGCGCTGCACGCCCTTGTTCTTGAACGCCGAGCCGCAGAACATCGGCTGAATCTCGGCGCCGATCGTGCGGGTGCGAATGCCGTGCGTGATCTCCGCTTCGCTCAGTTCACCCGACTCGAGGTACTTGTTCATCAGCTCTTCGCTGGCTTCGGCCGCGGCCTCGACCATGTTCTCGCGCCACTTCTGCGCTTCAGGCAGCAGGTTCGCGGGAATCTCTTCGTAGTTGAACTTCATGCCCTGGGACGCCTCGTCCCAGATGATCGCCTTCATCTTGATGAGGTCGATCACGCCGGTGAAGCTCTCCTCGGCGCCGATCGGCAGCACGATCGGCACGGGGTTGGCCTTGAGGCGAACCTTCATTTGCTCGTAGACCTTCAGGAAGTTCGCGCCCGTGCGGTCCATCTTGTTGACGAACGCGAGGCGCGGAACTTTGTACTTGTTGGCCTGGCGCCAGACGGTCTCGGACTGCGGCTGCACGCCACCGACGGCGCAATAGACCATGCAGGCACCGTCGAGCACGCGCATGCTGCGCTCGACTTCAATGGTGAAGTCGACGTGCCCCGGCGTGTCGATGATATTGATGCGGTGCTCGGGGAAGGCCATTTCCATGCCCTTCCAGAAACAGGTCGTCGCGGCCGAGGTGATGGTGATGCCGCGCTCCTGCTCCTGCTCCATCCAGTCCATGGTCGCGGCGCCGTCGTGCACTTCACCGATCTTGTGGTTGACGCCCGTGTAAAACAGGATGCGCTCGGTCGTCGTGGTCTTGCCGGCATCGATGTGCGCAGAAATACCGATGTTGCGGTAGCGCTCGATGGGGGTCTTGCGGGCCATGGTGTGACTCCAAATACAGGGGCCGCACTCCGGATTCGTGAAAACCCGAAGCGCGGCCAGGGATCAAAAGAAGCTGGCTTAGAAGCGGAAGTGCGAGAACGCCTTGTTGGCCTCGGCCATGCGATGCACTTCGTCGCGCTTCTTCATCGCGCCGCCGCGGCCTTCGGAGGCTTCGAGCAACTCGTTGGCGAGGCGCTGGGCCATCGACTTTTCACTGCGCTTGCGAGCCGACTCCTTGATCCAGCGCATCGCCAGCGCCATGCGGCGCACCGGACGGACTTCAACCGGCACTTGGTAGTTCGCGCCACCCACGCGGCGGGACTTCACCTCGACCATCGGCTTGACGTTGTTCAGCGCGGTGAGAAAGACCTCCAGCGGATCGCGGCTGGCCTTCTTTTCGACCGTCTCGAGCGCGCCATAAATGATGCGCTCGGCCACGGCCTTCTTGCCCGACTCCATGATGACGTTCATGAACTTGGAGAGGTCGACGTTGCCGTACTTGGGGTCCGGCAGGATGTCTCGTTTGGGTACTTCGCGACGACGGGGCATTGCTCTTCCTTCATTGCTTCAGTCGGCGCAGGTTTTCGCCCGCGCCACGGGCCCCGACAGGGGGAGCCCACTTACTCGGCAGGCGCGAGGCCTGCCGCCGATGGCGCACAAGGGAGTGCGCCGGTGATGACGCCGCGGCGAACCGTGGCGCGCTGGGCTGGATCAGGTCTTCTTGGGACGCTTGGCACCGTACTTCGAGCGCGATTGCTTGCGATCCTTGACGCCTTGCAGGTCGAGCGATCCACGCACGATGTGGTAGCGCACACCCGGCAGATCCTTGACGCGACCGCCGCGCACCAGCACCACGCTGTGCTCCTGCAGGTTGTGGCCTTCGCCACCGATGTACGAGATGACCTCGAACCCGTTGGTCAGTCGAACCTTGGCGACCTTGCGAAGCGCGGAGTTAGGCTTCTTGGGCGTGGTGGTGTACACGCGCGTGCAGACGCCCCGACGCTGCGGGCCGCCCTGCATGGCAGGCGACTTCGACTTCGTGGCTTCGGTCTGGCGACCGTGGCGCACGAGCTGGTTGATGGTGGGCATGGGTAGCTTGTTCCCGATTGAGTACTGTGACTGGGGCTTGCGGAACACTTTGCCGCGGCACCCTGGCTTCGAATCGACCCCGGGTCGTTAGCACGAGCGACCTGGGCCAGGGCGCCGCGCCAGACGGGTCGCCCAGCAAAGAGCGCAGCAGAGTCTGCCGAAAAGCTTGCGATTATATTCGCAGCGCCCTTTGCCCGCAACATTACCCCTGCGCATGCCCCTCGATTCCCCTGCTCGCATCGTCCTGGACACCAACAGCTTGTTGGACTGGCTCGTCTTTCGCGAGCCGGCGGCGATGCGGATCGGCCATGCGGTCATGACGGGCCGGCTGCTGTGGCGAGCCAGCCCCTTGATGCGGTGTGAGTTCGACCATGTGTTGGGGCGCGCCGCCTTGGCTCGCTGGCAACCAGACAAGGCAGCGGCGGTGGCGGTATGGGCCGCATACGCCAGCATCGAGGCCGAACCGCCGGCCGGCCCGTTGACATGCGCCGATCCGCACGATCAGGTGTTCATCGACCTGGCCATCCAGCAGCGCTGCGTTTGGCTGGTGACGCGCGACCGGGCATTGCTCGAGCTGCGTCGCCGCGCAACAGCGTGGGGCGTGACCGTGCTCACGCCCCGCGAGTGGTCGGCGCTGCGCGCGCCAGGCGATCCGCCGATGGCAACCGCATGAAAAAGGGCGGCCGAAGCCGCCCTTGAAGCACCGCAAATAAACGTCCTCAGACCGCCGGCTCGTCGCCAGCCGCATCGGCAACCACCGGCAGCAGCGACGCCTGTTCGTCGGCTTCCTGCAGAGCGATCGCTCGGCGCTCGGCGTCGTCCATTTCCTCCTTGGACTTGCGGGCGCGGTGGAATGCCAGGCCTGTGCCAGCGGGGATCAGGCGACCCACGATGACGTTTTCCTTCAGGCCGCGAAGTTCGTCGCGCTTGCCCATGATCGCCGCCTCGGTGAGCACCCGCGTCGTTTCCTGGAACGAGGCCGCCGAGATGAACGAGTCGGTGGACAACGAGGCCTTGGTGATGCCCAGCAATACGTCGGCATGCGTGGCGGTGATCTTGCCTGCGGCGCGCAACTTGTCGTTGGTGCCCAGCAGCGAGGCCCGTTCGACCTGTTCTCCAAGGATGTAGTGGCTCTCGCCCGGGTTGGTGATCTGCACGCGGCGCAGCATCTGCCGAACGATCACCTCGATGTGCTTGTCGTTGATCTTCACACCTTGCAGGCGATAAACGTCCTGCACCTCGTCGACGATGTAGGTCGCCAGCGCCTCGATGCCCAAGAGGCGCAGGATGTCCTGCGGATCGGCCGGCCCGTCGACGATGGACACGCCCTTGTTGACCACCTGGCCCTCGTGCACCACGATGTTCTTTTCCTTGAGCACGAGCTCTTCGTAGACCTTGCCCTCCGGGTCGGTGATCTGCAGGCGGACCTTGCCCTTGGTTTCCTTGCCGAACGACACCGTACCGGTCATTTCGGCGAGTGTGCCCTTGTCCTTGGGCGTGCGGGCCTCGAACAGCTCGGCCACCCGCGGCAGGCCGCCGGTGATGTCGCGCGTCTTCTGGCCTTCGACCGGGATGCGCGCCAGCACTTCGCCCGGGGCGAGATCCTGGCCGTCGCGGATCTGCACCAGCGAGCCGATCGGGAAGCCGATCGTCACCGAATGGTCGGTGCCGGGGATCTTGACTTCGTTGCCGGCCGCGTCGAGCAGCTTGACCTGCGGGCGAACGACCTTGGCCACGCCGCGGCGCTTCGGGTCGATCACCACCAGGGTTGACAGGCCCGTCACCTCGTCGAGTTGCTTGGCGACGGTGACGCCTTCCTCGACGTTCTCGAACTTCGCCTTGCCGGCGAACTCGGTGATGATCGGGCGCGTCAGTGGGTCCCAGTTGGCGAGCTTGGTGCCGGCCTTGACCTGCTGGTCGGCCTTGACGCTCAGCGTGGCGCCGTAGGGCACCTTGTGACGCTCGCGCTCGCGGCTGTGGGTGTCGGCGATGATGATCTCGCCGGAACGCGAGATCACCACGAGATCGCCCTTGCCGTTGGTCACGTAGCGCATCGTGACGTTGAAGCCGACGTGGCCGTCGGACTTGGCCTCCACGCTGGATGCGATCGCCGCACGCGACGCCGCACCACCGATGTGGAAGGTGCGCATCGTGAGCTGCGTGCCCGGCTCGCCGATCGACTGCGCGGCAATGACGCCCACCGCTTCGCCGGAATTGACCAGACCACCGCGCCCGAGGTCGCGGCCGTAGCATTTGGCGCACAGGCCAAAGCGCGTGTCGCAGGTGAGCGGTGTGCGGACCTTGACTTCGTCGACCGCGGCCGCCTCGACCACGTCGAGCACGTCTTCGTCGAGCATCTGGCCGGCCACCACCACGACCTCCTGCGTTTCGGGATGCAGCACGTCGATGGCCGTCATGCGGCCCAGGATGCGGTCGCGCAACGACTCGATCACCTCACCGCCCTCGACCAGCGCGCGCATCGCGATGCCATTGTCGGTGCCGCAATCGTCTTCGGTGACCACCAGATCCTGCGTCACATCGACCAGGCGGCGCGTCAGGTAGCCGGAGTTCGCGGTCTTCAGCGCCGTGTCCGCCAGGCCCTTTCGGGCGCCGTGGGTGGAGATGAAGTACTGCAGCACGTTCAAGCCTTCACGGAAGTTGGCCGTGATGGGCGTCTCGATGATCGAGCCGTCCGGCTTGGCCATGAGGCCCCGCATGCCGGCCAACTGGCGAATCTGCGCAGCACTGCCGCGCGCACCCGAGTCGGCCATCATGTAGATGGAGTTGAACGACTCCTGGTCCACTTCCTTGCCGTGGCGATCGATGACCTTCTGCTTGGACAGCTGGCTCATCATGACCTTGCCGACTTCGTCGCCGGTCTTGCCCCAGATGTCGACCACCTTGTTGTAGCGCTCACCGGCGGTCACGAGGCCCGAGACGTACTGCTGCTCGATCTCCTTGACCTCCTTCTCGGCGCGCTCGATGAGGCTCGGCTTTTCCTTGGGCACGAGCATGTCGTCGATCGAGATCGAGATGCCGGCGCGCGTGGCCAGGCGGAAGCCCGCCTGCAGCAGCTTGTCGGCCAGCACCACGGTTTCCTTCAGACCGCACTTGCGGAACGAGGTGTTGATCAGGCGCGAGATTTCTTTCTTCTTGAGCGCCTTGTTGATGTTGGCGAACGGCAGCCCCTTGGGCAGGATTTCCGACAACAGCGCGCGACCGACCGTCGTGTCAACCAGCTTGGTCTCGGCCGTGAATTCGCCGGTTTCCTTGTCCTTGCTGTACTCGGTCAGGCGCACCGTGACCTTGGTGGTGATCTCGACCACGGCGTTGTCGAGCGCACGCTGCACCTCGACCACGTCAGCAAAAATCAGGCCTTCGCCCTTGGCGTTGATGCGCTCGCGCGTGGCGTAGTACAGACCCAGCACCACGTCCTGGCTCGGCACGATCGACGGCTCGCCGTTGGCCGGGAACAGGATGTTGTTGGAGGCCAGCATCAAGGTGCGGGCTTCCATTTGCGCCTCGATCGACAGCGGCACGTGAACGGCCATCTGGTCGCCGTCGAAGTCGGCGTTGAAGGCCGCGCACACCAGCGGATGCAGCTGGATCGCCTTGCCTTCGATCAGCACCGGCTCGAACGCCTGGATGCCCAGGCGGTGCAGGGTCGGCGCGCGGTTGAGCATCACCGGGTGTTCCTTGATCACTTCCTCGAGGATGTCCCAGACCACCGGCGTGCCCGATTCCACTTCCTTCTTCGCCGCCTTGATGGTGGTGGCGATGCCCATCGCCTCGAGCCGCGAGAAGATGAAGGGCTTGAACAGCTCGAGCGCCATCAGCTTGGGCAGGCCGCACTGGTGCAGCTTGAGCGTGGGGCCGACCACGATGACCGAGCGGCCCGAGTAGTCGACGCGCTTGCCCAGCAAGTTCTGGCGGAAGCGCCCGCTCTTGCCCTTGATCATGTCGGCCAGCGACTTGAGCGCGCGCTTGTTGGCCCCGGTCATTGCCTTGCCCCGACGGCCGTTGTCGAGCAGCGAATCCACCGCCTCCTGCAACATGCGCTTTTCGTTGCGCACGATGATCTCGGGCGCCTTGAGTTCGAGCAGGCGCGCCAGTCGGTTGTTGCGGTTGATGACGCGACGGTAGAGGTCGTTGAGGTCGCTCGTGGCAAAGCGGCCGCCGTCCAGCGGCACCAGCGGGCGCAAGTCCGGCGGCAGCACCGGCAGGACGTTCATCACCATCCACTGCGGCTTGATGCCCGACTTCTTAAAGGCTTCCATCACCTTCAGGCGACGCGAGTTCTTCTTGACCTTGAGCTCGGAGCCGGTCATGTCGCCGCGCAGCTTCTCGATCTCGACGTCGAGGTCCATCTCGGCGAGCAGCTTCTGCACGCCCTCGGCGCCCATCAGCGCGACGAACTCTTCACCGTGCTTGGTGCGCTCGGTGTCGTATTGGTCCTCGGTCATGATGGAGAACTTCTTGAGTTCCGTCATGCCCGGGTCCACGACCACGTAGGCTTCGAAATACAGCACGCGCTCGATGTCGCGCAGCGTCATGTCGAGCACGAGGCCCAGGCGCGATGGCAGCGACTTCAGGAACCAGATGTGCGCGCACGGGGCGGCCAGGTCGATGTGACCCATGCGGTCGCGCCGCACCTTGGTCTGCGTGACCTCGACGCCGCACTTTTCGCAGATTACGCCGCGGTGCTTCAGGCGCTTGTACTTGCCGCACAGGCACTCGTAGTCCTTGATCGGGCCGAAGATCTTGGCGCAGAACAGACCATCGCGTTCCGGCTTGAAGGTCCGGTAGTTGATGGTCTCGGGCTTTCTCACCTCGCCGAACGACCAGCTGCGGATTTTTTCCGGCGAAGCGAGGCCGATCTTGATGGCATCGAAATGCTCATCCGGGGTGAACTGCTTGAAAAGGTCGAGTAGTCCCTTCATGCATCTTCTCCTTTAATTACGCACGAGCTCGATGTCGATACCGAGCGATCGAATTTCTTTCACCAGCACGTTGAACGATTCCGGCATGCCGGCCTCGATCGCGTGCTCGCCCTTGACGATGCTTTCGTAGACCTTGGTTCGGCCGTTCACGTCGTCCGACTTCACGGTCAGCATTTCCTGCAGCACGTAGCTCGCGCCGTAGGCTTCCAAGGCCCAGACCTCCATTTCGCCGAAGCGCTGCCCACCGAACTGCGCCTTGCCGCCCAGCGGTTGCTGGGTGACGAGCGAGTACGGGCCGGTCGAGCGGGCGTGCATCTTGTCGTCCACCAGGTGGTGGAGCTTCAAGACGTGCATGTAGCCCACGGTCACCGGGCGCTCGAAAGCGTCGCCGGTGCGGCCGTCATGAAGGGTGGCCTGGGTACGCGTGGCGTTCAGGCCCTTCACCGCGGCAATCTCCGGCGGGTAAGCCAGGTGCATCATGGCGCGAATCTCTTCTTCGGAAGCACCGTCGAACACCGGCGTGGCGAAGGGCACGCCTTGCGCCAGATTGCCGGCCATCTCGACGATCTCGTCGTCGCTCAGGGACGCGAGATTTTCGGTTTTGCCACCCGACTTGTTGTACAGGTCGTCGAGGAAGACGCGCATTTCCGCGAGCTTGCCCTCCTGCTGGAGCATGTCGCCCAGGCGCTGGCCGATGCCCTTGGCGGCCCAGCCGAGGTGGACCTCGAGCACCTGCCCGACGTTCATGCGCGAAGGCACACCCAGTGGGTTGAGCACGATGTCGCACGGCGTGCCGTCGGCCATGTAAGGCATGTCCTCGACCGGCACCACCTTGGAGACCACGCCCTTGTTGCCGTGACGGCCGGCCATCTTGTCGCCCGGCTGCAGGCGGCGCTTGACGGCCAGGTAGACCTTCACCATCTTGAGCACGCCCGCGGGCAGCTCGTCGCCCTGCGTCAACTTCTTGCGCTTTTCTTCGAAGGCAAGGTCGAAGCTGTGGCGCGTCTGCTCCATCGAATTCTTGACGCTCTCGAGCTGGTTGGCCACGTCGTCGTCGGCCGGACGGATGTCGAACCAGTGGTACCTCTCGACGCTGGCCAGGTAGGCCTTGTCGATGGTCGTGCCCTTGACGATGCGGTTCGGGCCGCCATTGGCCGCCTTGCCGTTGAGCAGCTTTTCGATGCGGTCGAACGCGTCGGCCTCGACGATGCGCAACTGGTCGTTGAGATCCAGGCGAAAGCGCTTGAGTTCGTCGTCGATGATCTGCTGCGCCCGCTTGTCGCGCTGGATGCCTTCACGGGTGAAGACCTGCACGTCGATCACGGTGCCGTTGGTGCCCTGGTCGACACGCAGCGAGGTGTCCTTCACGTCGGACGCCTTCTCGCCGAAGATCGCTCGCAAGAGTTTTTCTTCCGGCGTCAGCGTGGTCTCGCCCTTGGGCGTGACCTTGCCGACCAACACGTCGCCGGGGTTGACCTCGGCGCCGATGTAGACGATGCCCGACTTATCCAGACGCGCCAGTTGCTGCTCGCTCAGGTTGGGAATGTCGCGCGTGATCTCTTCGGAGCCCAGCTTGGTGTCGCGCGCCATCACCACCAGTTCCTCGATGTGGATCGAGGTGTAGCGGTCTTCGGCGATCACGCGCTCCGAGATGAGGATCGAGTCCTCGAAGTTGTAGCCGTTCCAGGGCATGAACGCGACCAGCATGTTCTGGCCGAGCGCCAGCTCGCCGATGTCGGTCGAGGCGCCGTCGGCGATCACGTCACCCAAGGCCACCGTGTCACCACGCCGCACGATCGGGCGCTGGTGGATGTTGGTGTTCTGGTTGCTGCGTTGGTACTTGATGAGGTTGTAGATGTCCACACCCACCTCGCCCGCCACCGTCTCCGCGTCGTTGACGCGAATCACGATGCGGTTGGTGTCGATGTAGTCGACCACGCCGCCGCGCTTGGCAGTGACGACCGTGCCGGAGTCGACCGCCGAGACGCGCTCCACGCCGGTGCCGACAAAGGCCTTCTCGGGGCGCAGCACCGGCACCGCCTGACGCTGCATGTTGGCGCCCATCAGCGCGCGATTGGCGTCGTCGTGCTCCAGGAAGGGCACCAGCGAAGCCGCCACCGACACGATCTGCGTCGGCGCCACGTCCATGTACTGGATGCGCTCGGGCGAGGTCAGCACCGACTCGCCCATCTCGCGCGCCGACACCAGCTCATCAACCAGCTTGCCGTCCTTGCCGAGGCCCGCGTTCGCCTGCGCGATCACGTACTTGCCTTCTTCGATGGCCGAGAGGTAGTCGATCTGGTCGGTGACCTTGCCGTCGGCCACGCGCCGGTAGGGCGTCTCGAGGAAGCCGTAGTCGTTCAACTGCGCATACAACGCCAGCGAATTGATCAGGCCGATGTTCGGACCTTCCGGCGTCTCGATCGGGCACACGCGGCCGTAGTGGGTCGGGTGCACGTCGCGCACCTCGAAGCCGGCGCGCTCGCGCGTCAGGCCGCCCGGGCCGAGGGCCGAGACACGCCGCTTGTGCGTGATCTCCGACAGCGGGTTGGTTTGGTCCATGAACTGCGACAGTTGCGACGCGCCGAAGAACTCTTTCAAAGCCGCGGAGATCGGCTTGGAGTTGATCAGGTCGTGCGGCATCAGCGCCTCGGTCTCGGCCTGGCCGAGACGCTCTTTCACTGCCTTTTCGATGCGCGCCAGGCCCGAGCGGTACTGGTTCTCGGCCAACTCGCCGACGCAGCGCACGCGGCGATTGCCCAGGTGGTCGATGTCATCGACCTCGCCGCGGCCGTTGCGCAGTTCGACCAGGATCTTGACGACGTCGAGGATGTCGTCGTTGGCCAGCACCATGCGGCCTTCGGCCGTGTCACGCCCAACACGGGCGTTGAACTTCATGCGGCCCACGCGCGACAGGTCGTAGGTGTCTTCGTTGTAGAAGAGGCGGTTGAAGAGCGCCTGCACCGCGTCTTCGGTCGGCGGCTCGCCCGGACGCATCATGCGGTAGATGGCCACGCGCGCGGCCAGCTCATCGGCGGTCTCGTCGGCGGCCAGCGTCTGGGAGATGTAGCCGCCCATGTCGAGCTCGTTGGTGTAGAGCGCCTGGATCTCCTTCAAACCCGCGACGCGCAGCTTCTTGAGCAGCGCTTCGGTCAGCTCGTCGTTGGCCTTGGCCACGATCTCGCCGGTCTCCGGGTCGACCATGTTCTTGGCCAGCACGCGACCCACCAGAAAGTCTTCGGGCACCGAAATGAAGGTCGTGCCCGACTCCTCGAGCGTGCGCGTGTGGCGCGCGGTGATGCGCTTGTCCTTCTCGATGACGACGGCGCCGGCCTTGTCGGTGATGTCAAAACGCGCGATCTCGCCACGCAGCCGATCGGCCACGAACTCCATCTGCGCGCCCGAGTCCATCAGGCGGAAGTTGTCGAACACGAAGAAGTTCGCGAGGATCTGCTCCGGGGAGAGGCCGATGGCCTTGAGCAGGATCGTCACCGGCATCTTGCGGCGGCGGTCGACGCGGAAGTAAAGGATGTCCTTCGGGTCGAACTCGAAGTCCAGCCACGAGCCGCGGTAAGGAATGATGCGCGCCGAGAACAGCAGTTTGCCCGAGCTGTGCGTCTTGCCCTTGTCGTGCTCGAAGAACACGCCGGGTGAGCGGTGCAGCTGCGAGACGATGACGCGCTCGGTGCCGTTGACGATGAAGGAACCGTAGTCGGTCATGAGCGGAATTTCGCCCATGTAGACCTCCTGCTCCTTGATCTCGCGGACCACCTTCGACTGCGAGGTCGAGGTTTCGCGGTCATAAATGATCATCTGCAACTTGGCGCGCACGGCGGCGGCGTAGGTGAGGCCGCGCTGCTGGCACTCGCGCGTGTCGAACGCGGGCTTGGCCATGTTGAACTCGATGTACTTCATCTCCACGAACCCGTTGTGCGAAACGATCGGGAAGGCGGAAAGGAAGGCGGCTTGCAGCCCCTCGGGCTTGCGTTTTTGCGGTGGCACGTCCTTTTGGAGAAACGCGACGTAGGAATCCTTCTGCATCGTCAGCAGATAAGGCACGCCCAAGACGTGCTCGCGCTTACCGAAACTCTTTCGGATGCGCTTACGCTCGGTGTAGCTGTAGGGGGTTGCTTGCGCCATTGATCACTCCGTGTCGAATGAGCCTTGCCTGGCCTCGGCATGCTCTTTCGGCGACTGGCGTTACGGGACTCGGGCCCGATGCTTGGTGGCTGGCCACTACCAGCCGCTGGCGGACAACCGGGGCATTGCACCCCAGTCCGACCAAACCGGTTCTCTGCAGTCGGTTCAGAGAACACTTGGAAAACTCCCTCGGGAGCCTTTCAAGTGGTCACGGACCACTCGCGAGGGCAGCCATTGTCCGTCGGCGACCCTCTCAGGCGCTTGCCAGGGGTTATCTTGTGGACAACCCGGCAAGCACACCAGGCTGAACGCCGATGACGGCACCCAGCCCCTGTGACGAAGCGATTACTTCAGCTGCGCCTTGGCGCCCGCGTCCGTCAGTTTCTTGACCGCTGCCTCGGCGTCGGCCTTGGCAATGGCTTCCTTGACGGGCTTCGGAGCGCCGTCGACCAGGTCCTTGGCTTCCTTGAGTCCCAGGCCAGTCAGTTCGCGCACCGCCTTGATGACCTGCACCTTGTTGGCGCCGACCTCGAGCAGCATGACGTTGAACTCGGTCTGCTCTTCCACGACTGCGGCGGCAGCGCCGCCACCGGTGCCGGCCGGAGCCGACATCGCGGCAGCGGATACGCCGAACTTCTCTTCGATTGCCTTGACCAGGCCGTTGAGGTCCATGACCGACATGCTGTCGAGGGCGGTCAGGAATGCGTCTTTGTCGAATGCCATTTTGGAATCCTTAGCTAGATGGGGTTGAACTTGCAATGTCGATCGTTCAGGCCGCCGCGGGCGCGGCGTCGGCGGCATCAGCCGCGGCAGGAGGTGCTGCTTGCGCAACAGGCACCGCGTCGGCAGACGCCGCTTCGGTAACCATCACTTCCGTCGCCGCCGCTTCGGTCGATTCACCGCCGCCACGCTGCTCGGCCAGCGCCGCCAACACGCGCGCCATGCGCGACACCGGCGACTGCATCAGGCCCAGCAACTGGGCCAGCAGCACTTCCTTGCTCGGGATCGCCGCCAGCGCTTTCACGCCGTCGGCGTCGAGCGCCTTGCCGGCATAGGCGCCGGCCTTCACGATCAACTTGTCGTTGCCTTTGGCAAAGTCCGCGATGACCTTGGCCGCTGCCACGGCGTCTTCAGAGAAGCCGTAGATCAACGGACCGGCCATGCTCTCGATGGCCACTTCGAACGGCGTGCCCTTGACGGCGCGGCGAGCCAGGGAGTTCTTCAGCACGTGAAGATAGACGCCCTTGTCGCGCGCCTGCTTGCGCAGCGCGTTCAAGTGTTCCACCGTGAGTCCGCGGTACTCGGCCAACGCCAGCGTCTGTGACTTGCCCACCTGGGCGGCCACGTCAGCGACGACAGCTTCTTTCTCGTTGCGATTCAGACTCAAGGTCCACTCCTTAAAAACGTGGCGAGCGTCTTGCGACACTCACCACACCCTTCTTCAGCGACCTTCTGTCCAGGAACCCCGCCGACTTGTCATCGGCGGCTCACCCATTCAGCGGGATCGCCATCTGCGTTGGCTTCGAGGCCGGTCTTCTCCTATCGATCCATGATCGATAGGAGCGGCACCTCACTTAGGCGGCTTGCACCGCACCAACGGTCTTTGACGGCTCGCGGCCGGACTCTCTTGCAAGAGCGACTCACCCACGACCCACCAACTCTTCACGACCCCGCGCCAGACACTCGTGGGGTTGTCGAACGCTTCAGCCTGCCGCTTGCGCGTTGATCGACGCCACGTCGACACGCACGCCCACGCCCATGGTCGAAGACACCGCCACCTTGCGCAGATAAATGCCCTTGCTCGTGGGTGGCTTGGACTTGTTCAATGCCTCGATCAGCGCTTGCAGGTTGCCCTTGAGCTTGTCGTCCTCGAAGGAGCGGCGGCCGAGCGTGGCATGCACGATGCCGGCCTTGTCGACGCGATACTGCACTTGGCCAGCCTTGGCGTTACGCACCGCCTGGGCCACGTCGGGCGTGACCGTGCCGACCTTCGGATTGGGCATCAAGCCGCGCGGACCGAGGATCTGGCCCAGCGTGCCGACCACGCGCATCGTGTCCGGTGAGGCAATCACGACGTCAAAGTTCATGACGCCGGCCTTGATCTGTTCGGCCAGGTCTTCCATACCCACGATGTCGGCGCCTGCGGCCTTGGCTTCTTCGGCCTTGGCACCCTGGGCGAACACCGCCACGCGCTTGGTCTTGCCGGTGCCATTGGGCAGCACAACGGCACCACGCACGACCTGGTCGGACTTCTTGGCATCGATGCCGAGCTGCACCGCGACGTCGATCGATTCGTCGAACTTGGCGGTGGCACAGCCCTTGACGAGCTTGAATGCGTCGTCGATGCCGTACAGCTTGAGGCTGTCGACCTTGCCCGCGGCGGCTTTCTGGCGTTTGGTCATCTTGGCCATGTCAGACCCCTTCCACCGTGATGCCCATCGAGCGGGCCGAGCCGGCAATCGTGCGGACCGCGGCGTCCAGATCGGCGGCGGTGAGGTCCTTGAGCTTGGTCTTGGCAATTTCCTCGACCTGAGCGCGCGTGAGCTTGCCCACCTTGTCGGTGTGCGGCTTGGCCGAGCCCTTGGTGAGCTGCGCGGCCTTCTTGAGCAAGACCGTGGCAGGCGGCGTCTTCAGGATGAAAGTGAAGCTCTTGTCCGCGAAGGCCGTGATGACCACCGGCAACACGAGACCCGGCTCCATGCTCTGCGTCTGGGCGTTGAACGCCTTGCAGAACTCCATGATGTTCAGGCCGCGCTGACCCAGCGCGGGCCCGATCGGCGGCGAAGGATTCGCCTTGCCGGCCGGGATTTGCAGCTTGATGAAGCCGACGATTTTCTTGGCCATGTCTTTTCTCTCCTGGAACCTCCGGCGCGACGCCGAGGCGGGGCGCGCTGGAGCTTGAGTGCAAACGCCAGGGGCTGGTTACCCGGGCTCCTCACGCTGGTGTCACGTCACCAGCAGCAACGGGTGGCGCCTGCGGCGGCAACACGGCCGCCGAGCCGCACCACCGGGCTCGTCAAACCTTCTCGACCTCGTGGAAGTCCAGCTCCACCGGCGTCGAGCGGCCGAAGATCGTGACGGACACGCGCACCTTGGACTTGTCGTAATTGACGTCCTCGATCGCGCCGTTGAAGTCGGTGAACGGGCCCTCCTTGACGCGCACCAGTTCGCCCACCTCCCACTCGACCTTGGGGCGGGGCTTCTCGATGCCTTCTTGCATCTGGTGCACGATCTTCATCACCTCGGCCTCGGAGATCGGGGCCGGGCGGTTCTTGGCGCCGCCCACGAAGCCGGTGACCTTGGAGGTGTGCTTCACGAGGTGCCAGGACTCGTCGTCCATCAGCATCTCGACCAGCACATAGCCGGGAAAGAAGCGGCGCTGCGTCACGGCCTTCTTGCCGTTCTTCATCTCCACCACTTCTTCGGTGGGCACCAGGATGCGGCCGAACTTGGCGTGCATGGCCGCGCGCTCGATGCGCTCGCGCAGGTTGCGCTCGACCGCCTTCTCCATGCCGGAATAGGCATGCACCACGTACCACCGCAGCGGATTCTCCGGTGCGGATTCGACGGTCGGGATGGTCTGGACTTCGCTCATTTCACAACCTCGTGCGCCACTCGATCAGCGCTTCCAACCCAAGATCAGGTTAAAAATGGCCCATTCCAGGGTCTTGTCGGTGACCCACAAGAACAGGGCCATCACGAACACGAACGCGAACACATAGCCGGTCATCTGCACCGCTTCCTTGCGGGTAGGCCAGACGACTTTCTTGAGCTCACGCACCGCATCGCGACCGAAGGCGGCCAGCGCCTTGCCCGGCTCGGCGGTGAAGAAAACCGCCACGGCAGCGGCCAACAGCATCAGCAGCGCGATCACGCGCAGCCAGAGATCCTGCTTGCCGAGCAGGTAGAAGGCCGCGACCGCGGCAACCACCAGCGCGCCGGCAGCAGCGAGCTTGGCCTTGTCAGCGCCAGTGGAAACGGTTTCGACGGTCGGGTTCGACATGGGTTTTGTTTCGGACGACTCGACTACTCGCTGTCGCCCTGTCTTCGGGCGGCAAGGCCCGCCGAGCCGGATGGCGCCTGCGGGCCGCTTGGATGGGACATGACGGTGGATCTGTTCAGCGCTTGAAAAACTCCGGGGTCTGCGTGGCAGGGGCAGAGGGAATCGAACCCCCAACCTTCGGTTTTGGAGACCGACGCTCTGCCAATTGAGCTATGCCCCTACGCAAACCCTGTACTCGACAACAACACTCACTCGAGGATCTTCGCCACCACGCCGGCGCCGACGGTGCGGCCGCCCTCGCGGATAGCGAATCGCAGGCCCTCTTCCATGGCGATGGGGTTGATCAGCTTGACGGTGATGCTGACGTTGTCGCCGGGCATCACCATTTCCTTGTCCTTGGGCAGCTCGACCGCACCGGTCACGTCCGTCGTACGAAAGTAGAACTGCGGGCGGTAGTTGTTGAAGAAGGGGGTGTGGCGTCCGCCCTCTTCCTTGCTGAGCACGTAGATCTCGGCGGTGAAGTGGGTGTGGGGCTTGACGCTGCCGGGCTTGCACAGCACTTGGCCGCGCTGCACGTCTTCGCGCTTGGTGCCGCGCAGCAGGATGCCCACGTTGTCGCCGGCCTGGCCCTGGTCGAGCAGCTTCCGGAACATCTCCACGCCGGTGCAGGTGGTCTTTTGCGTGGGGCTGATGCCGACAATTTCGATTTCTTCACCGACCTTGACGACGCCGCGTTCGACGCGCCCGGTCACCACGGTGCCGCGCCCGGAGATGGAGAACACGTCTTCGACGGGCATCAGGAAGGCGCCGTCGATGGCGCGCTCGGGCTGGGGGATGTAGGTGTCCAGGGCTTCGGCGAGCTTGAGGATCGCGCCTTCGCCGAGTTCACCTTTGTCGCCTTCCATGGCGAGCTTGGCGCTGCCGTGAATGATGGGCGTGGCGTCACCGGGGAATTCGTACTTGTCCAGCAGCTCACGCACTTCCATCTCGACGAGTTCGAGCAGCTCGGCGTCGTCAACCATGTCGCACTTGTTGAGGAACACGATGATGTACGGCACTCCCACTTGGCGCGCCAGCAGGATGTGCTCGCGGGTCTGGGGCATGGGGCCGTCGGCCGCCGAGCACACCAGGATCGCGCCGTCCATCTGGGCCGCTCCGGTGATCATGTTCTTGATGTAGTCGGCGTGCCCGGGGCAGTCAACGTGGGCGTAGTGCCGGTTCTTGGTCTGGTATTCAACGTGGGCGGTGTTGATGGTGATGCCGCGCGCTTTCTCCTCGGGCGCCGCGTCAATCTGGTCGTAGGCCTTGGCTTCACCGCCGAACAGCTTGGACAGCACCATCGTCAGCGCCGCCGTCAGGGTGGTCTTGCCATGGTCCACGTGGCCAATCGTGCCAACGTTGACGTGGGGCTTGGTGCGCTCGAATTTACTCTTGGCCAT
>NZ_JANMWL010000105.1:0-3523 GCF_031393925.1 Methylibium sp. | reverse complement strand
GGCGCGCCTTCGGATCCAGGCTCGGACCCTTGGGCACCGCCCAGCTCTTGAGCGTGCCGTCGAGCTCGAGCCGAAAGTCGTAATGCAACTGCCGGGCCGCATGCTTTTGCACCACGAAGCGCAGCGCCGGCTCGCAGGCGGTGTGCTCGCCACTCGGCTCGGGCGTGGCCTGGAAGTCGCGCTTGTCGCGGTAGCGCTGCAGCGGGTGGTCGCCCGGGGTCTTTTTCACCACCGCCACAGGCATGTCGCATGCCGACCGCAGTGCACGGCGACTCGGTAGGAGACGACCCTGCCAATTGCAGTGGCGTGACCCGCGCGAGCGCCGCTGCGAGCACATCAACGACAGCCTGATTTGCCTGCAGGATCGACATTCGCCACTACCTTGCGGCCGCTCGACGCAAGGCAGGCGCGCCAATTGCTTTGCATGTTCACGCCCCTTCAATGGAGATCGGCGATGGCCGCCTGCTACTTGCTCGACGCTGCAGCGATGAAGCAAACCGCACTGAACGCCAGTTGTGTGGCTGCCGTGCCCTTCGTCGCGCAACCGCCGGCGACACCCGGACCGGGTGCCACGCCGCCCCCACCGCCGCCGATGCCGCCCTGGCCTGCGGGACCCGACGTGGTGCCGCCGGAGATAGAAGACCCGGAGCCGCTCGACGCTCCCTTCCCGGTACGCGAGCCGCCACAGACGCCCACGCCGATCGTGCGCTGGGCTTGGTATTCGTCGCTCGACTAAGCGACTAAAGGCGCTCGCTCGGCGCTGCTGCGCGGAGCCTGGAGCGCACCGTCATGCCGATGCACGCGGGTCGTGGGCGCGCGAGGGCGACGCCCGAAGGACCAGGCTGCAATGGGTGGCGTTCGTACCTGGCCCCGTGTCGGCCACTGCCAAGCCCCGACCCCCTGCGGCCCCCTTCAGCCGCCACGAAGCGCGCGTAAGCGTGAAATGCGGCGCTCGTCGCCTCGCTTGCCCGGGGCGCATCAGGCGCGGCTGATCCTAGACTTTTGCCAGCGCGTGACAACGGGAGCTGGCATGCACAAGGCACGGGTGGCGTTGCTGACGGT
This sequence comes from Methylibium sp., assembly GCF_031393925.1. Classification (GTDB taxonomy): domain Bacteria; phylum Pseudomonadota; class Gammaproteobacteria; order Burkholderiales; family Burkholderiaceae_C; genus Methylibium. Next base: position 2,461 of record NZ_JANMWL010000105.1, on the reverse strand, counting down.
GGATTGGGAATCGGGCGAGGGCGGCGTCGACATCGGCAGCCTGCTCGACGAGGTGCCGCCGCGTTTTCGCCGCGACGTTCTGGCCGACTGGAAGGCGCGCATCGACCAGCTGCATGCCCAGGCCGAGGCGCAGCTCGAACCCGACCTGCACGAGCGCCTCGCGTACGCCGTGCGTCGCCAGTGCTCATACAACGGCGTGCGCCGGCTGCTCTGCGAGCGCCTGGGCGGCCAACAGATCTCCATGGCCGAGCCGCTGGTCAATGGCGACGTGCTGCTGCACCTGGGCAACGGCAAGACCGTGGTGCTCTATGCGCGTCACGAGGACGTGAAGGTCGCCGTGGTGCCCGACGTCACTCACGCGCGGCGCCTGGCCGCCGCCGACGCCACCGGCGACTACTACCTGCGCGAAGAAAGCGTTGACGAGCCGCTTGGCGAGGAAACGCCGCGCCGAGCGAGCAGCGGTGCGCTAGATGCGTGAGGACGGGGATGCCGCGCTGCGCCGTGCCGTGCGCCACTACGGCATCGGGCTCGCCGCGGTGGCAGCGGGTGCCGCCGCGATGAGCTGGACGGGCTCGATGGTCCCGCTGGCGCTGGCCGGATCGGCCGCGATCATGCTGACGGTGCCGCTGCTCCAACAGTTGCGCCTGCGCGCGGCCCGGCGGCGTTCGGCCGAGCGCAGGCCGTAGCGCTGGTCGCAGCGCTGGCGTACCGGCCGGCGCCGTCTCGTACCGCGCTTGGCGGTCCACGCGCGTCCAGAAGCTTGCGGGCGAGTCCCTTGCTACGTTGTGAGCAGGTACCCCGCGGGTGCCTATCAACACTTCGAGGAGCAAGACATGGCTGAAACCAGAATGGTCACGGGGCTGTTCAAGGACCGCGACAGCGCCGAGAGTGCCTATCGTTCGCTGACCGAGCGCGGCTATGGCAACGATGAGGTGAACGTGGTGATGTCCGACGAGACGCGCAAGCGCCACTTTGCCGACGACCACGCGCATGCGACCACCGAACTGGGCCACAAGGCGGCCGAAGGTGCGGGCATCGGCGGCGCGATCGGCGGTACGGTCGGCGCGATCGCCGCGGCGATCGCGGCGGTGGGCACGAGCATCGCGCTGCCCGGCTTGGGCCTGGTGATCGCGGGACCGGTGGTGGCGGCGCTGGCCGGTGCCGGCGCGGGGGCCGCCACCGGCGGACTGGTCGGCGCGCTGATCGGCTGGGGCATACCGGAGGAGCGCGTGAAGCAGTATGAAAGCGGCCTCGAGGAAGGCGGCATCCTCATGGGAGTGAAGCCCCGCTCCGACCAAGACGCGGCCTTCCTGCAGGAAGACTGGCGCAAGTCACGCGGCGAGCTCATCAACTACTGAGCTGCGCCATGCCGCGTGCCGGGCGACACCGCCTTGCGCCGCCCGACACGCCGGCTTCACGCTCACATTCAATGATTCGGGAGAACGCGATGGGCAAATATTTCCTGGGCTGGCTGCTGGGCATTCCCGCGGTGGTGCTGTTGGCGCTGTACTTTTTCTTCGGCTGAGGTGCCGATGCGGGCAACTATTTCTGCAGGCTGCGTTCGCGTGGCTTGCAAGTTTGAAAGGCTGTCATGAAAGTCGAAAACATGAAAAAGGACGCGCCACCCGAGTCATTCGGTGTGTTCAAGCCGGTCGGGCATGTGGTGATGGCGTTTGCGGCACTCGAAGACCAGCAAGCCGCTGCTCGAGCCCTGAAGGAAGCCGGCTTTGTCGACAAGGACGTGTTGCACTACAGCGCCGACGAAATGAAAGCGCAGGTCGACCACGACATGGCGAACGCGGGGATGCTGTCCTCGCTCGGCCAGGACTTGAACCTGGCCAAGGCGCACCGCCAGATGGCCGAGCAGGGCCACAGTTGGATCGTGGTGTTTTCGCCGATGACCGAACTGACCGATCGCGTCACCACGGTGGCCCGGCGGTGTAACGCCGCGCTCGCGCAGAAGTACGGCCAGATGGTGATCGAGGAGTTGATCTGAGGGACACGAGCCGGGCGCCACTCGACGGCGCAGGGCAGCGACGCTGATGGACTGGCTCGACCTCGTGCAATGGCCGGCGATGTTGGTCACGGTGGCTGCAAGCCTGGCTGGTCGCATCGCGCCGCCAGGGCCGCCACGAGATCGGCTTCTGGGTGTTCCTCGCGAGCAATGCGTTGTGGGTGGCCTGGGGTCGGCACACTCAGGCCTACGCGCTCGTGGGTTTGCAGGCCTGCCTGGCGGCGCTCAACATCCGCGGCGCCCACAAGAACGAGTCGGACGCATGAAAGACGGCGGCCCCCACGGTGAAAGGACGGCATGCGACGCGCACTGATCGGCTACCTGGGCGCGCTGGCCTGCTTCGTGGCGATCGATGCCGTGTGGCTGGGTGTGCTGATGGGCCCGCACTACCGCGCGCAACTCGGCCCGCTGGCGGCCTCGGCCGGGCTGCTGCTCGCGACCCGCGCG
>NZ_JANMWL010000306.1:0-1614 GCF_031393925.1 Methylibium sp. | reverse complement strand
ACCCTCGAGCGCTGCGCCGAGGTGACCGAAGCCGTCCTGCACGAAGTCTTCGCTGCCCTGCATCGACACCGGGTGGTTCTCGAGCACATGCTGCTGAAGCCGAGCATGGTCGTTGCCGGCAAGGAGCAGGCGCAACAGGCGCCGGTTGCCGAGGTCGCCGCCCAGACGATCCGCGTCCTGAGGCGATGCGTGCCGGCGGCCGTGCCGGGCATCTTCTTCCTGTCGGGCGGACAGACGCCCGCTGAGGCGACCGTCCATCTCGACGCGATGAACCGGCTCGGGGCGCAGCCTTGGGGCTTGAGCTTCTCGTACGGGCGCGCGCTGCAGGAGCCGGTGCTGCAGGCCTGGAAGGGGCAGGCAGGCAATGCGCGCAGCGCGCAAGACGCGTTGCTCGAACGAGCGCGGCTTAACGGCGCGGCGCGCGAAGGGCGGTATGACCCAGCGATGGAGGCAGCCGCCGCGAAATGAACTCGAGCTGACTCCGCGAGCGTGGTGCTGCCGTTGCCGTATCCGCAAAACGAGACCATCCGTGCCGTGACCCTGGCGACGCACGACATGGCTCGCGCGGGGCGGTTCTACAGGGCATTGGGATCCACGGTCTGGTTTCCCTTAACTCTTAACCTCATTGCCAAAGCCGCGGCCGTCCGCTACGAACAAAGTACGCCACTCAGCCCAGTTCGAGCAGCACGGGTTGGTGATCGGATGCGTCGGTGGTGGCATCGACCCGCATGTCGTGCACGCATGGTGAGAGATCGGCGCTCACGTATACGAAGTCGAAGGTGAAGGGCTGGCCGGGCCATTGTTCCTTGTCGTGGATGCCCACCGTCGGCTCGTGCGGCCGGCCGGGGTGCGCGATTTCCCACGCATCGCGGTATGCCGGCGTCACGGCATCCAGAGGGGCGAGCAGCCGTGCCCTGTCTGTGGTGTCGGGCCTGAAATTGCAATCGCCGGCAAGAATCGCCGACGCGGCGCGATCCACGCTTTCAAATGGGCCGTCCGATGCATCGCCGGGCCGCTTGGCGCGCGCGTGGGCCACGGCCTCACGGTGAAGTTCGCGCAAGCGGTCAATCTGGGCCGTGCGCTGGCGCTCCGAGTAGTACTCGAGATGGGTCGTTGTCACGCGCAGGAGACCCATCGGCGTGTCTAGCGTGGCTTCGATCGCAACCCGCTGCATGCTCATCACGTCAGCCTCTACCGGCCATGGCAGCAGGTGTCGGAACACTTGTCGGACCGGAAGACGCGAGAACAACATGTTGCCGAAGTGGCGTCGTTCACCGGCGCGGCCAAGTGTGTCTGTGGCCACGCCGGCAACGGACGTGTAACCGGGAAGCAGCGCCCCGAGGCGCTCGAACTGGTCGCTGCCATCGCAGCCGCGCAGTTCTGAATAACCGGCCGATACCTCCTGCAAGCACAGAACGTCGAAGTCCGCGAACCGACGCGCGTGGGCGACGATGCGCTCGAGATCCACGCGACCGTCGCAGCCGCGACCCCACTGGATGTTCCAACTGACCAGCTTCATGATTTGCCAAGTCCAGACACTGAACCGCCCCGGAAATCCTGGAGGCCCGTTGGTGTGAGTCAGGCCGGCATGGCCGACTCGGCGAGTTGACGATG
>NZ_JANMWL010000240.1:0-4539 GCF_031393925.1 Methylibium sp. | reverse complement strand
GGCCGAGGCGCCGGCAAGCAGCAGGGCGAGGAGGAGGCGGCGGGCGGGTGGGCTTGGCTTCATCCTTCAAGAATGTAGCTGCGAGGTAGAAGGCGCGTGGGTGGTCGGGTTGGGGCGTTGCTTGCGTTCGTGCCTGTTTTGCAAAGTGTGGCGGGAGGTGAGGTCGGGCTTGCCCTCACCCCAACCATCTCCCCGAGGGAGAGGGAGCAACACGAGTCCCCTGCCAGGGCGAGAGGGGGCAACCCGAGTCCTGGCCCAGGGGGTGGGGCGCAATGGGTCAGCCCTCGATGGCTTGGACCACCATTTGCACGCGGTCCACGCCGCGGTAGCTGTCTACGCTGAGGCGGTAGGCCAGTCGCACGCGCTCGGCCACCGGTTCGGCGTGGCCGAACCAGATCGCTTCGCGCAGGTTGCCGCCGTGGCGCAAGGTGAGCTTGAGGTGCTTTTCGCCGACCAGTTTTTGCGAAACCACCTCGACCTCGTCGAAGAACACCGGCGCATCGAAGGCCTGGCCCCAGACCTCGCGCTCCAGCGCATGCACGGTGGCGGGTGCGAACCACTGCGCGTCGAGTGGGCCGTCGGTGGCGACCGTGCGTGCGAGGGTGGCGGCGTCGAGCCACTCGTTGGCCACCAGCGCCAGCGCCTGCTCGAAGGTGCCAAAGTCTTCTTCGGCGAGCGTGGCGCCGGCCGCCATCGCGTGGCCGCCAAACTTGCGCAGCACGCCGGGGTGGCGCTTGCTGATGAGGTCGAGCGCGTCGCGCAGATGAAAGCCGGCGATCGAGCGGCCCGAGCCCTTGAGCAGGCCGTCTTGCCCGCGCGCGAACACGAAGCTCGGGCGGTGCAGGCGGTCCTTCAGGCGCGAGGCGACGATGCCGACCACGCCCTCGTGGAACCCGCGGTCGTAGATCGCCACGGCCGGCGGCGGCTCGCCCTCGGGCATGAGCAGTTCCACCATCGCCTCGGCCTGCTCGCGCATGCCGGCCTCGACCTCGCGGCGTTCGCCGTTGATGGTGTCGAGCTGTTGCGCGAGCTCGGTGCAGCGCGCCACGTCGTCGCTCAGCAGGCATTCGATGCCGAGCGTCATGTTCTCCATGCGGCCGGCGGCGTTCAAACGCGGGCCGAGCGCGAAGCCGAAGTCAAAGCCGCTGGCGCGCGCCGGGTCGCGCCCGGCCGCCACGAACAGCGCCGCGATGCCCGGCTGCATGCGCCCGGCGCGGATGCGCTTCAAGCCCTGCGCGACGAGGCGGCGGTTGTTGGCGTCGAGCTTCACCACGTCGGCCACGGTGCCGAGCGCGACCAGGTCGAGCAAGCTGTCCAGGCGCGGTTCATGACCGCCCCCATGCTGCTGCGCAGCTGCCCCCCGAGCGGGCGCGCCGCCTGCTTGGGGCGGCCCGGCGGGACTGCCCCCACGCTGCTGCGCGGCTGCCCCCCGAGGGGGCGCGCCGCCTGCTTGGGGCGGCCCGGCGAGACTGCCCCCGCGCTGCTGCGCAGCTGCCCCCCGAGGGGGCGCGCCGCCTGCTTGGGGCGGCCCGGCGCTGGCGGCGGGCCGCTCCTCGAACGCACCGCGTGCGCGCAGCTCGGCGCGCGTGGCGAGCAGCACGTAGAACATCACGCCGACGCCGGCCAGCGCCTTGCTGGCAAAGCCGCAGGCCGGCTGGTTGGGGTTGACGATCACGTCGGCGGCCGGCAGCACCACCGCGCCGTCGACCACGGCCGGCAGGTGGTGGTCGGTCACCAGCACGGCCAGGCCGCAGGCCTTGGCATGCGCCACGCCTTCCAGGCTGGCGATGCCGTTGTCGACCGTGACGAGCAACTGCGGCCGCTGCGCGAGCGCCAGGTCGACGATGGCCGGCGTGAGGCCGTAGCCATGCACCTTGCGGTCGGGCACCACGTAGCCCAGCGTGTCGGCGCCCGCGCCGAGCAGCGCCAGGCCGCGCAGCGCGACGGCGCAAGCGGTGGCACCGTCGCAGTCGTAGTCGGCCACGACGACGATGCGCTGGCGCTGCGCGATAGCGTCGGCGAGCAGCCTGGCCGCGTCGGTGGCGCCTTTGAGTTCGGTCGGGGCGATCAGCTTGGCCAGCGAATCGTCGAGCTGCTCCGCCGAGGTGATGCCGCGTGCGGCGTACAGCCGCGCGAGCAGCGGGTGGACGCCGGCCTGTTCGAGCGTCCAGGCGGTGCGGGGCGGTACGTCGCGGGTGGTGATGCGCATGCTGGGTCGAGGGTCGTGATCGTGCGTGGCGTGCGTGGCGTGCGTGGCGTGCGAGCGGGCCAGCGGTCGGTCAGGCAAGGCAGGCGAATGTTCGCGCTGGCGGGTTCGACCTCTCGCGCGGGCGGGAGAGGGCGCAATACCGTGCGGTGCGGTGGGTGCGGCTGCGACCCCGGCCGGTTTTTTCCCCGTGAGGGTGAAGCTGGGTGATGGCAGGGCAGGTGCTCGCGATGCGCAGCGACGCGCTCATCACAGTTCCTTCAGCAAGGCGGCAGCGCGCGGGCCGCCGAAGCGGCTGCGCAGTCCGTGCAGCCAGCCGCGCGGCTGGCGGATGTAGGTCTGCGCATGGCGCTCGCCGCACAGCGTGAGCGACCAGGCCGCGTCGCCATGCAGCGCCTCGCGCAGCGGGCCCGCGTCGAGTGCGCGCCAGGCCTCGGCCCAGGCCTCCCAGTCCTCGCGCAGGGCCGGGGCGCGCAGCGTGTCGATGACGTCGGGCGCGGCATGGCGCGCCGGCTGTCGCACGCCGCAGCCGCTGAGCCAGAAGCTGTTGAGCGTGTCGCGGCCCTCGCTCTCGCGGGCGTCGTTGAGGGCGTGGGTGTAAAGCAGCATCTGCACCTCGTTCTGCAGCCGCTTGACGAGCCCTGCGCCCGGGTGCCCGGGCATCCACAGGTCGGGGTTGCGGCCCTCCACGCGGTCCAGCGAAGCGGTGGGCAGCGCGGTGAGCGACTCGTGGGCCACGTACCAGCGCGTCGGCGCGCCCCAGGCGGCGCGCCAGCCGAGGCTTTCGAACAGCGGCCGCACCGCGTCGAAGTAGGCGCGCGACTCGACTTCGTCCAGCGCCAGCGCTTCGGGGTCGCCCATCGTGATGGCGTCGCGACCGACGTGCCAGTGCACCGGGCTGAGCAGGCCCCAGGCGAGCTTGCCGGTGTCGATGCCGTCGGCGGCGGCGGCTTGTGCGGCCCAGGGCAGCGCGCCATCGGCGCCGGCCCAGCCCAGCGCCTTGCCCAGCACGCGCTCGTGCGGCGGCGAGAGCTGGTATTCGTCGCCGTCGTTGCGCTCGGCAGGCGCCAGCCGCGTGAGCAGCGACTCGAGCGCCGGTAGCGTCAGGGCACCGAGCGCATGCCGGCCGGCATTCGAGAGCGGCGCGGCAAACGGGATCACGAGGTGCATGGCGGCCGATTATCCGGGCCGTGGGTTTGGGCACCGTTGACAAGCGGTAGTCCACGGCTACATTCGTTTTCGGCGCTGCCGACACGAAGTCTCGTCGGGCGCCTCTCGTCACACCGACGGGCCGGGTTTATGCCCGAACGCGTCGATCGACCATCAACCTTCTAGAGAGAATCATCATGAAGCCCAAGATTAGCGAAGAGTACGTACAGATCGACGCGGTCGGCTGGAAGCCGTTTCCGGAAGCCTTCTCGGACGGGGGCATCCGCTGGAAGCTGCTGCACGTGTCGCCCGAGCGCGGCTCGTGGACAGCGATTTTTGATTGCCCCAAGGGCTCTTCCTTCGCGCCGCATGTACACGCCGGTCCCGGCGAGTACCTCATGACCAAGGGCAAGATGGACGTTCGCGGCGGCACGGCAGCCGGCGGCGACACCGCCATCGCACCGGGCTACGGCTTCGAATGCTCGGGCGCTCGCCACGACCAGACCAGCTTTCCGGTCGACAGCGAGTTCTACATGACCTTCCTCGGGCCGCTGACCTTCATCAAGCCCGACGGCGCACCGATCGCGGTGATCGGCTGGGCCGAAGCGCAGGGCGCCTGGGGCTGAGTCGAGCCCCACGCTTGCTGCGTTCACTGCCCCCCGAGAGGGTGGGCAGCGCCCCCGGGGCGGCCCTGCGGGCACTGATACGGATTCGCCTGCAATCGAATAAGACCTGCAGTGCGCAGGTGGCCCGTTCCTGAGCGCGGCTGGCGTCGGGTCCTTCCGGTAGTTTGGAAGGTTCGCGGGACACCGTCTGCCGCGAGCCACCGCCGTCGGTGTGCGCAACGCAGAGCACCGCCGTGTCTCACAGGCGCGCCCTGGCAGACGCCGTTACAGAGCACCGCGCACCGCGACCCCACGGCGTCGGTTTTTGCAACGCACAAGCCCGCCGTGTTTGCAAAGGCGCGTCCGGGCAGGCGGCAGCGCGCCTTCGAGGCGCTGAGGAGCACAGGGCCCGTGGCTGCGCGCAGCGCTTCGTCCTCTGACTCGTCGCGCTTGTTTGAACGCAGCGAACGCAGTGAGCGCAGTGAGTTGCGCGACGGGCCACGAGCCCGAGCACCGCAAGGCAGTCGGAGCAAAGCGCAGACCGCCTCGATGAAGCGCTGCCGCCTGCCCGGACGCGCC
>NZ_JANMWL010000214.1:0-1620 GCF_031393925.1 Methylibium sp. | reverse complement strand
CCGCAATCCGCAATCCGCAATCCGCAATCCGCAGGCCGCCGGCGGGCCGGTTGCAGACGGCCTTTCGTTTCGATTGAAAGCGATTCCGTAAGGGCTCGAACTGCGTGCGCGACGCCGCACGATGATGACGCTGCTCGTGATGCGAGCGTGAGTACGCGCCGCGTGCCGAGCACTGCGGCGGCACGCGGCACTCACGCCCGGACCGCCAACCGAACCTCGAAGCTATTTGTTCAGCGGCCGGTCGCTGAGCGCGATCTCCAGCCCGTCGTTGCCGGCGCGGCCGAGGCCAGCGATGCGCGAGAGCGGCACGCCGCGGCCCACCAGGTAGTCGCGCACGCTGGCGGCGCGCTCCTGCACGAGCTGGGCCGAAGCCTTCTCGTCGGAGGGCGCGGCAATGCGAAGTTCGGTGGTGGCGGCATGCGGCTTGAAACCCACCGCCAATTGCTCGAGCACGGCGGCCAGCGGCGGCTTGACCACCGCGCGGCCGGGATCGAAGGCGAACTTCATCGGCACTTCAATGCGCAGCCGCTTGTCGGCAGTGGTCTCCACCGCGACCGGCGTGCCCTTGAGCGAGTCGACCAGGCGGGCGCGCTGCGCCTCCAATGCGGGCGAGAGACCGGAGCCGAACAGGCCGCCCAGCGAGGGCATCGAGGAGGGCGCGCCACTGGTGCTGCCCGGCGCGCGGGCCGGGCCGCTGGCGCAGCCGGGCAGCATGGCCAGCACGGCGGGGAGCAGCAGGGCGAAAGCGTGCGATGTCTTCATGAAAAACATTGCACCACGGCGCGCATCCCCCGCCGCCGGCACCCGTGAAGGTTTGTAAGCGCGCCAGGCCCGCGTCGGCGAGTTCCCGCGGGTTTTCGCTATGGCCTTTGCGGCGCCGCGCCGCAAGAGTCCTTCGCAGGCGCGGCCGAACAAACCAGTACCGCACGCGACGCGCCCGCGCAACCATCCCACGGAGACCTGCATGACCGACCTCTCGACCCACCCCACTCAGCGCGCCAGTGCCTGGCTGGCCGACTTTGCCAGTGCGCTGGAGCGCGCCGACATTGAAGGCGTGCAGGCCTTGTTCGCGCCCGAGAGCTATTGGCGCGACCTGGTCGCCTTCACCTGGAACATCAGCACACAGGAAGGGCCGGCGGCGATCGGCGACATGCTGCGCGCGCGGCTGACCGAGACGGCGCCGCGCAACTTTCAAGTGGAAGGCCAGGCGAGCGAAGCCGGCGGCGTGCTCGACGCCTGGTTTACCTTCGAAACGGCGGTGGCGCGCGGGCGCGGCCACTTGCGGCTGCAGGGCGGCAAGGCCTGGACCTTCCTCACCACCATGACGGAGCTGAAGGGCCATGAAGAAAAGACCGGCGCGGCGCGCGAGCGGGGCGTGCAGCACGGCGCCGACTCGGGCCGCCAGACCTGGCTGGAGCGGCGCCAGCAGGAAGACGCCGAACTCGGCATCACGACGCAGCCTGATGTGCTCATCATCGGCGGCGGCCAGGGCGGTATCGCGCTCGGCGCGCGGCTCAAGCGCCTGGGCGTGCCGGCCCTGATCATCGAGAAGAACGAGCGCCCCGGCGACTCCTGGCGCAAGCGCTACAAGTCGCTGTGCCTGCACGACCCGGTGTGGTA
>NZ_JANMWL010000211.1:0-9106 GCF_031393925.1 Methylibium sp. | reverse complement strand
CGACGGGCAGCGCGCCGGGCAGCTCGTTGGCCGCCGCGCCGGCCACCGGCGAGTAGGCGAAACAGCCGGCACGGTCGATCTCGGCGGCACGCATGAAGTCGAGCAGGTGCTCGAACTCGCCTTCCGTCTCGCCGGGAAAGCCGGCGATGAAGGTCGAGCGCACCACGATTTCCGGGCAGGCCTCGCGCCAGCGTGCCAGGCGCTCGAGGTTCTTTTCTCCGCTGGCGGGGCGCTTCATGCGCTTCAACACGTCGGGATGCGAATGCTGGAAAGGCACGTCCAGGTAGGGCAGCACGCGGCCGCTCGCCATCAGCGGCAGGATCTCGTCGACGTGTGGATACGGATAGACGTAGTGCAGCCGCACCCATGCGCCGAAGGGCTAGGCCAGCTCGCCCAGGCGCTCGACCAGTTCGGTCATGCGCGTCTTGACCGGCCTGCCGTCCCAGAAGCCGGTGCGGTACTTGACATCGACACCGTAGGCCGAGGTGTCCTGGCTGATCACCAGCAACTCTCTTACGCCCGACTCGAACAGTGCGCGCGCTTCGTTGAGCACGTCGCCGATCGGCCGCGAAACCAGGTCGCCGCGCATGCTCGGAATGATGCAAAAGCTGCAGCGGTGGTTGCAGCCTTCGCTGATTTTCAAATAGGCGTAGTGGCGCGGCGTGAGCTTTACACCGATCTTGGACAAGGACGCCGGCACAAGGTCAATGAAGGGATCGTGCGGCTTGGGCGCGTGGATGTGGACCGCGTCCATCACCTCCTGCGTGGCGTGCGGTCCGGTGACGGCGAGCACCTTGGGGTGCATCTGGCGCACCAGGTTGCCGCCGTGCTCGCCGGCCTTGGCGCCCAGGCAGCCGGTCACGATGACCTTGCCGTTGGCGGCCAGCGCCTCGCCGATGGTGTCGAGGCTTTCCTTGACCGCGTCGTCGATGAAGCCGCAGGTGTTGACGATCACCAGGTCAGCGCCGGCAAAAGTCTTGGAGGTGTCGTAGCCCTCGGCGCGCAACTGGGTGAGGATCAGCTCGGAATCGGTCAGCGCCTTGGGGCAGCCGAGCGAGACGAAACCGATGCGCGGGGCCAGCGGCGCCGTGGCCGTTGCAGCGGCCGGGGCCGCGTGAGTGTCTTGCGTCATCGGCGGATTTTCGCCGATCCGGCCGGCGCGGCCGCTGAACTACTTCTTGGGGCCCTGCCCGAAGCCCGCCGGGAACAGCGTCTCGGTCTGCTTGTTCATCTGTTCCTGCATCTGCACGAACAGGTTCTTGGACTGGTCGACGTAGCTCGACATCAGCCCCTGCATCATCGGCGCCTGCACATTCATGAACTGCGCCCAGACCTCGGGGCTGAAGGTCTGGCCGCCGCCCGCACCAGCACCAGCACCGGCGCCCGCGCCCGCTGGCTCGGTAAAGCGCTTTTGCATGTCCATGAAGGTCTGGACGTTCTTTTCCAGGTAGCTGCCCATCAGTCCCTGCATGGTGTGGCCGTAGAGACGAATGATGTGCGCCAGCACCGACGTCGTGAACATGGGCATGCCGCCGGTTTCGGCCTCCAGGATGATCTGCAACAAGATGCTTCGCGTCAGGTCTTCGCCGCTCTTGGCGTCGCGCACCACGAACTGCTCGCTGTCGAGCACCATCTGCCGCACGTCAGCCAGGGTGATGTAGCCGCTGCTTTGCGTGTCGTAGAGGCGGCGGTTGGGGTACTTCTTGAGCACGCGCATGGCGGCCTCCTGCGGAGCGCCCGCTTCGGGCGCCGCCGTCGGGGCGTTGCGTGGGGACCGCGCTTTGGCTTGCGTCATGCTCGGTGTTCTCTCGGGGTAAGCGCCGATTCTAGGAGTCGGCCCGAGCGGCTTTTGGAGGGGGTTTTCCCGCCGCGTGGCGGTCGCGCGTGGCATCACGGAACAGCGCGCCGAGCAGCGCGGCTCGCTTGCGCCCCCGAGCCGGCGCGTGCAATCGGGCGCAGGCAATCGGCGCGGGCTATCGGGTGCTGCGTGCGCGCGCCGCGTCGAGCTTGACGCACAGTTCGGTTGCGCCCTGCACGATGCGGTCGGACTGGCGATGCAGCGTGTCGGGGTCGACCACCAGCAGGTTGCCCAGCCGCGTGGCGCGCAGGCCGGCAAGCCGGCGCCAGGTGTCGAGGGGGTCGGGGCCGTTCGGCTCGACTTTGCCGGTGACGATCGCTTCGGGGTCGGCCTGCACGACGGCCTCCTCGCTTACCTGCGGCGTCAGCGGCGCGAGGCCGGCGAACACATTGGTGGCGCCGCACAGCGCGAGCGCTTCATTGATGAGGTGCTGGCCGTTGATGGTGAGCAGCGGACGGTGCCAGATTTGGTAGAAGACGCGCACCGCGCGCCGGCCGGCGTAGCGCGTTCGCAGCGCCGCCACCTCGGCGTCCAAGCGCACGGCACGCACTGACGCGGCGGCGTCGGTGCCCGCCAGTCGGCCCAGCCGCACGAGCGTGCTGGAAATGTCGGCCAGCTTGCGCGCCTCGCTGGCGTACGTCGGGATGCCGAGCGTGGCCAGGCGCTGCAGTTGCCGGACCGAGTTGCCGTGATGCCAGACGACGATCAAATCCGGCTTCAGCGCCACGATGCGCTCCAGGTCGAGCTGCGCGCTGTCGCCGATGCGCGCGATCGACCGGGCCGCGGCCGGATGGTCGCTCCAGCTATCGACGCCCACCACCTGCGCGCCCGCGCCGGCCGCGAACAGCAGCTCGGTCAGGTGCGGCGCCAGGCTCACGATGCGCCGGGCCGGTGCTGCCAGCGTGACGGTGTGCCCCGCGTCGTCGATGGCTTGCACGCCGGCCCGCGCGGGTTCAGTGAACAGGCCGAGTGCGGCAGCCAGCAGCACGCACGCGAACGCTGACGAGACGATGCCGTCCGCCCTGGCAGCGGCGAGGGCGTGCGCAACCCGCGTCGTCACGCTCATGCCGCCACGAACAGCCAATGTCCGCCGGCATGCACGCGCCGCACCGGGTGCCCGAAGGCCGCGCTCAGGGTCGCTTCGTCCATGACCTCGTCCACGCCACCGAGTCGTGGCCCCGCGCCGCCCCGCACCAGGGCATGCGTGGCGAAGCGCCGCGCCAGGTTCAGGTCGTGGATCGACATCAGCACCGCCTTGCCGCTGCCGCGCACCAGCGCGCCCAGGTGGTCGAGCACCATGATCTGATGGCGCAGATCGAGGTGCGCGAGCGGCTCGTCGAGCAGCAGCAGCAAGGGGTCTTGCGCCAGCAGCGCGGCGATGCCCACGCGCTGGCGCTCGCCGCCGGACAGCGTGGTCACGTCGCGTGCGGCCAGCGCCTGCATGTCAACAGTGCGCAGTGCGGCCAGCGCGATCTCGCGGTCCGCATCGTCTTCCCAGGCCCAGCGCGCCAGGTGCGGGTGACGGCCCATCAGCACGAGGTCGAGCACGCTGGCGCTGAAGGCATCGTGCAGGCGCTGCGGCAGCAGGCCGCGCAGGCAGGCTGCGTCGGCCGGCTTCCAACTTGCGAGCGGTCGGCCGTAAAGCCGCACGCTGCCGGCGTCAGGCTCCAGCAGGCCGGCCAACGCGTGCAGCAGGCTGGTCTTGCCGCTGCCGTTGGCGCCGATCACGCACCACAGCTGGCCGGGCTGCACGCGCAGCGACAGACGCTCGATCAAGGTGCGACCGCCGACGCGCAAGCTCAGCGCCTGGCTCGACAGCAGCGGCGATGAAGGTTCAGCCATCGATGCACGCGCGCCCGACCCGCTGAAGCAGCCTGGATGAGCGAGCACTCATCGCGCACCGCCCCGTCGCAGCAACAGGAACAGGAAGCTCGGCACACCGAGCAGCGCCGTGATCACGCCGACCGGCAACTGCTGCGGCGCGATCACGCTGCGCGCCGCCGTGTCGGCCAGCAGCAGCAAGGTGCCGCCAGCCAAGGCGCAGGCCGGCAGCAGCACACGCTGGTCGTTGCCGATCACCAGCCGCAGCGCGTGCGGCACCACCAGGCCGATGAAGCCGACGCTGCCGCAGGTGGTGACCGCCACCGCCGTGGCCAGCGAGGCCAGCAGGTAGAGCTTGCGGCGCAGCGGCACGACCGCCACGCCCAGCGCGTGGGCAAGCGCCGGGCCGCGCAGCAGCACGTTGAGTTCGCGCCCCAGCGGCAGCGCGGCCAGCAGCACGAGCGCAAGTGCTGCCAGCGGCCAGGCACCGGCATCGCTGCCGGCAAGGTCGCCGCTGAGCCAGAACAGCATGCCGCGCAGTTGCGCGTCGGGCGCGACCGTGAGCAGCAAGGTGATGAGCGCCGACCAGCCGGCCGCGAGCATGACGCCGGTGAGCAGCAATCGCGGTGCGGTGTCGCTGGCACCGGCAGCCGACAAGCGTGCGAGGTCGCGGTGCGCGATGGCGAACACCAGCAGCGTCGACAACAAGGCGCCGCCGAACGCGCCGAGCTGCATGACAGCCGCTCCCGCGCCGAGCACGAGCGCGCCGAGTGCGCCGACCGCAGCACCGCCCGACACGCCCAGCACGTAAGGGTCAGCCAGCGGATTGCGCAGCAGCACCTGCATCAGCGCACCGGCCAACGCCAGCAAACCGCCGGTGCCAAAGGCCGCCATTGCGCGCGGCAACCTCAGTCCGTGCAGCACCTCGGAAGCGGTGCTGGCGTCGGGCCGGAACAAAAGGCGCAGCAGCTCGGCCCCGCCAATGGCGCTGCTGCCCACCGACAGCGCGACGAGCATTGCCACGGCGGCCAGCAATGCCAGACCGAGCCAGATGCGAAGCGCGCGCGCCACGGTCGATCGCAGACCGCGTTAGCGGCCCGTGTAGTCGAGCGCCACGAAGACGCCGCGTCCCGCGGTGTTGTAGCCCTGCGCCAGCTCGTAGCGCCGGTCGGCCGCGTTGTTGACGCGCAGCGACAACTGCCACTGCGGCGCCACCCCATACGCCGCATGCAGGTTCACGAGCGCATAGCCGCCCATGCGCGACTCCGGCGCGTTGCTGGCGGCGTCGAAGCGCGCGCCGCTGAACACCGCGTCGGCGCCATAGCGCCAGGCGCCGGGCGCGGCCGAGACGCCGACGCTGCCGTGCCGACGCGCACGCCGGATGAGGCGCTGGCCCGTCTCGGCGTCGACGGCTTCTTGCTCAGTGAGCTCACCGCGCAGCGCCCAGTCGGCGAACGCCCAACGTAGGTCGAGCGTTGCGCCGCGAATGCGTGCGCGGTTGACGTTGATGACGGTGCTGAAGCTCGGGTCGACCGAGATCAGGTCGCGGATGCGGTTGCGAAACAGGGTGAGCCCCGCCTGCGCAGCACCTTGCTGATAGCGCGCCGCCAGCTCGGCGCTGCGCGATCGCTCGGGCCGCAGTTCGGGGTTGCCCTGGAAGCCGAAGCTCAGCGGGAAATACAGATCGTTGAAGCTCGGCGCCTTGAAGGCGCTGCCCACACCGGCCGAGAGCCGCCAGGCCGGCGTCGCGCGCCAACCGTAGGCAAGGTTGCCGCTGTTGTGCGCGCCGAACTGCGAGTTGTCGTCGCGGCGCAGCGAAGCCTGCAGCGCATGCGCGCCCAGGCTCGCGGCATAGCTGGTGAACAGCGAGCCGATGCGCCGCTCGCTTTGCGTGTAGGCGGTGTCGCCGGTGACCTTCTCGCGCCGCCATTCCAGCCCGGCCGCGAGCTGGCCGCCGAGCACGGCAAAGTCGTTCTGCCAGCTGGTCTGGTCCTGGTCGGTGCGAAAGTTGCCTGCAAAGCTGCCGCGGATGGCGATGTCATCACTGCCGCGCGCCAACCGCAGGTGGCTGCGCCAGCCGTCGCTGATGCGGTTGCTGCTTTCGAGCGCGAGCGTCGAGAGACGCTGCCGGTTCACGTCGTCGCTGCCCGGGCCGGCATCAAAGTGCGTCGTCCCCTCGCTGCGCAAGGCGCGCGCGGTGAGCGTGTGGCCGGGCGCCCAGTCGTGGCTGAGCGCCAGGCTCGCGTTGTTGTTGCGATAAGGATCGTCGTCCGGATTGAAAGAGAAGGTGTTCGCCGCGTTGGTGGCCGAGAACGCGCGCGACTCGCGGTAGCCGGCCTGCACCGAGAAGCGCGTGCTGCCGAATTGGCGGCCCAGGCCGACCGATGCGTCGCGCGTGCGCCAACTGCCTGCGCCGACATGCGCCTCGGTGCGCTCACCCTGGCGTGTGAACACCTGGATCACGCCGCCGATCGCGTCAGCGCCATAGAGGCTGCTGGCCGGACCGCGCAGGATCTCGATGCGCTCGATCTGGTCCAGGGGAATGTTCTCGAAGGCATTGGTGCCGGCGGTGGCAGAGTTGATGCGCACGCCGTCGATGAGCAGCACCACATGGTTGGCGTTGGTGCCGCGCAGGAACACGCTCGAGATCTGGCCCGGCCCGCCGGTGCTAGCGATCTCGGCGCCGCCATGCATTTGCAGCAGCTCGGGCAGCGAGACCGGTCCGGCGTTGCGAATGGTGTCGGCGTCGATCACGCGCACGTCGGACAGCACCGCCGAGACCGGCTGCTCGAGCCGCGTCGCGGTCACGACCACGGGTTCGAGTTGCGGCAACGACTGCGCCAACGCGACAGTCAAAGGAAGGGAAAGCACGAACAGGCCGAGACCGCGCAATGCGGCTGGCCGATGACGAGAAGCGTTCATCGGAACATGACTCCAGGCAGCGAGCGTCCCCGCAGGCTGCATCGGTGGCGAGAACCGCGGCTCGGCTGTGAGGCCAGTCCACGGCGACTGCGCTCGCAGGCCGGTATCCGGGCTCGCAGGTCGGCACCCGGAGGTGCCGCGACCATCGCCTTCCCACGGGCTTGCGTCCCGCAGTGGCTTTGTTGATGTTCGTGTGCCTGCTTACCGGTGCGGGGGCAGCGCAGGCCTTGTGCGCCCAGGGATCGGACGCGCTCACCTGCTTCCCGTTTAACCCCCGGCCGAAGCACGGACGGGGGCACCTGAAGCGAGGCGCAGTCTACCCGGCGCCCCACGGGCGGCGGCAAACGTGGCCGCAGGAGGCGTGGCGGGTCGGCCGGGCGGACACCGGCACGCCTTACGTCACGCCCTTTCCGTCGCCGGATGGAGAGCCCATCGCGCTCACGCGCAGCGTCGACCGCGTAAACCAGCTCTGCGTCATGCGCGCGGACGGATCGCAGCTACAGCAGTCGACGTTCGGCGACGTGCCTTCGATGTTCCCGGCCTGGAGCCCGAGGGGCGATCGACTCGTCCACGTGCGCGGCGACCCGTCCGCGAAGGCGCCGACAGGGCGCCTCGCGGTTCTCACGCTGACTCGGGGCTGAACACCGGCCTCTTCGTTGCCGCAAGCGACGAGCAACTTACGCCAGCGTCCTGACTTTGGCCTCGCGGTCCCACTGCCGCGTCTTCGCCGCCTTGATGAAAGCCTTCGTATCCCCGGCGCTCATGACGCCAGCGTCGGGCGCAATGCCGGCCTTCTGGAGCAGCGCCTGACCACCGCGATCGACGGCCAGGGCTTTGAGGTGGCCGAAAGCGTCGCGCACGAAATCGATCGCCGCGCCCTCCTCGCACAACATCGTTGCGCCAGCATCGGACAGCACGATCGCCACGGCATCGAACATGACCGATGGCGTGCCGGCGAGCTGCCCGCCTGCGGGCATCAGCGTGCCGTCGGCCAGCTTCGCGCCGCCAACCTTGGGGGCGACGATCTTCACCTTGGCGCCCGCCGCGACCACCGCGGACTTCAACGCCTCGACGATCGCGCCGTTGGAGCCGTCGTTGATGAGAATGCCGACGCAGCGCCCCTCGAGCGTGTCTTTCATCTTGCCGATGATCTGCAGCGCGGGCGACGGTGCCATGTCCTTGACGGGCGCGGCCGCGGCCGGCGCGGCAGGCATGGGACCGAGCGCCAGGCCCGCAGCGACGCGCGTTGCCAGATCGGCGTTGATGTGGAGCAGGTGGCCGACCATCGCCTGGCGCACATGCAAGGTGTCCACCTTCGACAGCTCGAACACCAGGGCCGAGGCGATATGCGCCTGCTCGGGCACGGTCTGGCTCAGGTAGAAAAGCCGTGCCTGCGAGTAATGGTCGGCAAAACTCTCGGCGCGCACGCGCCCGCGCTCGCCGTTTTCGGCAGCGGGGAAGCTGCGAAATCCGCTCGGGCTCTCACGCGCCGAATCCTTCGCGAGCGAACTGGGCTCGTAGGCCACCCTGCCCTTGGGCTGCTGCATCTGCATGTGGCCGTCGCGTTGCTGGTTGGCGAAGGGGCACTTGGGCGCGTTGATCGGGAGCTGGTGGAAATTGGGCGAGCCCAGGCGCGACAACTGCGTATCGAGGTACGAGAAGAGCCGGCCCTGCAATAGCGGGTCGTTCGAGAAATCAATGCCGGGAACGATGTGCGAGGGGCAGAACGCCACCTGCTCGGTCTCGGCAAAGAAGTTGTCGGGCCAGCGGTCGAGCACCATGCGGCCGATCACCCTCAAAGGCACGAGTTCCTCAGGGATCAGTTTGGTGGAGTCGAGGTGATCGAAGGGGAAGGCGTCCGCTTCCTTCTCGGTAAAGAGCTGGACGGACAACTCCCACTCGGGAAATGCACCCTCCTCGATGGCCTCGAACAGGTCGCGACGGTGGAAGTCGGCATCGGCGCCGGTGATCTTGACGGTCTCGTCCCAGAGGGTCGACTGCAGGCCGAGCATGGGACGCCAGTGGAATTTTACGAAGGTCGATTCACCCTGCGCATTGATCAGGCGAAAGCTGTGGATGCCGAAGCCCTCCATCATCCGCAGCGACCGGGGCAGCGTGCGGTCGGACATGATCCACATCACCATGTGCATCGACTCGGGGGTCAGCGAGATGTAGTCCCAGAAGGTGTCGTGCGCCGTGGCCGCCTGCGGGAAGCCGCGGTCGGGCTCCATCTTCACGGCATGGATCAGATCGGGGAACTTGATCGCGTCCTGGATGAAGAACACCGGGATGTTGTTGCCCACCAGGTCCCAGTTGCCCTGCGAGGTGTAGAACTTGATCGCAAAGCCGCGCACGTCACGCGGGGTGTCGGACGAGCCCGACCCCCCAGCCACGGTAGAGATGCGGCTGAACACCGGCGTCTTGACCCCCACCTCGGTCAGCACCTTGGCAGTCGTGTAGGCCGCCAGCGAATGGGTCAGCTCGAAGTGGCCGTGGGCGCCGGAG
>NZ_JANMWL010000191.1:0-3724 GCF_031393925.1 Methylibium sp. | reverse complement strand
GCCCAGCGCCACGCCGGCCAGCGACAGGCCCGCCAAGGTCAGCAGCACCGCGATCGCCAGCGGCTGGCAGACGGTGACGAGCCGCCGCGCCGAGCGCAGGTAAAGCGCCAGCAGCGCCACCACCGCGAGCGCACCGAGTGCTACCTGCACGAAGGCCTCGTGCAGGTAGCCGCGGTACAGGCTCGCGAGTTCAGGGCCGATGTCGACCACCTGGATGTCGTGCGTGGGCGAGAGCCCCTGCAGGGCGGTGCGCACGCGCGCGGCGTCGAGCACGCCGGGGGCCGCGTCCGAACGAGGCGCGCCGGAGGCGGCGTCCGAACCAAGCCCGCCGGAGGCGGCGTCCGAACCAAGCCCGCCGGAGGCGGCGTCCGAACCCAGCCCGCCGGAGGCGGGCGTGGGCCGCAGCGGCATCAGCGCCGAGTAGCCCCCGGCGCGGCGCGCGAACAGCAGCGCGTCGATGGCCGGGGTGATCGGCAAACCATCGAGTGCCGCCCGTTCGATCGGCGCCACGGTGCGGGCCGCCTGCACCTCGTCGACGAACGGCGCGAGGCGCCCGGGCGCGAGGGGCCCACCCGCGGTGGCCTCGGCCAAGCGCGCCAGCAAGGCCTCGCGTTCAGGCAGGCTGGCCAGGCGTCGCTGCTGCGCGGCCACGCTCGGCAGCAGCCGCACCGGCGTCTCGTAGCCGGCGAGCAGGCCCTGCTCGACCAGCGCATCCAGGCGCTGTCCGGCCGCCTCGGCGGCGCGCAGTGCGGCTTGCATGTCGCGGCCGTTGGCGACCACCAAGGTGCCGGCGTCGCTGGCGCCGAGATCGGCGCGCAGCAGGGCATCGAGCTGCTGCGCCGCCAGCGGCACCGGGCTCAGCGAGCCGAGGTTGGCTCGCCAGAGCGGCCCGCCTTGCAGCGCGAGCGACGCGACCGCCAGCGCCGCGAGCACGAGGAATGGGACGCGAAGTCGCGGCAACACGCGCACGCCCTCGGCCGCCAAGCGCCCGAGCGGTGTACGCAGCACGCCGCGGCCGCTGGCGCCGTCGGGCATGAGCACCGGCAGCACATAGCGTGTGGCGAGCGCCGCGCCGGTGAGCCCGGCCACCGAAAATACGCCGAGCTGCGCGAGACCGGGGAAGCCGGAGAACGCCAGCGCCGCGAAGCCGCACACCGAAGTGAGCAGGCCCAGGCGCACGGTCGGCCAGTTCTCGTCGCGCCAGCGCAGCCAGCCGCGCACCACGGGCGGGCCGTCACCCGCCGAGCCGAGCGGCGCGGACGCGGGCGCGCCGCGCGCCTGGATCAGGAAGTAAATGGCGTAATCGACCGCCTCGCCGATGAGCGTGCTGCCAAAGCCGAGCGTGATGCCGTGGACCGCGCCGAAGGTCAGGCTCACCGCCACGATGCCAGCGACGATGCCGGTCGCCACCGGCAGCATCGCCACGGCGAGTGCGCGCAGCGAGGCAAAGGCCAGCAGCAGCAAGCTGCCCATCACCACGCTGCCGACGATCGCCAGCAAGCGCACCTCGCGCTCGATCTGCGCGCGGCTTTGCGCCGCGAACACGCCCGGGCCGCTGGCGAGCAGCCGCAACTGCGGCGAGGCGGGTGTCGCGGGCGCGCTGAGCGCGCCAAAAGCGCTGCGCGCGCGCGCGATTGCGGCGGACTGCGCGTCGAGGTCAGCGCCCGCCGCGCGCGTGGTGGCCAGCAGCAGCGCGCGCGGCGCGGTGCGCGCGACCCACACGCCCTGCTCGCTCCTGGGCATGCTCGGAGCAATGAGCGATTCGGCGATGCGCTGCGTCTCGCCGGTCGGGTCGCGCGCCAGCAGCGGCTTGAGCGCGTTGCCGGCCGGTGTGCCAAGCAGCGAGAGCGTTTCGTCGATGGCGTCGCGCAGGCCCGCGGCGGTGTAGCGCTCGGGCGTGACGGCCGGGCTCAACTGGTAGCGATGCGTGACGACCCAGTCGCCGATGGCCTGCCAATCCGCGTCGCTGGCCGCGTCGCCGCTGCGGTCACCGTTCTGGACTTGCTCGAACAGGCCGCTGGCGCGCAGCGCCCTGGCGAGCGCGCGCGACGCCGCAGCGCGCTCGGTGGCGTCGCCGCCCTCGATGCCGAGCAGCAGGGTGCGCGCCGCGATGCCGCTTTGCAGCTGCTCGATGAGCACCTGCTGCTGCGCGTTGGGGTGTGCCGGCAAAAAAGCCGACAGGTCGGCGGTAAAGCGCGCACGGCCGATCAGTGCGGCACCCAGCAGCATGGCGGCGAGCCACAGCCACACCGCGAGCGTCGGCGCGCGCCGGCTGCGCGCGTGCGGCGCGCCGCCGGTCACGGCGCCGAGGCCGCAGCAGTGGCGCCGCGCACCGGCTCGATCGTCATCACCGAGCGGTCGCCGCCGGTGAGCAGCAGCTCCACGCTGAGCAGCTCGCCCGCGCGCCCACCCAGGCGCACGCTCAGCACCTGGCGTGCGAGCGCGTCCTCGAGCGGCGTGAGCTCGAGCATCCAGCGCTGCGCGTCGCCGTCGAGCGCAATGCGAAAGTGCCGCTCGAGCGTGGACGCATTGCCGCTCAAGGTGCCGCGCATCGCCTCCACCAGCGCCACCATTTCGGGCGTGGCGTCGAGCGCGAAGCTGCGCGTGCGGCCATTGCGCGTGAGCGTGAGCGTGTTGCCGTCGACCAGCATGGCTTCGGCGCGGGGTTGCAAGGTGCGGCGCATCAGCCGGTCGGGGGCGACGAAGCCGAGCACGCCGCTGGCGGCGAGCGGCGCGTCCAGGCCTTGCACGAAGCGCTGCTCGCTGAAGTTGGCCTCGCCGCTTTTCCTGGCCGCCAACAGCGCCATGAGCTGCGCCAGGTCGAACGCCGCCGCGGGCGCGCCGCTCGGGGCGAGCAGCCATGCAGCGAGCAGCCCGAGCACGTCACGACGCAGTGTCTTCATGCCAGAAATCATGAAAGTTGAACCAGTTGTAGGGCCATTCCCGGCACCAGGCTTCGAGCCGCGCGGCATAGGCCTCTACCGCCTCGCGGATGCGGCGCTCGCGCTCGGCCGGGTCGCTGATGCGATCGCTGAAATCGGCCAGCAGCTCGAAGCGCACATCGTAGCGGGCACCCCCGCCGTAGAGCCCGGCCATGAAGATGACGCGTCGGCGCAGCAGCGCCGCGAGGCGAAACGGCCCGTCGCTGAATTCGGCCTCGCGGCCCAGAAAAGACAGCCGCAGGCTGGTGGCGCGCTGCGATTCGCCCGGCAGCGCCCGGTCGGCGAGCAGGCCGGCCAGGCCACCGCCGTCGAGCCAGTCGCGGATCGCGAGCATCGAATCCACGCGGCCGAGCGCGATGATCTCGGCGCGGTGCCCGGGCGCGATGGCGCGCAGCGCGGCGCTGATGAGCCGGGCGTTGCCTTGGTACATGACCATGGCGATGCGCAGGCCGGTGCGGTCGCGGCCGACCGCGTGCAGCGCCTCGAAACTGCCCAGGTGCGCGCCCACCAGGAAGGCGCCGCGGCCTTCGGCCAGGGTGGCGTCGATCAGCGCTTCACCGTGGACGCTGATTTCGAACAGGTCCGAGCGCCCGCCGAGCAGGTAGACGCGGTCGAGAATCGTCGAGGCGAAGGCGTGGAAATGGCAGTAGAGGTCGCGCCAGCCGGCGGGTCGGCCGAGCACGCGGCCGAGGTAGCGGCGCGAATGGCGCCGCGGGCCACCGGCCGCGAGCAGGAAGTACAGCGTGACCGGATGCAGCACCCAGCGCGCCACGCGCCGCCCG
>NZ_JANMWL010000170.1:0-5680 GCF_031393925.1 Methylibium sp. | reverse complement strand
CGCTTCCTCAAGGTCGACAAGTTGAGCACCGCTCTGGGCACCGACGACGGTCTGCCGCGCGCCTATCGCTTCGGCTACGGCGTGCTCGACGAGAACCTCGACAACAAGGTCGACGCGAGCGAGAAGCGCGTGTACTTCGAGGTTGGCGACTACGCCACTTACGTGTTCTTCGAGAGTCCGCGCTGAGCGGCGCCTCGCGGCGTCTTGTCGTGCGGCGGCGTGCGGCGCCGCGTGGTGACGCTACCCACGCATCACCTTGAGCGCCTCGGGGTTGACGACGTTGGTGGGCTCGCCCTTGATGAAGGCAATGACGTTGTCGAAGGCCGCGCCGAAGTAGGACTCGTAGCTGTCCAGCTCGACATAGCCAAGGTGCGGCGTGCACACGGCATTCTCCAGGCGCAGCAGCGGCATGCCCTGCATGATCGGCTCGCTCTCGTAGACATCCACGGCGGCCATGCCGGGGCGCCCGCGGTTGAGCGCCGAGACCAGCGCGCCTTCGGCGACCAGTTCGGCGCGCGAGGTGTTCACGAACAGCGCGCTCGGCTTCATGCGCTGCAGGTCGTCGAGGGTCACCATGCCGCGCGTGACGTCGGCCAGGCGCAGGTGCAGCGACAACACATCGCTGCTCTCGAACAGCGCCTCACGCGTCGGTGCCGCAGCGCAGCCGTCGGCAGCGGCCTTGTCGCGCGAGTCCTCGCTGCCCCACACGATCACCTTCATGCCGAAGGCCCGGCCATAGCCCGCGACGAGCTGGCCGACGCGCCCGTAGCCCCAGATCCCCAGCGTCTTGCCCCGGAGCACCATGCCCAGGCCGAAGTTCGGCGGCATCGAGGCCGAGCGCAGGCCCGATTGCTGCCATGCGCCGTGCTTGAGGCTGGCGATGTAGTGCGGCAGCCGCCGCATCGCTGCCATGGTCAGCGCCCAGGTCAGCTCGGCCGGCGCCACCGGCGACCCCACGCCCTCGGCCACCGCGATGCCCAGGCGCGTGCAGGCGTCGATGTCGATGTGCGGCCCGACGCGGCCGGTTTGCGCAATCAGCCTGAGCTTGGGCAGCTTCTCCAGCAGCTGGCGCGGGAAGTGGCTGCGCTCGCGGATCAGCACCAGCACTTCGGCGTCGCGCAGACGCACCGAGAGCTGGCCGATGCCCTTGACGGTGTTGGTGAAGACCTTGGCGTTGTAGCCGTCGAGCTTGGCGGCGCAGGGCAGCTTGCGGACCGCGTCCTGATAGTCGTCCAAGATGGTGATGTTCATGAGGCCAGGGTGCCGAATTCAGCCACGGATTGTGCATGCCGCCGAGCCCGCGTTGACCGGCGAAGCGTCGCCGCACCGTTACCGTTAGCATCGATCGACACCGACCCGAGGAGACCGCGATGGCGCTTTCGATGCATTCGACCTGCGTGCCCATTTACCTGGGCATGCTGGGCAACCTCTCGAAATGGCTCGACAAGGCACTCGCGCATGCGCAGGCCCGCGGCTTCGACCCCGACACCTTGCTCACCGCGCGGCTCGCGCCCGACATGCTGTCGCTGGCCAAGCAGGTGCAGATCGCCTGCGACGGCGCCAAGTTCGGCGTGGCGCGCCTGGCCGGGGTGGAGGCACCGAAGTTCGTCGACACCGAGTCGACCCTCGTGCAGTTGCAGGAGCGCATCGAAAAGACCATCGCCTACGTGAAGAGCGTGGCGCCCGAGCAGATCAATGGCACCGAGAACAAGGCCATCAGCGTGCCGGTGCGCGGCCGCGAGCCCTTGCAGTTCTCCGGCGAGGACTACCTCACGCACTTTGCGCTGCCCAATTTCTTTTTCCATCTGACCACCGCCTATGCGCTGCTGCGCCACAACGGCGTTGAACTCGGCAAGGCGGACTTCCTGCGTCGCGACTGATCGGGCGGCATGAAATGGCTCGTTCGCGGCCTGCTGGCCGTGTTGGCGCTCGTGGTGCTGCTCGCGGCAGCCGGGTTGGTCTATCGACAGCGCGCCCTGCCCACGACCGAGGGTCGGCTGCAGGCCGGCGGCCTGCGCGCGGCGCTCACCATCGAGCGCGACGCGCACGGCATTCCCACCATCCGCGCGGCCTCCTTGCAAGACGCCTGGTTCGGCCTGGGCTTTGCGCACGCACAAGACCGCTTGTGGCAGCTCGAGACGCACAAGCGCATCGCCTCCGGTCGTCTGGCCGAGGCCTTCGGCGCGAACGCGCTCGAGGCCGACAAGTTCCTGCGCGCGCTCGGCGTGCGGCGCAGCGCCGAGCGCCAGTGGCAACAGGCGAGCCCCGACGTGCGCGGCATGCTCGAGGCCTACAGCGCCGGCATCAACGCTTTCATCGCAGAACACCTCGCCGCGCGCCCGCCAGAATTCGTACTGCTGGGCCTTCAACCGCAGGCCTGGAGCCCGCTCGACAGCCTCGGCTGGTCAACCATGATGGCCTGGGACCTCGGCGCCAACTGGGGCAGCGAGTTGCTGCGCCTGAAGCTGGCCCTGCTGATGCCCACCGAGCGCATTGCGCAGCTGCTGCCGCCATATCCGGGTGAAACGCCGCTGGCCACGCAAGACTACGCGGGCCTGTACCGGCGCCTGGGCATCAGCGCAGACAAGCCCGCGCCCGGCGCCACGGCCGGGCTCGCGCTGCCGTGGCAGCCCGAGTCAGCGGTGGAGGGGGCCGGCTCCAACAATTGGGTCGTCGCAGGCACGCGGAGCAGGACCGGCAGCCCGCTGCTGGCCAACGATCCGCACCTCAAGCTCAGCGCACCGGCGCTCTGGTACTTTGCGCGTCTGGAGGCGCCCGGCCTGAAGGTGGCGGGCGCCACCATGCCGGGCCTGCCGCTGGTGGTGCTGGGTCAAAACGAGCATGTCGCCTGGGGCTTTACCAATACCGCACCCGACGTGCAGGACCTCTACCTCGAGCGCATTAACACCGCTGACGCGCCCGGCACCAAGCAGCGCTACGAGACACCCGACGGCTGGGCGCAGTTCGAGCAGTTCGCCGAGACGATCCGCGTGAAAGGCCAGCCCGACGTTGCCTTCAACGCACGGCAGAGCCGCCACGGCCCGGTGATCTCCGACGCGGGCGGCGCAGTCGCTGGCCTGGTCGGCATCGATCCCGAGGGCCCGGCGGCGCCGGGCTATGCCTTGGCGCTGCGCTGGACCGCGCTTGACGCTGACGCCAGCGCCACGCTCGATGCTGGCCTGGCGTTCAACCGGGCGCGCTCGGTCGACGAGTTCATCGCCGCCTCGGCGCAGTACGTCGCACCGATGCAAAACATGGTGGTGGCCGACGCCGAGCGCATCGCCATGGTGGCGGCCGGCCGCGTGCCGCTGCGCCGGCCCGACAACGACCTGCGCGGGCTGGCACCGGCGCCCGGCTGGGACGCCCGCTACGACTGGGCCGGCTTCGTGGCGGCGAGCGAGACACCGCGCGAGCGTGACCCCGCCCGCGGCTGGATCGCCACGGCCAACCAGCGCGTGCATGGCCCGCAGTACCCGCACTACATCACCAGCGAGTGGGCGCCGCCGTACCGGCAGCAACGCATCGAGCAGTTGCTCGCGGCACGGCCGCTGCACAGCGTCGAGAGCCTCGCGGCGATCCAGGCCGACGTGTTTTCAGCGGCAACGCAGCGCCTGCTGCCGTTGCTGCAGCGCGCGAAGTCCCCCCACGCGCTGGCGGCGGCGGCGCAGCACGAGCTCAAAGGCTTCGAGGGCACGATGACCGCCGAGCGCGCCGCGCCGCTGATCTTCTGGGCCTGGGCGCGCCAGCTCACGCACGGCGTGTTTTCCGACGACGTCGGCCCCGTGCTGCTCGAGCGCCAGTTGGCCAGCCGCGGCTTTCGCGATGCGCTCGAAGGCGTGCTCGAGCGCGACGACACCGGCTGGTGCGACGACCAGCGCACGCCGGTCGTCGAGACCTGCGCCGGGCAGTCGGACGCGGCCTTCACCCGCGCGCTGGACGAATTGCAGGCGCTGCAGGGGCCCGATGTCACCCAGTGGCGCTGGGGCCAGGCGCACAC
This sequence comes from Methylibium sp., assembly GCF_031393925.1. Classification (GTDB taxonomy): domain Bacteria; phylum Pseudomonadota; class Gammaproteobacteria; order Burkholderiales; family Burkholderiaceae_C; genus Methylibium. The sequence goes on along the minus strand of NZ_JANMWL010000170.1, from coordinate 1,683 downwards.
GGCGCGCTCCGAACACCGGCCGTTCAGCCGCGTTGCGGGTCTGGCGCCGTGGTTCGAGCTGCGCACGCCGGTCGGCGGCGACACCTACACCGTCAACGTGTCGCGGGTGGGCCTGCGACCCGACGCGACGACCGGCGAGCTTTACCTGGACGAGCACGGCCCGAGCCTGCGCGCCATTTACGATCTTGGCGATCGCGCCAAGTCGCGCTTCATGCATTCGAGCGGCCAGAGCGGGCTGGCATTGAGCAACGATTACCGCAACTTCGTCGAGCGCTGGTCGCGCAATGAGTACCTGCCGGTGTGGGGTGACGGCCGAGCAGGGCGGGTGCTGACCTTGGTGCCGCGTTGAGCCGGCGCCAGGGTCGTGCCCTCCAGCGTCAAGCATCATCCGCTACAACCCTTGCCGAACGCGGGCTTCGTGGCTCACGGACCCTAAGGCGCGCTCCGAACCCAAAGAACAACGATGTCTGCCTTTAACAACGTCATGAATCCATCCGCCGCCCTGTTCATGTCATCGCGTCCGCCGTGCCTCAATGCTGCCGCGGCGGCCTTGCTGGCCTTGGTGCTGGGTGCCTGCGGCCCCAAGCAGGGCGAAGCGCCGAACGCAGCGGCGGCAATCGGCGCGCCACCGGTCGAGGTGGGCGTGGTGAGCGCGGTGCCGCGCGCCGTGGGTTTGGTGACCGAGCTGCCGGGGCGACTCGAGGCGTCGCGCACCGCGCAGGTGAGGGCGCGTGCCAGCGGCATCCTGCTCGAGCGCTTGTTTCGCGAGGGCAGCGACGTAAAGGCCGGGCAGCCGCTGTTTCGCATCGACGCGGCACCCTACCGGGCCTTGGCCGACAGTGCCCAGGCCGCCCTCGCGCGGGCCGAGGCCAACCTGACCCAGGCCGCCTCGCAGACCGAGCGTCTGGGGCCGCTGCTGGAGGCCAATGCCATCAGCAAGCAGGACTACGTCAACGCGGTGGCCGCGAGCAAGCAGGCAGAGGCCGGCGTGGCCGCCGCCCGAGCGGCGCTGCAAAGTGCGCGCATCAACCTTGGCTATGCCTCCGTCACGGCGCCGATCTCGGGGCGCATCGGTCGCTCGCTGGTGACCGAGGGCGCGCTGGTCGGGCAGGGCGAGGCGACGCAGCTGGCGCTGATCCAGCAGATTGACCCGATGTACATCAACTTCACCCAGCCTGCCAGCGAGGTGCTGCGGTTGCGCAAGGCCTTCGACAGCAACCGGCTGCAGCGCGCGAGCGGCTCAGAGGCCGCGCTGGTGCGCGTCTTGCTCGACGACGGCAGCGCCTATTCGCAACCGGGGCGGCTGCTGTTCTCCGACCTGTCGGTCGACCCGAGTTCGGGGCAGGTCACTTTGCGCGCCGAGGTACCGAACCCCGAGGGCGTGCTGCTACCCGGGCTCTATGTGCGCGGGCGTCTCGAGCAAGCACAGGCCAGCGACGCGGTGTTGCTGCCGCAGCAGGCGGTGAGCCGCTCGGGCCAGGGCGACAGCGTGATGGTCGTCGGCGCCGACGGCAAGGTCAGTTCGCGGCCGGTGAAGGTAGGTCAGGCGCAGGACGGCCAGTGGGTGATCCTCGCCGGGCTGCAGTCCGGCGAACAGGTGATGGTCGACGGCTTCCAGAAGCTGCGCCCCGGTGCGACGGTCAAACCGCTGCCTTGGCAGGGTGCCGCATCGGTGCCCGGTGC
>NZ_JANMWL010000160.1:0-2244 GCF_031393925.1 Methylibium sp. | reverse complement strand
CTGGTTCATCGCTCACTTGCCGGACAAACCGAAGGAAAGTCGTACGGCGTAAGTCCCGGTGCGCACACGTACAGGAGGTCAACGATGAGTGCGCTGACCAGAGCCGCCGTCATCATGGACGCATGGGAGCCTGCTCGCCCCAGCGCGTGCTTGCAAAGGCCGCGAGAAAGCGTTCGAGATCGGCCGCCGGCAGGCCGTCGATGCCGGCGGCACGCGCGCGACCGCCCCCGCCGAAGCGGCTGCACAGCTCATCGGCGCCCGACGGCGACGCGAGCGGCGCGCGCACGCTGACCACGTACGCGCCCGTACCCTGCAGCTTGAGCACCGCATGGGCGCGCTGCGGCTGGGCGTTGGCCAGCTCGTTGGCGAGGCAGCCGAGCACGCGCCGGCTCCACGCCGCGTCGGGAAGAACGAGCACGCTGCCGCGTGCGTCTTGCCAATGCGGCGGCCAGGCCAAGGCCTGCCGCAGGTCGGCGCGGCGCTGTGTGTCGATCGCGTCGGCAATGCCTTCGTGCGCGAGCATGTCGTGCGGATTGCGGTAGCGCGCCATGACCGCATACAGGCGCGCCGGGGCGATGCACACATCGCGCTCGTCGTCGCCGTAGGCGTTGTAGTTGATCGTCTCGCCGAGCCGGCGCAGCCGAAGTCTGTCGTCGCTGCCGATGCCGGAATCGATCGCCAAGCGGTCGGCGACGCCTGCCAGGTTGTCACCGTAGGCGCCGACCAGCGCCCAGGCGCGAAAGGCACCGCCGATGCAGCGGTCGACCAGCAGGCTGGTACAGACGTCGCTGGCGCAGTCGACCTGCACTTCGAGCACGGGATGGGAGGGGATGTCGCGCACCGCATGGTGATCGAAGTAGCGCACGCGCACGCCGACGCCGAGCAGGCCCAGCAGCGCGGCCCGGTTGCGCTGCATCGACAGGTCGAAGACGTTGACTTCGTCGCCGGCGTTCGCGTGCACGCGCTCGAGCAGCGCGATCTCGCGCTTCAACCCGGTCAGCAGCGTGGCGGGCACCGGCTCATGGAGCCGCCACTGCAGCGCGGCGCACAGGCCGTCGGCGTCGCCGTTGCAGACATCGAAGCGCTGCGTTGTCACTCTTCCTGCCGTCACGGCGACGCCCGCTTTGCGAAATCGCGTCTGGCCGTATCGAGCAGCGCGATGACTTCGTCGTCCTCGATCTGATGGAAATCGCGGTAGTGCGCGCCGACAGCGTGAAAGAACTCCGGCTGCGACAGGCACACGAGGTCGTCGACCTCGGCGCGCAATTGCGCCGCGGTGTCGGCCGGCGCCACCGGCACCGCCAGCACCAGACACGCCGCGTTGGAGCGCTGCAGCGCCTTGAGTGCGGCACGCACCGTCGTTCCGGTGGCGATGCCGTCGTCCACAAGAACCACCGATTTGCCGGCCAGCGGCACCGGCCCACGACCGCGCAGGTACAGCGCGCGGCGCCGTTCGATTTCCTTCAGTTCATGCGCAGCCTCGGCATCGACATAGGCTCGGTCGGCGCCGCTCAGGCGCAGGCTCTCCTCGTCGACCACGATCTCGGGATGGCCGCCATCGACCACCGCGGCGACGGCTAGTTCGCGCTGACCGGGCGCGCCGATCTTGCGCACCATCAGCAAGTCGAGCGGTGCGTGCAGCGCGCGGGCCACCTCGGCCGCCACGGGCACGCCGCCGCGCGGCAGCGCCAGAACCACGGGATCGACCAGCCTCAGCGCAGCCAGGCGCTGCCCCAGCAGGCGTCCGGCCTCGACGCGATCCATGAAGGCTTCCATGATCGAGAGGATCGCGCAAGCGCGTGCGACGGACTTGCGATTTATCAATGTTTCCATGCGACGGTGGCAGCAGCATCGTCGCGCAAGCTTGGCCTGCGGCCGGGCTCTTGAATGAAGGATGGTGTCTATGCAACTCGTCTGCCCTTCCTGCGGAGGCCACCGCAGAGTGAAGATGGCCCATGTGTCCGCCCTCGCCGCCTTCGCGCAGGCAGCCTGAGCGCGGCGACGCTGCCATGAACTACATCCGCTGGTTTTCCGACGTCGGCGTTGCCGACGTGGCGTCGGTGGGCGGCAAGAACGCGTCGCTCGGCGAGATGGTCCGCGAGTTGGCGCCCCAGGGCGTGCGCGTGCCCAACGGTTTTGCCATCACCGCCGCAGCCTACCGTCACGTGCTCGACCAGGCCGACGCATGGCCGCGTCTGCACCGGGCGCTCGACGGGCTGGATGCCAGAAACGTCGACGACCTGG
>NZ_JANMWL010000110.1:0-14672 GCF_031393925.1 Methylibium sp. | reverse complement strand
TCGGTCGAGCAGGCCGTGTCGGTGGTGCGCGCCTTCAGCTATTTCTCGCACCTCGCCAACCTGGCCGAAGACAACCACCACGTGCGCCGGCTGCAGGCGCAGGAGCGGCGCAACCAGCCCGAGGACGGCTCGCTCGCGACTTGCATGGCCCGCCTGGCCAAGGCCGGCCTGCAGCCCTCGGACGTGGCGGCGCTGCTCGCGCAGGCCTACATCTCGCCGGTGCTCACGGCCCACCCGACCGAGGTGCAGAGGAAGAGCGTGCTCGACGCGGAGCGCGCCGTCAGCGTGCTGATCGGCGCGCGCGAATCGCTGGTCACCGAGCGCGAGCGTGCGGCCAACGAGGCCATGCTGCGCGCGCGCGTGCAGCAGTTGTGGCAAACGCGGCTGCTGCGCACCTCCAAGCTGAGCGTGGCCGACGAGATCAACAACGTGCTGTCCTACTACCAGAGCACCTTCCTGCGCGAGGTGCCGCGCCTCTACGCCGAGCTCGAGCAGCGCCTGGGCGGGCTCGAGCTGCCGCCGTTCCTGCGCATGGGCAACTGGATCGGCGGCGACCGCGACGGCAACCCGAACGTGGGTGCCGACACGCTGCGCCTGTCGCTCGCGCGCCATGCCGAGACCGCGCTGCGCTTCTACCTGACCGAGGTCCACGAGCTGGGCGCCGAGCTGTCGATGTCGGCCCTGCTGGTGCCGGTGACACCGGCTTTGCAGGCGCTCGCCGAGCGCTCCGGCGACTTCAGCGAGCACCGGCTCGACGAGCCCTACCGGCGCGCGCTGATCGGCGTCTACGCGCGCCTGGCCGGCACCTTGCACGCGCTCACCGGCACCGAGGCGCTGCGCCATGCGGCAGCGCCCTCCGCGCCCTACCCGGGCGCGGGTGCGCTGCTCGACGACCTGCGCACCGTCGAGACCTCGCTGGCGGGCCACAGCGGCGCGGCGCTCGCGGTCGGGCGTTTGCGGCCTTTGATCCGCGCGGTGCAGGTGTTCGGTTTTCAGCTCGCCACCGTCGACCTGCGGCAAAGCTCCGACCAGCACGAGGCGGTGCTCGCCGAGCTGATGCGCGTGGCGCGCATCGAGGCCGACTACGCCTCGCTGCCCGAGGCCGCCAAGGTCGAGCGGCTGCTGGCGCTGCTGAACGACGCGCGCAGCCTGCGCGTGCGCGGCGCCGTCTACAGCGCGCAGGCCGAGGGCGAGCTGGCGGTGTTCGAGGCCGCACGCGAGCTGCGGGCGCGCTTTGGACCAGAGGCCATTCGCCACTGCATCATTTCTCACACCGAGGCGGTGAGCGACCTGCTCGAGGTGCTGCTGCTGCAGAAAGAAGCCGGGCTGCTGACGGGGGTGCTCAGCGGCACGGGCGAGCACCAGGCGCGCGCCGAGCTGATCGTCGTGCCGCTGTTCGAGACCATCGCCGATCTGCGGCAGGCGGCCGCCATCATGCGCGGCTTCTACGGCCTGCCGGGCATCGTGCAAATGCTGCGTGCCTCCGGCGGCGAGCAAGACGTGATGCTGGGCTATTCCGACAGCAACAAGGACGGCGGCTTCTTCACCAGCAACTGGGAGCTCTACCGCGCCGAGATCGCGCTGGTGGATTTCTTTGCGCCGCTGCAAGCCGAGCACGGCATTCGCTTGCGCCTGTTTCACGGGCGCGGCGGCGGGCCGAGCTACCAGGCCATCCTGGCGCAGCCGGCGGGCACGGTACACGGCCAACTGCGCCTGACCGAGCAGGGCGAGGTGATCGCCTCCAAGTACGGCAACCCGCAGATCGGGCGGCGCAACCTCGAGACGCTGGTGGCCGCCACCTTGGAAGCCAGTTTGTTGCGGCCGACGCGCAAGGTGCCGCAGCGCTTTCTGGACGCCGCCGCCGCGTTGTCGGAGCACAGCATGGCCGCCTACCGCGCGCTGGTCTACGAGACGCCGGGCTTTGGCGACTATTTCTTTGCGGCCACGCCGATCCGCGAGATCGCCGAGCTGAACATCGGCTCGCGGCCCGCCGCACGGCCCAAGGAAGGCGCGCCCGCGCGCTCGATCGACAACCTGCGCGCCATTCCCTGGAGCTTCAGCTGGGGCCAATGCCGCGTGGCGCTGCCGGGGTGGTACGGCTTCGGCGCGGCGGTGGAGCGGTTGCTGTCGGACTTTGCGCAGGGGCGCGAGAGCGGGGTCGCGCTGCTGGCGCAGATGAACAGGCAGTGGCCGTTCTTTCGCACCTTGCTGTCCAACATGGACATGGTGCTGGCCAAGAGCGACCTGGCGGTCGCGGCGCGCTACGCCGAGCTGGTACCCGAGCGGCGCATGGCCAAGAAGATCTTCGGCAGGGTCGAGGCGGAATGGCGGCGCACGCAGGAGGCGCTGGCCACCATCACCGGCCAAGCCTCGCGCCTGGCGGCCGACCCGTCGCTGGCGCGCGCCATCGAGCACCGCCGGCCCTACCTCGACCCGCTCAACCACCTGCAGGTCGAGCTGATGCGGCGCTACCGCGCGCAGCAGGAGTCAGGCGCCAAGGCGGACGAGTTGCACGCACGGGTGCAACGCGGCATCCACATGTCGATCAATGGCGTGGCGGCGGGCTTGCGCAACTCGGGGTGACGGTCAAGGGCAAACCGCTCGCGCCGCTGAGTGGCGCTGCGGACGTCGGCCGCGGTGTCGCGATCCGGCCCGGGTCAATCGACGCGTGTGAAAGCCAGCACGACGTTGGTACCGCCGAAGGCAAAAGAATTGCTGATGGCCGCGCGGAGGTTTGGCAGCTCCTCGGCGGACTCGCCAATGATGGGAATGTTGCAGGCCGCATCCAAATTGCGGCACGTGGCCGTGGGCGGCGCCTGGCGTCTGTTCAATGCCAGGATCGTGATGAGAGCTTCGAGCGCGCCGGCGGCGCCCAGCAGGTGACCATGCATCGACTTGGTCGAACTGACTCGCAGCCCTGCGATCGAGTCCCCCCAAACGTGCAGCAAGCTTTCGCACTCGACCGCATCGCCCACCAGCGTCGCAGTGCCGTGCGCGTTGCAGTAGCCGATATCGTCTGCCGCCAGGCCACTCGAGCGCAGGGCATTCCCGAGAGCGCGCACTTGTCCCTGGCTGTGCGGCTTGGTGAGATGGCTTGCGTCGCAGCTCACGCCCGAGCCCGCCAGTTCGGCATAGGGAACGGCGCTGCGAGCGAGCGCGTGTTCATGCGATTCGAGCACCAGCATGGCGGCCCCCTCGCCCAGAACGAGCCCGGAGCGGCTGACGTCGAAGGGGCGGCAGGAGCGGCCAGGTTCGACGAGATCGGGCGTGGCCAGCGTCTGCAAGGCCTGCCATGCACGTACGACACCCGGCACGAGCAGCGCCTCGGCGCCCCCGGCAATTGCGATGTCGATTTCCCCGGCCGCAATGGCCTTGGCCGCCTCGGCGATCGCCAGAGCGGACGAGGCGCAGGCCACCGAATAGGTGTAGACCGGCCCGTGCACGCCGACGCGCATGGCGATGTGTGCCGCTGGCGCATTGGTCATCCCGGCCACCACGCTCAGCGGCGACATGCGACGCTGGAGCCGCAAGGCCTCGTAGGCGTCATCGAGCGCGGTGGCTCCCCCCATGCCACTGCCGATGAAGATGCCGACTCGCTCGGGGTCCAGCTTGTCTGGCCAATGCGCATCGGCCCGGGCAGATTCAGCCGCGGCGACCGCCATCTGGCTCACGCGGTCCGTGCCAACGAGCTGCAGCTTGGTGAACCAGGGCTCGGGCGCAAACGGGGCCCGGGCGACCACGACAGGTGGCAGTTCGTCACGACCCCACAGCCCGATGGCCGAACGACCCTGCAGCAGCGCTTCAAACACGCGCTCGGGATCGTCACCGTGCGGCGACACCAGGCCGAGCCCGGTGACCAGCACGCGGCGGCCCTTCATGTCGCCGGGGCCAGCGCGCGCATGTCGTCGACGACATCGGCCAGCTCGGCGAGTGTCTGAACGCCCGTGCGGTCGTCGGGGTAGTCGATGTGGAAATGGTCTTCGATGATGAACACGAGTTCGGCCAACGAGAGCGAGTCCAGTCCGAATTCAGACAAGGGTTTGTGGGGATCGATGCTCGTTAGATCGACGTCGTAGGACTTCTGGATCAATTTGCGCAATTCGGCAATGGTGTCGGACATGGAATTTCCTTTAAGTAATCAGGCGGTGCGCGCGACCGCGAGCGGCAGTTGCTGCGAAGCTTGCGCATCCCGAGTCGGAGTCATCGCGGCGGACGCTTGGCTTGTGTTGCCAGCGCATTTCAACAACTCGGCGACGACTTGTTGCCGGTCGTTGTCGATCGTGATCATGTGATAAGAATTCTCGAGCACCACGAGGGAGTTGTCGTGATCAGGCAGGGTGCTGAAGGCGCGTTGCACCGCAGCCAGGCTGCAGACTTCGTCTTCGCGTGCGTGCATCACAAGGGTTCGGGTGTGCAGTCGCGGCAAATGCTCGAGCACATGCGCCTTGAGCCGGTCGACCTCATGGATCGCCCACAGCGGCAGACTCGAGGGACCCGCTGCGCTGGACGCACGTTGCTGCATGTCGCGCTCGACCCATTGCCGGATGCGTGGGTTCTTGATGCCATAGGGCGACCGCTCCGCCACCGAGATCAAGCGATCGAGTCCCAGCGCATATCCCAGGCGGCGCCAATGCCGCCAACCGGTCTGGCCCCATCCGTCGTAGTCGAAGGTCGGCGACATCATCACCAGCGCTCGGACCTTGAACTCCCGACGCATGGTCAGGGCCGCCGCGATCAGGCCCCCCGAGCACAAGCCGCCCAGCACGAAAGGCTGAGCCTTGCCCAACTCCCGGTCGATGGCAGACGCTGCTGCTGCCGCCCAATCCTTCCACCCGCCGGGCTTGCGCCGGTCGGCGTCCGTGTAGCCCTCTATTTGCGGCGTGATCAGTTTCACCCCACGGGCTCGCAGGGGCAGCGCAATCATGCCGAATTCGCGTGGGGTGCTCAGCAGGCCGTGCAGCAGCACGATGGGCAATGGAGTCAGACTAGGTTTCAAGGCAGTTTTATGTTGACGATCATGGGGCTGCAGCTTCTGCATGCGAGAGCAGTTTGTCGATGCGCTTGCTGGCTATGCTAGGAGTGCAATCTGAAACGGATCTGAACGGCTGGGCTCGATGCACATCCTCGTAATTGAAGACGATCGAACCTTGCAGGATGGGCTGCTCGGCGTCCTGCAGCGCGCAGGGCACCGCGTGAGTGCGGTAGCGGACGGCCGAGATGCCGATGCGCTGCTGGCGCAAGAGACCTTCGATCTCGTGGTGCTCGATCTCGGGCTGCCAAGACTCGATGGACTGACGGTGCTTCGCCGCCTGCGCCAACGCCGAGGGACGACGCCGGTGCTGATCCTGAGCGCGCGCGACCGGGCAGCGGATCGAGTGATGGGTCTGGATGCGGGCGCCGATGACTACCTCGACAAGCCCTTCGAGCGCGCCGAGTTCGAGGCGCGAGTGCGCGCGCTGCTGCGACGCGGCCACAATGCGGCAACGCAGTTCGGAGGCTTGACTTGGTCTGCCGAGACACGCCAGGCATGGATCGATGGCGCTGATCTCAATCTGACCCGCAACGAGGCGGTCATCCTTGAATCCCTGCTGCAAAGTCCCGGACGAATCATGACCAAGGGCATGCTGGCGCAGCGGCTCGGCCCGGACGACCGGGCCACGAGCGACAACTCCGTGGAGGTTTATGTCTATCGCTTGCGCCGCAAGCTCGCCGCCGCGGGCGTCGGTATCCGCACCGTGCGCGGCTTGGGCTACCTGCTCGAGCTGTTGGTTTGATTGCGTCTGCGATGTGGACCGCAAACTCATTGCGCGCGGCGCTGATCGGCCGCCTTGTACCGGCCTTGGCGGTGATCGGTATCGCCGGTGCCGCGGCCGCTTATGCCTTGGGTGAACGCTATGCAAACCTCGCCTACGACCGATCCCTGTCCGACGATGTGGTGACGCTCGCCGGGCAGCTCGCGCTGCGCGAGGGCAAGGTGCGTGTCGACCTTCCCTCGCAGGCGCGCAAGTGGCTTCTTGCAAACGAAGGCGAGCGTGTGCTCTACCGCGTCATCGATCTTCGCGACGGCACCGTGCTCGACTCCATCGGCAACCTGGGCGCGTGGGCGCGCGATGCGGAGCCAGGCGGGGCTGTTCAGTTCCGCGATGTCACCGTCGAGGGCGTCAGCGTGCGCGTCGGCTCGTTGGTCACGGACGTCCCGCAGACCGAAGTGCCCGTGCTGATCGAAGTCGGCGAGACCCTGGGCAGGCGTCAACGTGTCACGCGCCAAGTCCTGCTGGGCTCGCTGTTGCTGTTCACGTTGATGATCGGTGCGGCCGTCGCCGTTATCTGGCGAGGCACTCAGGTCGCGCTTGACCCGCTGAAGCGCCTGGCAGAGCAGGCCGCCAAGCGATCGGGCGCCAATCTGCAACCGCTGGAGCTAGCGCTGGCCCCGGTTGAAGTCCGTGCCTTGATCGAAGCGATCAACCTGATGATGGCGAGGTTGTCGCGGGCGATGCAATCGCAGAGCCATTTCATCGCCAATTCGGCCCACCAACTGCGTACGCCGCTCGCAGGACTCAGGCTTCAGGCCCAGCTGGCGCTTGACGAAGCCCAGACACTGCCGCTGCGTGCCCGCCTGCTCGAGATCGAGGGAAGTGCTCGACGCGCGGCGCACCTGGTCGAGCAGTTGTTGACGCTCGCCAAGGCCGAGTCCGGCAGCCTCGGCATGATGCAACAGCCTGTCGATCTGGTTGAGCTCGTGCGCCAGGTCATCCAGCGCCTCTTGCCAGCCGCCACCCTTAAAGACATTGATCTGGGCTACGAGGGCCAAGCCACGACCGCCATGGTGCTGGGAAGCGAAGTGCTGCTGGGCGAAATGCTGTCCAACTTGGTCGACAACGCTATCCGGCACGCGAGCAATGCCAGCGTTGTCACGATCAGCGTGGCTGCGACGCCGGAAGGCTTCACGCTGAAAGTCGCCGACGATGGCGATGGCCTGCCGCCGTCTGTCATGGAAAATCCGTTCGCGCGATTCAACAGCATCGACACGGTCGCCGGCGGTGCCGGCTTGGGCTTGGCCATCGTCAAGGAGATCGCGGAACAGCATTTGGCCGTGGTGTCGAACCAATCCGCGCCGCATCGCGGGACTGAAATTGCGGTGAGCTTCCGCGCAGCGTTGCAGGGGTCGTCGTCGTGGCCGTGAGCGGCACCGTGCGCCGAATCGTCGCTGCCGTCCCGGCAACATCACGCTGGACGGTAAAACCAATCTTGCCGCTGCTCGCAGGCATGGATCATCTGGAGCAGGTTCGGGCCGGGTAGTCCACGGGGCTCCCGGCTTTGTCAGCAACAACGGTCGGCCACAATGCCGTGCCCCGTTCGACCGAGTTCAGCTACGGCGCGACCCGGTTGCTCGACTCCATCTTCATGACCGCCCCTTCCGCCTCGCTTCTCGTCAACGGGTTACGGCCCAGCATCTCTGCGGCGTCTTTCAGGCGACAGCGCAGGGCCGCATGAGGCAAGCCGAGACACCCGAGCGCAGCGCCGTGACAACGGCCCCGCAGGACCTAAGCGCTCACACGCCGATGATGCAGCAGTACCTGCGCATCAAGGCCGAGCATCCGGACACCCTGTTGTTCTACCGGATGGGCGATTTCTACGAGCTGTTTTTCGACGACGCGCGCCGCGCGCATCGCCTGCTCGACATCACGCTCACCTCGCGCGGCAACTCGGCCGGCGAGCCGGTGGTGATGGCGGGCGTGCCGGTGCATGCGATCGACGGCTATCTCGGCAAGCTCATCAAGCAAGGCGAGGCGGTGGCGATTGCCGAGCAGGTGGGCGACGTGGCCACGTCCAAAGGGCCGGTCGAGCGCAAGGTGGTGCGCGTGGTGACGCCCGGCACCGTCACCGACAGCGAGTTGCTGGCCGAGCGCGCCGACACCTTGCTGCTCGCGGTGACGCAGCAGCGGGCGAGCTTCGGCCTCGCGTGGCTCGGTGTGGCCAGCGGGCGGCTGGGTTTGACCGAATGCGGCGAGCGTGAACTCCCGGGCTGGCTGGCCAGGCTGGCGCCGGCCGAGGTGCTGGTGAGTGGCGATGCGACGCCGGCCGCGTTGACGGCCGCGCTCGTGGCCACGCGCGCGGCGCTCACCAAGCGGCCGGCCTGGCAGTTCGACGCGGCGCTCGGCGTGCGCAAGCTGTGCGAGCAGCTGCGCGTCGCCAGCCTGGCCGGCTTCAATGCGCAGGATTTGCCGGTGGCGCATGCCGCTGCCGCCGCGCTGCTGAGCTATGCCGAACACACGCAGGGCCGTGCACTCGCGCACGTGGGCCGGCTCAGCGTCGAGCGCGCCAGCGACCTGCTGGAGCTGCCGCCTGCCACGCACCGCAACCTCGAACTCACGCAGACCTTGCGCGGCGAGGACGCGCCGACCTTGTTGTCCTTGCTCGACGTGTGCAAGACCGGCATGGGCTCGCGTGCGCTGCGGCAGTGGCTGAACCATCCGCAGCGCGAAAGGAGCACGGCGCGGGCGCGGCATCAGGCGATCGGTGCATTGATAGAACACGGATTCGCGCCGCTGCGCGAGGCGCTGCGTGGCGTGAGCGATGTGGAGCGGATCACCGCGCGCGTGGCGCTGCGGCAGGTGAGGCCGAGGGAGTTGGCGGGGTTGCGGGCGACCTTGGGCTTGTTGCCGCAGCTGTGCGCGGCGCTGCCACTCGGCGGGCCCCTTGCCCCTCTGGGGGAAGGCTGGGAGGGGGGCGACGCGCATCGGGCTGGGGCTGGGCCGGCCCCCCCCCCAGCCCTCCTCCAGGGGGAGTGGGAGCAAGACGCGGGGGCGTCGCGGGAGGCAGGCGCGGCCAGCGGCGCTCTGCTGGCCCGACTCGCGGCCGGGCTCACGCCGCCGCCCGAAATCGCCCTGCTGCTTGCCCACGCCATCGCCGCCGAGCCCGCCGTGCTGTTGCGCGACGGCGGCGTGATCGCGCGCGGCTACGACGCACCGCTCGACGAGCTGCGCGACATCACGCAGAACTGCGACGCCTTCCTGCTCGAGCTGGAAGCGCGCGAGCGTGCGCGCACCGGCATCGCCAACCTGCGCGTGCAGTTCAACCGCGTGCACGGCTTCTACATCGAAGTGACGCAGGGCCAAACCGCCAAGGTGCCCACCGATTACCAGCGCCGCCAGACGCTCAAGAACGCCGAGCGCTACATCACGCCGGAACTCAAGAGCTTCGAGGACAAGGCGCTGTCGGCGCAGGAGCGGGCGCTGGCGCGCGAAAAACTGCTCTACGAGCAAGTGCTCGACGCGCTGCAGCCGCACCTCGCCGTGCTGTCGGCGCTGGCCCATTCGATCGCCGCGCTGGACGCGCTGGCGGCCCTGGCCGAGCGCGCCGCCACGCTTGGCTGGTGCCGCCCGGAGTTCGTCACGCACCCGTGCATCGAAATCGAGCGTGGCCGCCACCCGGTGGTCGAGGCGCGCCTGGCTGAAACGGGCGGCGCAAGCTTCATCGCCAACGACTGCCGGCTCGACGCGCGCTGCCGCATGCTCGTCATCACCGGCCCCAACATGGGCGGCAAGTCGACCTTCATGCGCCAGGTCGCGCTCACCGTGCTGCTGGCCGCGATGGGCTCCTACGTGCCGGCCAGCGCCTGCCGGCTCGGGCCCATTGATGCCATCCACACGCGCATCGGCGCGGCCGACGACCTGGCCAATGCGCAGTCGACCTTCATGGTCGAGATGACCGAGGCGGCGGCGATCGTGCATGCCGCCACCGAGCAGTCGCTGGTGCTGATGGACGAGATCGGCCGCGGCACTTCAACCTTCGACGGCCTGGCCCTGGCCGGCGCCATCGCCAGCCAGTTGCACGAGAAGAACCGCGCCTTCACCTTGTTCGCCACCCACTACTTCGAGCTGACCGCGTTTCCCGCCAAGCACGCGGGCGCGATCAACGTGCATGTGAGTGCGGTGGAGTCCCCCGCACGCGGCGGCGACGAGATCGTGTTCCTGCACCAGATCGAGCCCGGCCCGGCGAGCCGCAGCTACGGCGTGCAGGTGGCGCGGCTGGCCGGCATGCCGGCGGCTCTGGTGCGCCAGGCGCGCGCCACGCTCGAGGCGCTGGAGGCGCAGCAGGCGAGTGCTGCCGCGCAGATCGATCTGTTTGCCATGCCGGCACCCGCTGCGGCGAGCGAGTCGAGCGAGGTCGAGCGTGCGCTCGGCAAGATCGAGCCTGATACGCTGACTCCTCGCGAGGCGCTCGACGCGCTCTACCGCCTCAAGGCGCTGCAAGACCAAGGGAAAAAAGCATGACCTACTGCATCGGCGTGCGCCTGAACGCCGGCATGGTGTTCCTGTCGGACTCGCGCACCAACGCCGGCCTGGACCAGATCAAGACCTTCAGGAAGATGATCGTCTACGAGAAGCCGGGCGATCGCTTCATGGTGCTGCTGTCGGCCGGCAACCTCTCCATCAGCCAGTCGGTGCGCGAGATCTTGCAGGTGGAAAAGCTCGACAGTGGCCGCGGTGACCCCACCGAGCCGCCGCTCACCATCTGGAACGCCACCAGCATGTTCGACGCGGTGCGCGTGCTCGGCTCGGCAGTGCGGCGCGTGTACAGGCAGGACGCCGCGGCGCTCGAGGCGGCCGGCATCGACTTCAACGCGACGATGATCTTCGGCGGCCAGATCGGCAACGAAGCGATGCGCATGTTCCTGGTCTATTCGGCCGGCAACTTCATCGAAGCCACGCGCGAATCGTGCTACTTCCAGATCGGTGAAAGCAAGTACGGCAAGCCCATCCTCGACCGCGTGATCGCGCCGAGCACCACGCTCGACGAGGCCGCCAAGTGCGCGCTCGTCTCGATGGATTCCACCTTGAAATCCAACCTCACGGTGGGCCTGCCGCTGGACCTGCTGGTCTATGAAAAAGGCGCGCTGCAGTCGAGCCAGATCGCCTGCATCGACGACGACAACCCCTACTTCCGCATGATCCGCAGCAGCTGGGGACAAAGGGTGCGCGAGGCCTTCGAGAGCATCGACGCGCCGCAGTGGAACGGCGGCGCATCCGCGCACCCGCTGTGCACCGCCTCGGCGCGCCATGCACCCATGGGCAAGATCACCACGCCGGACGAAAAGATCGTCTGATGCCCGCCAGCGGCTCGGCCGGCGCGATCGTCTTCGCGCACGCCAACGGCTTTCCGGCCGGCACCTACCGGCTGCTGTTCGCGCGCTGGCGTGCGGCCGGCTACGCGGTGCATGCGATCGAAAAACTCGGCCACGGCGAGGCCTACCCGGTCACCAGCAACTGGCCGCATCTGCGCGACGAGCTGATCCACTTTGCCGAGCGCGAGGCAGCGGGGCCGGCGTTCTTCATCGGCCATTCGCTCGGCGGCTACCTGAGCGTGCTGGCCGCCGCCCAGCGACCCGATCTCGCGCGCGGCGTCGTGCTGCTCGACTCGCCCATCATCAGCGGCTGGAAGGCCCAGGCGCTGCAATGGGCCAAGGCCACCGGCATCGGCGAGCGCTTCTCGCCGGGCTTGGTGTCAAAGCGCCGGCGCCAGCATTGGCCGAACGCCCAGGCTGCGTTCGAGCACTTCGCGCGCAAGACAGCGTTCGCGCGCTTCGAGCCGACCGTGCTGCGCGACTACGTCGCGGCGGGCACCGAGCCGGTCGGTGCGCAGCACACGCTGGCGTTTCGGCGCGATATCGAAACGGCTATCTACAACACCCTGCCGCACCACATTGCGCGCGTGCTGAGGGCGCATCCGCTGACGTGCCAGATGGCGTTTATCGGCGGCACGCAATCGGCCGAGGTTCGGCAGATCGGCATGCGCACGACCGAGCGCTTGGCCGCGGGGCGGGTGTCCTGGGTCGAAGGCTCGCACCTGTTTCCGATGGAGCGGCCGATCGAGGCGGCCGATCGGGTGATCGAGGTATTGCGATCGATGTGAGCCACTGCAACCGGGGCGACGCCTTCCCCTTTCGTGGGAAGGTCGGGAGGGGGGCGGCGCACGCTGGGCTGCACCGGCCCCCACCCCGCAGGGGAGGGAGGAAGAGCCCCGCCGATATAATTTCGCTTTACCACCACGGCACTTTCGACCCTCAAAGAAAGTGCCGCACGACATGACCAAGTTCGTCTTCGTCACCGGCGGTGTGGTGTCCTCCCTCGGCAAGGGCATCGCGTCGGCATCGCTCGCGGCGATCCTCGAGTCGCGCGGGCTCAAGGTCACGCTCATCAAGCTCGACCCCTACCTCAACGTCGACCCGGGCACGATGTCGCCGTTTCAGCATGGCGAGGTGTTCGTCACCGATGACGGCGCGGAGACCGACCTCGACCTCGGGCACTACGAACGCTTCATCACCTCGCGGATGAAGCGGACCAACAACTTCACCACCGGCCAGATTTACAAGAGCGTGCTCGAGAAAGAGCGCCGCGGCGACTACCTCGGCAAGACCGTGCAGGTGATACCGCACGTCACCAACGAGATCCAGGAGTACATCAAGCGCGGCGCCGGAACGCCGGTGCTCGCCGCCGATGCGGCCGACGTCGCGATCGTGGAAATTGGCGGCACGGTGGGCGACATCGAGTCGCTGCCCTTCCTTGAAGCGGTGCGCCAGATGAGCCTCAAGCTCGGCCCCAACCAGACCGCCTTCGTCCACCTCACCTACGTGCCCTGGATCGCCGCGGCCGGCGAACTCAAGACCAAACCGACCCAGCACACGGTGCAGAAGCTGCGTGAAATCGGCATCCAGCCCGACGCGCTGCTGTGCCGTGCCGACCGCCGCATTCCGCAAGAAGAGCGCGAGAAGATTTCGCTGTTCACCAACGTCGCTGAATGGGGCGTGATCTCGATGTGGGACGTCGACACCATCTACAAGGTGCCGCGCATGCTGCACGAGCAGGGCCTGGACGGGCTCATCTGCGACAAGCTGCGCCTGTCCACGCCGCCGGCCAACCTGAAGCGCTGGGACGACCTCGTCCATGAAGTCGAACATCCGCAGCACGAAGTCAAGATCGCCATGGTCGGCAAATACACCGACCTGTCGGACTCCTACAAGTCGCTCAACGAGGCGCTCAAGCACGCCGGCATCCACACCCATGCGCGGGTGAAGATCGACTACGTGGATTCGGAAACGATCACGCCCGACAACGTGGCGCAGCTCGGTGCTTTCGAGGCCATCCTGGTGCCCGGCGGCTTTGGCAAGCGCGGCATCGAGGGCAAGATCACCGCGGCCCGCTACGCGCGCGAGAAGAAGATTCCCTACCTGGGCATCTGCCTGGGCATGCAGGTCGCCACCATCGAATACGCGCGCCACAAGGCCGGCCTGGACGGCGCCAACAGCACCGAGTTCGAGCCCGCGACGGCGCACCCGGTCATTGCGCTGATCGACGAATGGCAGGACGCGGACGGCTCGATCCAGAAGCGCACGGCGCAGTCCGACCTCGGCGGCACCATGCGCCTGGGCGCGCAAAGCTCCGACGTGAAGCCCGGCACCCTCGCGCACCAGATCTACGGCCCGGTCGTCACCGAGCGCCACCGCCACCGCTACGAGGCCAACCAGCATTACCTCGAGCGGCTGCAGGAGGCGGGCCTGGTCATCAGCGCGATCACGCAGCGCGAGAAGCTGACCGAGATCGTGGAGTTGCCGCAAAGCGTGCATCCCTGGTATGTGGGCGTGCAGTTCCACCCCGAGTTCAAGTCCACGCCCTGGGCCGGCCATCCGCTGTTCATCAGCTACGTGAAGGCGGCGCTGGCGCGGCAGGCAGTGGCCACGGAAAAGGTGGCGGCATGAAGCTCTGCGGTTTCGAGGTGGGCCTGGAGCGCCCTTTCTTCCTCATCAGCGGCCCCTGCGTGGTGGAGAGCGAGCAGCTGCAAATGGACGTGGCGGGGCATCTCAAGGAGATCACCGCAGCGCTCGGCATTGCCTTCATTTTCAAGTCCAGCTACGACAAGGCCAACCGTTCGAGCGGCAGCACGTTTCGCGGCCCGGGCATGGACAAGGGGCTGGAAATCCTGGCCAAGGTGAAGAAGGTGCTCGGCGTGCCGGTGCTCACCGACGTTCACTCCGAAGCCGAGATCGCCACGGTGGCGCGCTATGTGGACGTGCTGCAGACGCCCGCCTTCCTGTGCCGCCAGACCGACTTCATCCGCGCGGTGGCGCAGTCGGGCAAGCCGGTCAACATCAAGAAGGGCCAGTTCCTCGCTCCCGGCGACATGAAGAACGTGATTCAAAAGGCGCGCGACGCTGCCCGCGAGAAGGGCCTGCCCGAGGACGTGTTCATGGCCTGCGAGCGCGGTGCGAGCTTTGGCTACAACAACCTCGTGTCCGACATGCGCAGCCTGGCCATCATGCGCGAGACCGGCTCGCCGGTGGTCTTCGACGCCACCCACAGCGTGCAGCTGCCGGGCGGCCAGGGCACCTCGAGCGGCGGCCAACGCGAATTCGTGCCGGTGCTCTCGCGAGCGGCGGTCGCGGTCGGCGTGGCGGGCCTGTTCATGGAGACCCACCCCGACCCCGCCAACGCGCTCAGCGACGGCCCCAACGCGGTGCCCCTGAAGCACATGCGTGCGCTGCTCGAACAACTGCTCAGCATCGACCGCGTGGTCAAGTCGCAGCCGCTGCTCGAGAACGACTTCGCTTGCTGACGAACGTGAGCGCCTTTCGTTGGCCCGGTATGCCTCCTTCCTCTCTCGAGGGAAGGTCG
>NZ_JANMWL010000108.1:0-4871 GCF_031393925.1 Methylibium sp. | reverse complement strand
GCGATGTCGGGGCTGCCCTCGGGATGACCGGCCACGCCGAGTGCGCGAAAGCCGCAACGCTCGAACAGGCCCGAGGCGAGCGCGGGCAAGCTGCCGTCCAAGCGACCGAGCGGCGTGCGCGCCGAGCCGGCGACGAGCAGCACGTGGTCGGCCCCGGCCTCGCGGTGCAGCGCGCCGAGCATGTCGCCCAACAGGGTGGCGCTGGCAATGGAGCGCGCCGCCAGATGCGGCACGGGCTGCATGCCGAGTTCGCGCCGCCATCATTGCCCGCCCTGGCGATGCAGCCGGTCGCGCAGCCAGCAGGCGGTGCGCAGCGCGCCGCCGAAACTGTAGAGGTGGATGCCCACCACGTTGCAGGAGCTGCGCGTGTCGACGTGGTGCGCCAGCGCCTGTAGCTGCTCGTGCGGGTCGGTGTGCGTGGCCAGGCCCGCCATGCCGGCGCCGAGGTTGCGCATCGCGCGCAGTGACGCGCTCACACCGCAGCGTTGCGCATAGCGCATCAACGCCAACGCGTCGGTGGGCCCGGCCATGCCGACGTAGACCGGCACCTCGGGTGCGCGCCGCGCCAGGTCGGCGCAGAACGCGGTGATGCGCGTGGTCGAGAACGAGAACTGCGTGACGACATAGACGCCCAGGCCCTGCTCGCGGGCCAGCGCGAGCTTGCGCGCGAACGCCGTCTCGAGCACTGCGCCCGCGATGCGGCCATGGCCCTCCGGGTAGCCGGCCAGGCCGACTTCGCGCACGCCGGCCTGGCCCAGTACGCCGTCTTCGAGCACCTGCACGGCATCGGCATACGGCCCGCGCGGCTCTGACTCGTCGCCGGCGATCAGCATCACGCGGTGCGCGCCATGCTCGCCGACCGCCGCCATGAAGTCGGCCAGCTCGGCGCGGCTCGCAAAGCGCCGCGCGGCGATGTGCGGCACCGGGTCGAGCCCGGCGCGCCGGATCGCCGCCACGGCGGCCAGCGTCTCGGCCAGCGGTCGCCTGGCCGGTGCCGGCACGTAGATGCAGGTGTTGACCGGCAGCGCTTCGGCCACTCGGTCGATGCCGGCACGCTCGCGTGGCGCGATCTCGATCGACGCATTGGCGATGAGTTCGCTGAAGGCCGAGGACAGCTCTTCGGTCGGTGTTGCGGTGGCTGACATCCGATTCATCCTTCTCATTGACGGCGTTGATTCACGCTTCGCGAGCAACTCCGGTCTTCAGTCGCGGCGGCGCGAAACGACGAAGGATTCGTCGTTGAACCACAGGCCGCCGTGTTGCTCGAGCACCTGCTGGGTCGCGTCGAGATAGGCACCGGTCGTGACCACCGCATCGAGCATCTCGTCGGCCATCTGGTTGACGTAGATCGCCGCAACATCATGCGCAAGCTTGGCCTGCACACCGTGGCGGCGCTGACCAAATACGCCGTGCGCCAGGGCTTGACCTCGCTTTAGGGTCTGCGGTCGCGGGTGCCGTCAGCGTCGCTCGGAGCTTCCCGGAGCGTGGCCGCCTGTCGTGCGAATGTGGCTGCACCGCGGCTCGAATGGGTTCAGCCGCCCGGGCTTCGCGCCAGCGCCGCGTCCAGCCGGCGCAGCAGCGTGGCGCCATCGCCGGCCCAGGCGCTGCCGTGCATGCAGGCCAGCAACTGGGGCCGCAGCTGCGCGAGCTTGTCGAGCAAGGTCGGTGCATTGCGCGAATGCGCGTAGTAATCCATGCCGTGGCGCATGGCCTCGCTCGCCTCGAAGATGTCGTCGTCCACCAGTGCCCGCTCACCCAGGCCCGGCTGGGTGAACAGGTCGCCACAGAACAGTGTGCGGCTCGAGGGCTCGAACAGATAGCCGCAGTCCCAGCCGTGCGGCAGGTGCGGCGCCGACTGCCACGCGAGCTGGCGCCGGCCGATGTCGAGCGTTTGGCCATCGACCAGGCCGATGGGCTCGACATCGACCAGGTCACTCACCGAAACCATTGCGCCGATCTGGCTGCACACCGGCCGGGCGCCCGGCGCGGCGGCCAGGAAGTCGGGCAGGGCGCCGCATTCGTCGGCCTCGACATGCGAGAACGCCACGTAACGCAGCGCGGCCAGCGGCAGCACGGCCTCGATCTGCGCACGCACCAGCGCGAACAGCTTGCGCGGCCCGGTATGGAATAGGAGCGGCCGTTCGTCGACCACGAGGTACTGGTTGAAGGAGAAGCCGCCGGGCATCAGGTCGGGCACCCTGATGTTGATGCGGTAGATGTCGTGGGCAATCTCGTCGATGAAGCCTCGGGGCCCATTGCTCATGTTGCTCTCCTTGCCCTGTGACCAGGGCGCATGCGGCTACGGAAACCGCACGAAATACATCGGCGGCGTTTGCGCGGGTGGCAGTGCGGCCGGTGCCGGCTGGCCGACGGAGCCTGCCGTGCGAATGTAGTGGTAAATGGCGCGCAAGTCCGCCTCGGACATGGCGCGAAGATTGAAGGGATGAGCGCACAGCGGAGCGCAGAAGGGGGTGCGTCATGGGATTTCCTTTCAGCAAAGGCATTCGAGCAGCGCGGCGACGGCAAGGGTCGCTGGCGCGGCGGCAGCATCGGGTGGGGCCGGCCGCGCTGGCGGCGCTCAGCTGCGCCACGGCAGGGCCAGCGCCTGGCCGTCCGGCAGGAAGGTGCCCACCGGCGTGGCGCCGAACACGCCGATGATTTCGAGCGGCATGGGGCCCAGGGAAAAAATCTGGTGCGTACAGCCGCGCGGCAGTACCAGCGTGGTGTCGGCGCCAAAGCGATGCGCCTGGCCGTCGACGTGCAACTCGCCCGAGCCCGAGCGACACAGCACGACCTCGTCGCAGTCGTGGCGGTGCGGCGGCGTTGCGGCGCCGGGCGCCAGGCTCTGGCGCCAGATGGAAAGCTGCTGCAGGCCGTCGTCCTGCCCCGCCCAAGTGGCGTGGGCAAGGCCGGGGATGAACGCAGGGTCCGGTTGCGTTTGTTCAATCACGTACATGGTGGCTCCTGGATGGGGTGGTGGGGTGGCGTGCCCGCGGCGTCACGGACAGCGTCAGTATTCCGAGCGGCGCATCAAACGACAAGATGCGTCAGCGCCATAACATTGCCGACAAAATGTCCTCAATGGGAGACGTGATGCATGGACTTCAACCGCTGCTGGCCTTCTCGGAAACCGCCAAGCGCGGCGGCTTCGCGGCGGCCGCGCGCGAGCTGGGCACGGCCCCGTCCACGCTCGCCAAGGCGGTGGCGCGCCTGGAGGCCTCGCTGGGCCTTCGGCTGTTTCACCGCACCACCCGGCAGGTGCGCCTCACCGCCGATGGCGAGCGGCTGTTCCAGCGTTGCCAGCGCGTGCTGGCCGAGCTGCAGGAGCTGCAGGCGGAAGCCGCCGGTGCATGCGCGGCGCCGAGCGGCACGCTGCGCATCGACATGCCCATCGTGTTCGGGCGTTTGGTGGTGTTGCCGATCCTGGCCCGGCTCGTGCAGCAACACCCCGCACTCGAGCTCGACGTGCGCCTGTCGGACGCCCACGTCGATCTGGTCAAGGACGGCATCGACGTGGCCATCCGCGTGGGCGAGCTGCAGGACTCGACACTGGCGGCGACCCGTTTTGCCAGCCAGCAGCTCGTCCTCGTGGCAGCACCGTCCTATTTGCGCCGCCACGGCACGCCCGTCGCGCTGGCCGACCTCGCCGACCACCGACACATCCTCTTTCGCATGCCCACGAGCGGGCGAGATCGTCCCCAGCAGTTCAGCGTCAAGGCGCGCACGGTGGCGCTGCAGCGCGAGCAGGGCACGCGCTTCAACGATGGCGGGGCGATGGTGGCGGCGGCCGTGCTCGGCCTGGGCCTCGCCCAGGTGCCTGACCACATGGTCGCGGCCGACCTCGCCGCCGGGCGCCTGGTCGAACTGCTGGTCAATCACCGGCCGCCGCCCATGCCGATCCACGCCGTGATGCCGGGCAACCGCCTGGTGCCAGCGCGCGTGCGCGTACTGATCGAGGCGCTGAAAGCTTCGACAGCAGCACCGGCTTCACGCGTGGCACCGGACAAGGCCAAGAACTCGGCCGCCGCTCGACCTCTGCGCCGCTGAAGCCGCGGTCGCCGATCGGGGTTTTGCGACAGCGCATTAACCATCCAAGTGGATGGTGCTAGGATGCCTTCCATGCCCGCACGAAACACCCGCAACGCTGTTGCCGCCACCAAGCCGGCCGACGAGAAGATCACCGTCAACCTTGGCTACGT
Organism: Methylibium sp.; assembly: GCF_031393925.1. Lineage (GTDB taxonomy): Bacteria > Pseudomonadota > Gammaproteobacteria > Burkholderiales > Burkholderiaceae_C > Methylibium. The sequence continues at coordinate 672 of NZ_JANMWL010000108.1, read as the reverse complement.
CGACCTCGGCCAGATCGACCTGCTGGTGCAGGAAGGCTTCTATGCCAACCGCACCGACCTGATTCGCACCGCCATCCGCAACCAGCTCGCGGTTCATGCCGATGCAGTGAAGCAGGCGGTCACGCGCAAGACCCTCGTGCTCGGCATCCAGCACTTCAGCGCCGACGAACTGCGGGCGGTGAAGAAGGCCGGGCAGACGCTGCAGATCCGTGTGCTCGGCCTGGCCACCATCGCGCCCGATGTGAGCCCGGCGCTCGCGCTGGCCGCCATCGACTCGGTGGTGGTGCTCGGCGCGCTGCACGCGAGCCCGGCGGTGAAGGCGGCGCTGGCCAGTCGCATCCGTTGATTTCTCCCGACCCCTCATCAGGACCACCAGGACCGCCATGAACCCTTCCTTTGAACGCCTGATGGCCGAGGCCTCGCGCCTGACGCAGACCGGCGACCTGCGCGCCGCCACCGCGGCCATCCAGGCCGCTCTCGGCGGCGCGGCAGTGCCTGCACCCGCGGCGCCACAGAAGAACGAGTCTTGCGTCATCGACGTCGAGGCACGCGAAATAAAGACCAACGTCGACGCACCGCCGCGCCCGCCGCTGCCACCGCCGCCGCCGCGGACCGAGGCGCCCGCCGGTCAGTTCAGTGCGGGCAGCCACACCGACAGTGCCGGCACGCGCG
>NZ_JANMWL010000301.1:0-4597 GCF_031393925.1 Methylibium sp. | reverse complement strand
TCCTGGGAAGTCGAGCGCGACCGCCTCTTTGCCAACAACGAGATCCACGACATCTCGGTGGCGATCGGCGTGGACCCGCATGGCGCGGCCGACGAGCCCGACCTGTCCGGCCTGCGCTACGGCAAGGTCTGCATCCTCAGCGACGCCGATGTCGACGGCTCGCACATCCAGGTGCTGCTGCTCACGCTGTTCTTCCGGCACTTTCCCAAGCTCATCGAGCGCGGCCACATCCACGTCGCGCGCCCGCCGCTGTTTCGCGTCGACGCGCCGGCACGCGGCAAGAAGCCCGCCGCCAAGCTCTACGCGCTCGACAACGGCGAGCTCACCGCCATCCTCGACAAGCTGCGCAAGGAAGGCGCACGCGAAGCCAGTTGGAGCATCAGCCGCTTCAAGGGCCTGGGCGAGATGAACGCCGAGCAGTTGTGGGACACGACCTTGAACCCCGACACACGGCGCCTGCTGCCGGTGGCCTGGGGTGAGCTCGATTTCGGTGCGACGGAAATCTCCTTCAACAAGCTCATGGGCAAGGGCGAGGCGGCGTCGCGGCGCGAGCTGATGGAGCTGCATGGGGACGCGGTCGAGGTGGACGTCTAAGGATCGCTGATTCATGGCCACCGGTGATTCCGTGCTGCCTGCGACGCAGCTTCGCCTGCGCCCCACCATGCTGTCCGACCTCGACTTCGTGCTCACGGTCGAGCAGGACCGGGCGTGCCGTCCCTACATCACGCCGTGGGAGCGCACGCAGCACGAAGGCGCGGTGCGCTTCCCCGACTTTCGCCACTTCATCGTCGAGGCCGGCGCGGGCACGCAGGCGGTGGGCTTCGTGATCCTGCAGGGCTGCCGCAGCCGGCACCGCTCGGTCGAGCTCAAGCGCATCGTGATTCAGGTGCAGGGGCAAGGACTGGGCCGCGCCTGCCTGCAGCAGTTGAAGCGCATGGCGTTTCGCGACCTGCCGACGAGTTGCACGTCAGCAGCGTCTCACTCTGGGAGATTTCGATCAAGCTCGGCCAAGGCAAGCTCGCGCTCGACATCGACGACCTCGAGGCTCGAATGAGCGACATGCACGTGTTTCCGCTGCCCGTCACCTGGGGCCACACCCAGCAGTTGCGCCGGCTGCCCCCGCTGCACCGCGACCCGTTCGACCGCATGCTCGTCGCGCAGGCGATGAGCGAGCCGCTGCACCTGCTGACGCACGATGCGCAACTGCAGCCGTATTCCGATCTCGTGATGCTGGTCTGAGCAGCGCGCGCCTTAACTGATCTCCGATGCCTGATCTCTTCGACACCCCCACCGCCGCCGAGCCCGGCGACGCCATCACCCTGGCCCACTACGCCGAGCGCGCCTATCTCGAGTACGCGCTCTCCGTCGTCAAGGGCCGTGCGCTGCCCGACGTGTGCGACGGCCAGAAGCCCGTGCAGCGCCGCATCCTCTACGCGATGGAGCGCCTGGGCCTGGCCTTCACCACCGCCGGCGGCCCCAAGGCGATGAAGAGCGCGCGCGTCGTCGGCGACGTGCTCGGGCGCTATCACCCGCACGGCGACAGCGCCGCTTACGACGCGCTGGTGCGCATGGCGCAAAATTTTTCGCAGCGCTACCCGCTCATCGACGGCCAGGGCAACTTCGGCTCGCGCGACGGCGACGGCGCCGCGGCGATGCGCTACACCGAGGCGCGCCTCGCGCCGATCACGCGGCTCTTGCTCGACGAGATCGACGAGGGCACGGTCGACTTCATTGCCAACTACGACGGCTCGACGCAGGAGCCGCGGCAGTTGCCGGCGCGCCTGCCCTTCGTGCTGCTCAATGGCGCGAGCGGCATCGCGGTCGGCCTGGCGACCGAGATCCCGAGCCACAACCTGCGCGAGGTGGCCGCCGCTGCGGTGGCGCTGATCAAGAACGACCAGCTCACCGACGACGAACTGGCCGCGCTGCTGCCCGGCCCCGACTACCCCGGCGGCGGCCAGATCATCAGCAGCGTCGGCGACATCCGCGAGGCCTATCGCAGCGGCCGCGGTTCGCTCAAGGTGCGCGCGCGCTGGAAGATCGAAGACCTGGCACGCGGCCAATGGCAGCTGGTCGTCACCGAACTGCCGCCGGGCACCAGCACGCAGAAGGTGCTCGAAGAGATCGGTGAGTTGACCGATCCCAAGCTCAAGCTCGGCAAGAAGGCGCTCACGGCCGAGCAGACGCAGCTCAGGACCACGGTGTTCTCGGTGCTCGACAAGGTGCGCGACGAGTCGGGCAAGGAAGCGGCCGTGCGCCTGGTGTTCGAGCCCAAGAGCCGCACCGTGGAACAGCAGGAACTCATCAACGTGCTGCTGGCGCACACCAGCCTGGAGACCTCGGCGCCGGTCAACCTGACGATGGTGGGCGCCGACGGCCGGCCGACGCAGAAGTCGCTGCGCCAGATGCTGGCCGAATGGATCGGCTTTCGGCTCGCCACGGTGCAGCGCCGCACGCAGCACCGGCTCACGCGGGTGCAGGAGCGCATCCACATCCTCGAAGGCCGGCGGCTGGTGCTGCTCAACATCGACGAAGTGATCCGCATCATTCGCCAGGCCGACGAGCCCAAGCCGGCGCTGATTGCACGCTTTGCGCTCAGTGAGCGACAGGCCGACGACATCCTCGACATCCGGCTGCGCCAACTGGCCCGGCTCGAGGCCATCAAGATCGAGCAGGAGTTGAAGGCGCTGCGTGAAGAGCAGGGCAAGCTCGAAGACATTCTCGGCAACCCCGCCACGCTGCGGCGAACCGTCATCCGCGAGATCGAGGCCGACGCCAAGGCGCATGGCGACGCGCGTCGCACCTTGATCCAGGCCGAGAAAAGAACGGTGGCCGAGCTGAAAGTGGTCGACGAGCCGGTCACGGTGGTGCTGAGCGCCAAGGCGTGGGTGCGACAACGCCAGGGCCACGGGCATGACGCGGCGAGCTTTGCCTTCAAGGCCGGCGACGCGCTCTACGGCACCTTCGAGTGCCGCAGCGTCGACACCTTGCTGGTGTTCGGTAGCAACGGCCGCGTTTATTCGGTGCCGGTCGCGGCCCTGCCCGGTGCGCGCGGCGACGGCCAGCCCATCACGTCGATGATCGAGCTGGAAAGCGGTACGCAGCCGCAACACTATTTCGCCGGGCCCGCCGACGCCACACTGCTGCTCGCCAACACCGGCGGCTACGGGCTGTTCGCCAATGCGGCTGACCTGGTGTCGCGCCAGCGCGGCGGCAAGGCTTTTCTGGTGCTGAGCGAGGGCGAGAAGCCGCTGCCGCCGAGCCGCGCCGACGGCGCAGCGCAACTGGCCTGCCTGAGCCTGGGCGGGCGCTTGTTGGTGTTCGCGCAGGGCGAGCTCAAGCTCCAACCCAAGGGCGGCCGCGGGCTCACCTTGATGAGCCTGGACGCCAAGGACGCGCTGGTGAGCGTGGCCGCGTTCGACAAGACGCTGCGCGTGCTCGGCAGCGGCCGCGGCGGCAAGGCCAAGGACGAAACCCTGGGGCCCGCCGCGCTGGCGCCCTACAGAGCCGCGCGGGCGCGCAAGGGCAAACCAACGGAGATCGGCTTCAAGCCGACCTTGCTGCTGCGAGCGTGAGCGCGAGGCTTCTACTTGCCGCGCACGGCGCGACGCGGGCGGGCCCGCACGCTGGCGGCGGGCTTGTGGCCCACCTTCGGCCTGCGCGCCGCGCCAGCCCCGCGATGCGACGAGCCGCGCTCGCCGGGCGCTGCATCCGCAACAGTCGTCGCGTCTGTTGTCGGCGGCGTCGCATCGGACTGCGGCGGCGGTTGCAGCACCCCGACGGGCGGCAGCAGCGGCAGGCTTGGCCAGGCCGAGCGCCACCAGCCCCACCATTGCTGCAGCGATTGCCCCGAGTGCTGCCACATCTCGCGCTGCGTTTGCATGATCGCCTCGGGCGACCACAGCGCCGCGTCGGGTGGCGGGGGCGTGCCTTGGGCGTCGTCGCCGTGCGGGAACCACCATCGTAGCCAGGGTGTCATGAGAGTCTCCTTGCGGTGCTTCGAGCCATGGTGTTCCGATTGCACCGCGGCCGCAAGACGGGTGCGGCGGCTGACCGCGTTGGCGACGCGCGTTATCAAGCGCGCGTGCGCGCCAGCCAGAGCAGCAGCGCGGCGGTCATGGCAATCAAAGCGAACAACAAGCCGCTCCACACCTCCATGCCCAGGCCGAGCACGCGCGCACTGGCCGCATCGGCACAAGTGGCGGTGACCTGGAATAGCCAGGGCACGGCCGCCTCGAGCCCGGTCGCGCTCAAGAAACGATCGGCCAGCGTGAACGCGCAACTGCTGTCCTTGGCCGCCACCTGGTGTTGGAACACGGCCGAAGCGATGCCGCCGAGCGCGAGCGCCAGCACGAGCAGGCTCGCGAGCCACGTGGCGGCGCGCTGCGGCAAGAGCCAGCCGCACAGCGCGACGAGCGCGACGGCGAGGTAGAGCACGCGCTGGAAGATGCACCATGGGCAGGGCAGCATCGCGAAGCCGTGCTGCGCCACGAGCGCGGCGCCCACGGCGGCCAGACACGCCAGCGCCACGAGCGCGAGCACGCCGCGCGGGGCGCGGTGAAAGGGGTGGGTCGTCGGTCGTCGGTTCATCGCGAGG
>NZ_JANMWL010000084.1:0-2977 GCF_031393925.1 Methylibium sp. | reverse complement strand
TCGCGCCCGATGATCCACACGCCCAGCATGCCCAGGGCCATGCCGCCGTAGATCAATGCCCAGACGAGCGTTTCGAGCTGTGAATTCTTGATCAAGGGGTCGTCCGTCAGAACCAGCTGGCATCGGCATCGCGGCAGGTGCTGTCGCGCGAGGCGACGACCGCCAGCCAGGCGTCTATCTTGGGCAGTTCGTAATGAAAGAAGTAACGCGCGGCAGCCAGTTTGCCTTGGTAGAAGGCTTCACCCCGTGCGCCATCGGTGTCGAGCCCCGCGCGGGCGGCGAGCGCCAGCTCCAGCCATACCCATGCGAGCACGACGTGGCCGAAGGCCTGCAGGTAGGGCGTGGCATTGGCAAGCGCGTCCTGCGGCCGGCCGGTGGCCCAGGCCGCCTGGGTGGCGTGACCGAGTTGACTCAGCGCAGCGTCCAGCGCATCGGCGTGGTCGGCCAGGCCGTCAACGGCCGCAGCGCGCTCGACCGTGGCGCCGACACGCCCCCGCAGCAGCGCGAGCCCGGCGCCGCCGTTCATCAGCACCTTGCGCCCGAGCAGGTCGAGCGCCTGGATGCCGTGCGTGCCCTCGTGGATCATGTTGAGGCGGTTGTCGCGCCAGTGCTGCTCGACCGCGAAGTCGCGCGTATAGCCGTAGCCACCGTGGACCTGGATCGCCAGGCTGTTGGCCTCCAGGCACCACTCGCTCGGCCAGCTCTTGGCAATGGGTGTGAGCATCTGCAGCAGCAGCGCGGCCTCGGCGCTCGCCTCGGCCGTGCCGCTCTTCTGCTCGTCGACCAGCCGCGCGCAATAGAGCGCCAGCGCCAAGCCGCCTTCGACGTAAGACTTTTGCGCCAGCAACATGCGCTTGATGTCGGCATGCTCGATGAGCGCCACCTGCGGCGCGTTGGCGTCCTTGCCGCCGGGACCGATGGGCCGTCCCTGGGTGCGCTGTTTGGCGTAGTCGAGGCTCGCTTCGTAGCCGGCATAGCCCAGCATCACCGCGCCGAGGCCGACGCCGATGCGCGCCTCGTTCATGAAATGGAACATGCAGCGCAGGCCGTCGCCGGGTTGGCCGACGAGGTAGCCCACGGCGCCGGCTTGGCCCCGCGGCTTGAAGCGGCCTTCGCCGAAGTTGAGCAGCGTGTTGGTGATGCCGCGGTAGCCGAGCTTGTGGTTCAGGCCGGCGAGCGCCACGTCGTTGCGCTCCGTCAGGATCGCCCGCCGCATGGCTCCCTCGCCCTCTGCGAAATCTGCGAAAGGGCCGGGGCCTGCCGGCACCTCGGCACCGCCCCACTCCACCAGCAGCTTGGGCACGATGAACAGCGAGATGCCCTTCGCCCCCGGCGGCAGCTTCCCGTCCTCGCCCGCGATCTTGGCCAGCACCAGGTGCACGATGTTCTCGGTGAGCTCGTGCTCGCCGCCCGAGATCCACATCTTGTTGCCCTTCAGACGGTAGCGCGCACCGAGCGGGTCTTGCTCGAAGGCGGCGCCGTCCGGCACCGCGCGCGTGGCCACGTCGCTCAGGCTCGAACCCGCCTGCGGCTCCGACAGGCACATGCTGCCGAACCAGCGACCGGCGAACTCGTTGCTGGCAAAACATTCGATCTGGGCCGGCGTGCCGTGCGCCATCAGCAGGTTGGCATTGCCCGCGGTGAGCATGGAGTAGCCAGCCATGGCCACGCTCGCCTTGAAGAAAAACGCATTGCCGGCCATCTCGACCACGCAGGGCAGTTGCATGCCGCCGAGCCCGTAGTCCTGCGACGCGGCGAGCATGCCGCTCCCGACATAGGCACCGAGCGCATCGTGCGTCGCACGCGGCAGATGGACGCGCTGACCGTCAAAGCGCGGCTCCTCGGTGTCGACGAGGCGATTGAAGGGCGCGAATTTTTCGCGTGCGATTTTCTGGCAGGTGTCGAGCACCGCGGCGAAGGTCTCGCGCGAGTGGTCGGCGAAGCGAGCTCGCGCGGTCAGCGACTCGACGGCGAGCCAGTCGTTGAGCAGAAAGTCCAGCGTGGCGCGCATGGGGGTCATTCCATCAAGGGCAGGAGCGTCAACAGGAGCACGAGCAGGGATGCGCGGGCGGCTCGCAGGGGGTCAGGCGCGGTCGAGTGCAAAGTGTGCCAACGCGGCCCGGGCAATCGGCGCGCCCCATTCCTGCACGAAATGGCCGCCATCGGCCACTTGCATCGGCGGCGGGCAGCCAAGGATGACTTGCTGCAGCGCCAGCATCGTGGGCAGCCCCAGCACCGGGTCTTGCAGGCCGACGGCCATGAAGCTGTCGCCCGTCCAGCGCTGCTGCCAGAAGGCCATCGCCTCGCGGCTGGTGGCGGCACCGGGGGCGTCCTCACCGTCGGGCACCAGCTTGGGAAAGGCGCGCAGCGCGGCCTTGAAGCGGGCATCTGGAAACGGCGCGTCGTAGGCCGCCGCCTCGGCCACGCTCAGGTCGGGCTTGCCGCGGCGCAGCAGCTTGCCCACCGCCAGGTCGGGCTGGCTGTTGCTGTAGGCGCGCCACTGGCGAAAGCCCTCGGTCAGCTCGCCAGTGGCGAGCGTGGTGTTCATCACCAGCAGGCGGGTGAAGCGCTCAGGCGGGCCGGCGCCGGGTCGCCCCGAGCCCGACGCACCCGACGACGCACCCGTGGGGACCGGGAGGGCCGCTTGCGGGGCCATGGCGGTCGACGCCGCAGGCGTCTTGGGGACGGCATACACCATCGGCAGTGTCAGGCCGAGGATGCCGCCCCAATCCTGGCAGACCAGCATCACGTTGCGCAGGTCCAGCGTCTCGATCAGCCTCAGCAGGCTTTGCCGGTGGCGATCGAACTGGTGCCAGGCTTCATCGGCCGGTTTGTCGGATCGGCCAAAACCGATCAGATCCGGCGCCACCACCCGCAGGCCGGCCCCGGTGAACACCGGGATCATGTGGCGGTAGAGGTAGCTCCAGGTCGGGTTGCCGTGCAGGCACAGCACCGTGACGGCCGCGTCACGCGGACC
>NZ_JANMWL010000076.1:0-7732 GCF_031393925.1 Methylibium sp. | reverse complement strand
GCCCAGCTGATCCACACCGCGCTCGACGTCACCCGCGGACGCCGCATCGAAGCCGCGCACAAGCTCGGCATCGGCCGCAACACCATCACGCGCAAGATCCAGGAGTTGGGGCTGGACGACTGAGCCAGAACAGCCGGGAGTCCTTGCGGACTCTCGGCCCGGCTCAGCCGCGAGGCGTACCAGCCGAGCGGAACGGCGGTGCGGATTGCGACGATCCAGGGCGCGTGGAGAAGGAAAGTATTTGCCGCGCAGGCTCGCGGAACTTTGCGTCGACGGTCGAGTTCTGCCTCGCGTGTGGCTCGGCGGCGCAAAGCCGCGGGCGGGCGGGCGGGCGTCTGCGCTTCAGTGCGGCGGTCGCCGCTTCGCTGCGACTTCCCTGCGGTGCTCGGTGCCGGGGGCGAGCGAAGAACTCGCCCTTATGCCCGCTGCGCGGTCAACGGTGCTCAAACAACTTCGCTCGACCTCGCCTTCGGCGCGGCACCCCCCGAGCCCCTGCGCTCCTCGGCGCCGCACAGGCGCGCGGCCGCCCACCCGCCCGCGCCGTTGCAAAGCACATTGGTTCTTTGCGAAGAGCATCGCAGCGGGCACTGCGGTTCTTATCAGCCCAAGCAAAGGCACCGCCGTCTCTCGCAAAGCCGCGGGCGGGCGGCGGGCGCAGCGCCTCTGCGGCGGCGAGCAGCGCAGCGGGAGCGGGCGGCGCGCTTGCGCGCTGACCTCGCATGTTTAAGGTCGGTACTCCGGCCGAGTTTGCGAGCTCATCCGCGCACGCGCGCAGCGCAGCGCAGTCGGAGCGCAGCGGAGACCGCCGCACTGAAGCGCAGCCCGCCGCCCACCCGCGGCTTGGCGCCGCCACACACCACGCAAGGCAGCGCCCGCCATGCCAGTACCAGTGCCGACGCGACGGCCCCGCCCCTCACCCTCTCCCCAAAAGGGCGAGGGAACAAGACCGCCCGCGACTTGTCGCCCTCGCAAGCTCATGCAAGGCAGCTCCCCACTCTGCACACCAACACACGCCCAGACAACCGACCGCCGCTCCGCAAGCCCTCGTTCGTTCCCACCCCCTGACCCCGATCGCCGCCCGCCATGTGGTTCACCCGCGTCTCGATCGCCAACCCGGTGCTGGCCACCATGGTCATGCTGGCTTTCGTGGTGCTGGGCCTGTTCAGCTACCAGCGCCTGTCGATTGACCAGTTTCCCAACATCGACTTCCCGACCGTGGTGGTGCAGATGGACTACCCCGGCGCCTCGCCGGAGATCGTCGAGAGCGAGGTCACCAAGAAAGTCGAGGAAGCCGTCAACACCGTGGCCGGCATCAACTCGCTGTACTCGCGCTCCTACGAGGGCACCTCGGTGGTGATCGTCGAGTTCAACCTCGACGTCGACGGCCGCAAGGCCGCCGAAGACGTGCGCGAGAAGGTGGCGCTGATCCGCCCGGTCCTGCGCGACGAAGTAAAAGAACCGCGCGTCTCGCGCTTCGACCCGGCCTCGCAGCCGATCTTCAACGTGGCCGTGCTGTCCAGCGACGGCCAGCGCAGCACGCAGGCGCTCACCACCTGGGCCACGCAGGTGCTGCAGAAGCGGCTCGAAAACGTGCGCGGCGTGGGTGCCGTGTCGGTGGTCGGCGGGCGCAAACGCGAGATCAACCTCTACCTGCGGCCCGCCGCGATGGAGGCGCTGGGCGTGGGCGTCGAGCAGGTGCTCGCCGCGGTGAAGAGCGAAAACCAGCAACTGCCGCTCGGCGCTATCCGCTCGCGCGACGAGGAGCGCGTGGTGCAGGTCAATGCGCGCCTGAGGACGCCCGAGGACTTCAAGGACATCATCGTCGCGCGGCGCGGCACGGCCAGCGCCACCGGTGGCGGTGCGGGCGTTGTCATCAAGCTCGGGCAGCTCGCCGACGTGGTCGACGGCCCCGAGGAGTTGCGCACGCTGGCGCTCTACAACGGCCAGCGCACGGTGCTGCTGTCGGTGCAAAAGTCCCAGGGCGAGAACACCATCGCGGTGGTCGACGGCTTGCGCAAGGCGCTCGCCAATGCCGCCGACGTGACGCCCGCGGGCATCAGGACCGAGATAAACCGCGACAACTCGCGCGCCATTCGCGTGGCCGTGGCCAACGTCAAGCGCACGCTGTTCGAAGGCGCGCTGCTCACCATCACCATCGTGTTCCTGTTCCTGAATTCGTGGCGCTCGACGGTCATCACCGGCCTCGCGCTGCCGATCGCGCTGATCGGCACCTTCTTGTTCATGTATGCCTTCGGCTTCACCATCAACACCATCACGATGATGGCGCTGTCGCTGTGCGTGGGCCTGTTGATCGACGACGCCATCGTGGTGCGCGAGAACATCGTGCGCCATGTGCGCATGGGCAAGAGCGCACGGCAGGCGGCGCTCGACGGCACCCGCGAGATCGGCCTGGCGGTGCTCGCCACCACCTTGTCGATCGTGGCGGTGTTCCTGCCGATCGGCTTCATGGGCGGCATCGTCGGCAAGTTCTTTCACGAGTTCGGCATCACCATCGTGGCGGCGGTGCTGATCTCGATGTTCGTGAGCTTCACGCTCGACCCGATGCTGTCGAGCATCTGGCACGACCCCGCCGTGCGCCGCGCCGAAGACGGCGCAGGGCGCGAGCGCCGCACGCTCTACGAGCGCACGATCGGCCGCGTCACCGGCCTGTTCGACCGCCTCACCGAGCACCTGTCCGACGCCTACCAGGCGATCCTGCGCTGGTCGCTCGCGCACAAGCTGGCCACGCTCGGCGTGGCCCTGGCCACCTTCGCCGGCAGCTTCTTCATCATTCCGCTGCTCGGCGCGGAGTTCATCCCCAAGGCCGATTTTTCCGAAACCCAGCTCAACTTCTACACACCGGTGGGCTCCTCGCTGGAGCTGACCGAACAGCGCGCCAAACAGATCGACGCGGCGCTGCGCGAGATGCCCGAGGTGCTCTACACCGTCACCACCCTCAACAGCGGCCAGGCGCTGGGCAGCATCTACGGCGCCGTCTATGTGCGGCTGGTCGACCGCAAGGACCGCGCGCGCAGCGTCACGCAGATGACGACGCCGCTGCGCGAGCGGCTCGCGCGCATTCCCGGCGTCACCGTCACCAACATCGGGCAGACCGATCTCGGCGGCGGCAAGAGCCTGCAGTTCTCGATCCAGGGGCCCGACCTCGCCGAACTGGAGCGATTGTCCAAGACCCTGGTGGCGCGGCTGCGTGACATCCCCGGCCTGGTGGACCTGGACAGCACGCAGAAGCCCGACAAGCCCACCGTCTCGGTCGAAGTGCGGCGCGACGCCGCGTCCGATGCCGGCCTCAACGTCGCCATGCTGGCCACGAGCCTGCGCACCTTGGTGGCCGGCACCACCGTGGGCAACTGGCGCGCACCGGACGGCGAGAACTACGACGTGAACGTGCGCCTGGCGCCCGGCGAGCGCACCGACCTGGCCGGCCTCGCGCGCCTGCCGATCAACCTGAGCGCCGCGGCCGACGGCTCGCCGCGCATCGTGCGGCTGGCGCAAGTGGCCGAGGTGCGCGCCTCGACCGGGCCGAACCAGATCAACCGCCGCGACCTCGCGCGCGAAATCAACATCGACGCCAACGCCTTCGGCCGCAGCTCGGGCGATGTCTCGGCCGACATCCGCAGCCTGCTCGAGGCCACGCCCTTCCCGCCCGGCTACCGCTACAGCTTCGGTGGCTCCACGCGCAACATGCAGGAGTCGTTCAGCTATGCGCTCGGCGCGCTGGGGCTGGCGGTGGTGTTCATCTACATGATCCTGGCCAGCCAGTTCAAGAGCTTTTTGCAACCGCTGGCGCTGATGAGTTCGCTGCCGCTCACCCTCATCGGCGTGGTGCTGTCGCTGCTGATGTTTCGCTCCACGCTCAACATGTTCAGCATCATCGGCGTGGTGATGCTGATGGGCCTGGTCACCAAGAACGCGATCCTGCTGGTGGACTTTGCGATTCGTTCGCGAGAGGGAACGGTGGGTGAGGACGGCTTGCGCGATGGCATGCACGGCGCGGCGGGCGGGCTCGCGCCGATGAGTCGCGAAACCGCCCTGCTGCACGCGGCCAAAGTGCGCCTGCGCCCGATCCTCATGACCACGCTGGCGATGATCTTCGGCATGGTGCCGCTGGCCTTTGCGCTCAGCGAAGGCTCCGAGCAGCGCGCGCCGATGGGCCAGGCGGTGATCGGCGGCGTGATCACCTCGTCGCTGCTCACGCTGGTGGTGGTGCCGGTGATCTATTGCTATCTCGACGACCTGGCTCAGTGGGCCCGGCGCCGTTTCGGCGGGCGCGCCGCGCCGCTGCCAACCGCCCCGGCTGCGAGCGGCAGCGCAGCGCAGCCTGGCACCCGCGAATGAAACGCGACCGCGACCGCGCGTGTTCGCTGCCTTTGCTCATTAACAGCGGTAAGTCGGTTTGCAAAGGCACTTGGCGAATTCGGTGCGAACGGCTCGGACAGTCGGTTGCAAGCGCTCGGAGCGCGCCGCTTTTCATGCGCTATCAGCCGCGCGATGTCGCTGCGCCGCTGAATCGATGCGAGAGAATGCGGCGCCTGCCGACCCCCCTTTTTCCTACTGCGCAATGAACACCGAACAAGCCCGCTTCAACATGATCGAGCAACAGATCCGCCCCTGGGACGTGCTCGATCCGTCGGTGCTGGCGCTGCTGGCGATCGTCAAACGCGAAGACTTCGTGCCGCCCGAGCATCGCGCGCTGGCCTTCATGGACCTGGAGGTGCCGCTGGCCGAAGGCCAGTGCATGCTTTCACCCAAGGTCGAGGCGCGGCTGCTGCAGGAGTTGGTGCTGCACAAGCATGAGCGCGTGCTCGAGATCGGCACCGGCTCTGGCCACATGGCCGCGCTGCTGGCGCACAAGGCGCAGCAGGTCGTGAGTCTGGAGATTCGCCCCGCGCTGGCCCGCCAGGCGCGCATCAACCTGCAGCGCGCCGCCGTCGTGAACGTCGATGTGCGCGAGGCGAGTGGTGCCACCGACCTAGCGCACGACGCAGCGTTCGACGCCATCGTGCTCTCCGGCTCGGTCGCCGAGGTGCCGCAGGCGCTGCTCGAGCAGCTCAAACCGGGCGGCCGGCTCATCGCCATCGTCGGCCAGGAGCCGGTGATGCAGGCCCTGCTCGTCACGCGCAGTGCCGCGGCCGGCTTCGGCCGCACCCAGCTGTTCGACACCGTGGCACCGCGGCTCGACGGGTTCGGCGAGCCCTCGCGCTTTCGCTTCTGACGCGGCGCAACCCCTAGCGCGTTCCACCGCGCTCCACCGCCTTCGCCAATGCATACGAAAGCCCCCATGCCCTTGCCCACCCCGATGAACCGCCTGCTGCGCACCCTGCTCGGCGCCACGCTGGTGTGCGGCGCCACCGCGAGCCCGGCGCAGAGCATCCAGGCGCTCTACGACGCGGCGCGCAGCTATGACGCCATCTACCTCGCGGCGCGCGCGCAGTACGACTCGGCGCAGTACCGGCGCGACCAGGCCAAGGCGCTGCTGCGCCCGAACGTCGGCCTCACCGCGTCGACCACGCGTTCGGGGTCCGACACGCCCGTCTCCGACAGCCACGCCACCAACACCCAGGCCGCCGTGCGCGCCACGCAGCCGCTGTTCAACCGCAGCAACCGCGTCACCGTCGAGCAGGCCGAGCGCGCTTATGCCATCGCGGCGACCGACATCGAGGCCGCCGAGCAAGACCTGGTCATTCGCCTGACCACCGCCTACCTGAACGTGCTGGCCGCGCAGGACACGCTCGGCACCGCGCAAGCCAACACCAAGGCGATCTCCGAGCAGCTTGCCTCGGCCAAGCGCAACTTCGAAGTCGGCACCGCCACCATCACCGACACCCGCGAGGCGCAGGCGCGCTTTGACCTGGCCACCGCGCAGGAGATCGTCGCCGCCAACGACCTGCGCAGTGCGCGCATCGCGCTCGACCAGTTGGTGGGCCGTCAGGACGTGGAGCCGCAGCGCCTGGCGGTACCGGTGCAACTGCCGACCCTGGAGCCGGCCAACGTCGAGGCCTGGGTGGCCCGCACGGGCGAAGCGCCAACCATCCGCCGCGCCCGGCTCACCTACGACATCGCCGAGCTGGAAACCGACAAGGCGCGCTCCGCACACCTGCCCACCGTCGACCTGGTCGGCAGCTTCGGCAAGCAACGCAACGACGGCGTGGTGGGCGTGAGCAGCGGGGCTTCGTCGCTTGCCGGCAGCTTCACCAACCGCAGCGTGGGCGTGCAGATGAACCTGCCCTTGTTCACCGGCGACTCGATCCAGAACCGCGTCAGGGAAACGCTCGCCTTGCAGGACAAGGCGCGCAACGACGCCGACGCTGCGCAGCGCGGCGTGGAGCGCGGCACGCGCCAGGCCTTCTTCGCGGTGCAGTCGGGCGAAGCGCAGGTGCGCGCGCTCGAAGCCGCCGAAGCCTCCAGCAAGCTTGCCCTTGAAGCCACGCAACTCGGCTTCAAGGTCGGCGTGCGCGTGAACCTCGACGTGCTCAACGCACAGAGCCAGCTCTTCACCACCCAGCGCGACCTGGCACGCGCGCGCTACAACGTGGTGCTGGGCAACCTGCAGTTGCGCCAGGTGGCGGGCACGCTCAAGCCCGAGGACGTGGGCAGCGTCAACGCCCTGCTGGCACGCTGAGCCGCTCCCTCAGCGCCGCGCCGCTCGGTCGCTGCAATCACCGGCGTGCCAGAGCGGGTCCACTCGCTGCGGTCGCGAAGCAGGCCGCGGTAGCCGAGGAAACGGCGCGCGCCGTGCAATCGCTCCGGTGGGAAGTGCTGCCGCCGTCAGGGCCGGCGCATGTCGAGCCGCTGGCACACCGCCGCAGCGATCGCCAGGCAGGCGGTGAGCCCCGGCGACTCGATGCCCAACAGGTTGACCAACCCATCGATGCCGTGCTCGGCGGGGCCGTCGATGCGAAAGTCCGCCGCCGCTTCGCCGGGGCCGGCGAGCTTGGGTCGCACGCCGCTGTAGGCCGGCTGCAGGGCGCCCGCGGGCAGGCCCGGCCAATAGCCGCGCACGGCGGCCTCGAAGCCCGCCGCACGCGCCGCGTCGACGCGGTAGTCGAATCGACCGTCGGCGTCGGGCAGGGTCCACTCGACGTCGGGCCCGAAGCGCGCCTGGCCGGCCAGGTCGAGCGTGAGGTGGATACCCAGGCCGCCCGGTTCGGGCAGCGGATAGACCAGCCGCGAGAACGGCGAACGGCCCGCGAGGCTGAAGTAGTTGCCCTTGGCGAAATGCGCGGTGGGACGAAAGGCTGGCGCCAAGCCTTCGCTGCGCTGCGCCAGCCAAGGCGCGTGCAGGCCAGCGGCATTGACGACGATGCGCGCCGCCAGCGCGGTGCCCGCCGCCTCGACGACATGCCGCGGGGAGCCGCAGACGATGCGCTCGACCGGCGAGGCGATGGCCACGACGCCGCCGGCCTGCTCGAGATCGCCCTGCAGCGCGAGCATCAGGCCGTGGCTGTCGACGATGCCGGTGCAGGGTGAGAGCAGCGCGGCCACGCACGCGAGCGCCGGCTCCAGTCGGCGCGCCGCGCTGCCGTCAAGTGCTTCGACCTCGTCCACACCGTTGGCAAGCGCCTGGCGATGCAGCGTGTCGAGCTGCGCTCGCTGCGCGGCGCTCGAGGCCACGATCAACTTGCCGCAGCGGCGGTGGGCGACCCCGCGCTCAGTGCAGTAGGCATACAGCGCATCGCGGCCTTCAACGCACAGGCGCGCCTTGAGCGAGCCG
>NZ_JANMWL010000027.1:0-3394 GCF_031393925.1 Methylibium sp. | reverse complement strand
TCGAGCAACTGCAGGATGACGGGCTGGTCCTTGCCCAGCATTTCGCCCGAGGCGATGCGAAACAGCAGGGCGTAGCCGATCTGGCCAGCAGCACCGGTGACGGCCACACGGACGGGGTTCTTGCTCATGTCGAAGCTCCGGAGAAAAGGCGAAGGTGGACGGGTGGGCCGCGGTGCGGGTCGACCAGGCAGGCCGTCCGCGGCGGACCCGAAGTGTAGGAGCAAACGCGTCGCCGGCCGCGCGCGAACCGGGCCAAGAAGAGCGTTCTTCTCATGTCTTATATAAAACATCTTTCATGGGTTACTGGACGGGCGTGCGCCCCCTGTGATGCAATCGAGCCATGGTCGCTGTCTCCCCCTCGAATGCCATGAACGAAGACGGGCCCGGGGTGGCTGGGCCGGCCTTCAGCCCGCTCTACCAGCAGATCAAGTCGCTCATCACCCGCAGCCTGCAGGCCGGCGAGTGGCGCCCCGGCGAGGTGATTCCGAGCGAGGTGGAGCTGGCCGTGCGCTTCAAGGTCAGCCAGGGCACGGTGCGCAAGGCGATCGACGAGTTGGCCACCGAGAACCTGCTGGTGCGCCGCCAGGGCAAAGGCACGTTCGTCGCCACGCATGCCGAGGAGCAGGTGCAGTACCGCTTTCTGCGCCTGGTGTCCGAGGCTGACGCGGCCAGGGGCGGCCCGGCCGAGCGCCGTTTCCTTGACTGCCGGCGCGTGCGCGCCAGTGCCGAAGTGGCGCGCGCGCTCGAGCTCAAGACCGGCGACGCGGTGATCCAGGTCCGGCGCGTGCTGCTGTTCAATGCGCGGCCGGTGGTGCTGGACGACCTGTGGCTGCCCGGTGGCTTGTTCAAGGGCCTCACCGCCGAGCGGCTGGGTGATTATCGTGGCCCGCTCTACGCGCTGTTCGAGAGCGAGTTCGGCGTGCGCATGATCCGCGCCGAGGAAAAAATTCGCGCGGTGGCTGCCAGCGCGGTCGACGCGCGCGTGCTCGAGGTCGCGCCCGGTGCACCGCTGCTCAGCGTGGAGCGACGCACGCTCACCTATGGCGACAAGCCGGTCGAGCTGCGCCGCGGGCTCTACGAGACGAGCGCGCACTTCTATCGCAACGAACTCAATTGAATGCTTGAACCGCGCGTATCTCCGCGCCACAGCCTAGGTCGTGCTGCGATGCAATAAACTCGACCGGCTTTACACCAAAAACAGGCTCCAGCATGCAATCCGTGAGTGTCAAGACGCCGCGACGGCGGCCCGAGTACCGCAATATCCACGTGCTACAGCTGCGCCATTACCGGCTGCCTCCTGCGGGCATCGTGTCGATCCTGCACCGCGTCAGCGGTGTGCTGATGTTCCTGCTGCTGCCCTTGATCCTGTGGCTGTTCGACATGAGCCTCGGCTCGGAGATCAGTTACGAGAGCTTTACCAGCGCCTTCGTTGCCGGCATCGGTTTCGTGCCCGGCTGGCTTGTCAAGCTGGTCGCCTGGGCGTTGATCTGGGCTTACCTGCACCACTTCATCGCCGGCGTGCGCCACCTCTGGATGGACATGACGCACGCGGTGAGCCTGCAAGCCGGTGCCAGGTCTGCCTGGTTCACCTTGGTGGCGAGTGTGCTGCTGACCTTGGTGCTCGGCGCCAAGCTGTTCGGCGTCCTCTGAGAGGCGAGTCCATGACGCAAGAGAACTTCGGCTCCAGGCGCCTCGTCGTCGGCGCGCATTACGGCCTGCGCGACTGGCTCGCCCAGCGGGTGACGGCCGTGCTGATGGCGCTCTTCACCATCGTGCTGGTGGTGCAGGTGCTGTTCGGCGGCCCGATGGGCTACGACAAGTGGGCCGGCATCTTTGCCGCGCAGTGGATGAGGTTGTTCACCTTCATCGTGATCGTCGCGCTGCTTTATCACGTCTGGGTCGGCATGCGCGACGTGTGGATGGACTACGTGAAGCCGGTCGGCGTGAAGCTCGCGCTGCAGGTCTTCACCATCGCGTGGCTGTTGGGCTGTGCCGGCTGGGCGCTGCAAGTGTTGTGGAGACTGTGAAGCAATGGCCTCGAACGATCTTCCGACGCGCAGGTTCGACGTTGTGATCGTCGGTGCCGGCGGCTCCGGCATGCGCGCCTCGCTGCAGCTGGCGCGCGCCGGCCTGAACGTGGCGGTGCTCTCCAAGGTGTTTCCGACGCGCTCGCACACGGTGGCCGCGCAAGGCGGCATCGGCGCATCGCTCGGCAACATGAGCGAGGACAACTGGCACTACCACTTCTTCGACACCGTCAAGGGCAGCGACTGGCTCGGCGACCAGGACGCGATCGAGTTCATGTGCCGCGAAGCGCCCAAGGTCGTCTACGAGCTCGAGCACTTCGGCATGCCGTTCGACCGCAACCCCGACGGCACCATCTACCAGCGCCCGTTCGGCGGCCACACCGCCAATTACGGCGAGAAGCCGGTGCAGCGCGCTTGCGCCGCGGCCGACCGCACCGGCCACGCGATGCTGCACACGCTCTACCAGCAAAACGTCAAGGCGCGCACGCAGTTTTTCGTCGAGTGGATGGCGCTTGATCTCATCCGTGATGCAGAGGGCGACGTGATCGGCGTCACCGCGCTCGAGATGGAGACCGGCGACGTTCACATCCTCCAAGGCAAGACCGTGCTGCTGGCCACCGGTGGGGCGGGGCGCATCTATGCCGCCTCCACCAACGCCTTCATCAACACCGGCGACGGCCTGGGCATGGCGGCGCGCGCCGGCCTGCCGCTCGAGGACATGGAGTTCTGGCAGTTCCACCCGACCGGCGTGGCCGGTGCCGGCGTGCTGCTCACCGAAGGCTGCCGTGGCGAAGGCGCGATCCTGCGCAATGGCAACGGCGAGCGTTTCATGGAGCGCTACGCGCCCACGCTCAAGGACCTGGCGCCGCGTGATTTCGTCTCGCGCTGCATGGACCAGGAGATCAAGGAAGGGCGCGGTTGCGGTCCGCACAAGGATTACATCGAGCTCGACATGACGCACCTGGGCGCCGACACGATCATGAAGCGCCTGCCCAGCGTGTTCGAGATTGGCCACAACTTCGCCAACGTCGACATCACCAAGGAGCCGATTCCCGTGGTGCCGACGATCCACTACCAAATGGGCGGCATCCCGACCAACGTCCACGGCCAGGTGGTGGTGCCCGACAACGGCAACCCCAACAGCATCGTGAGCGGCTTGTATGCGGTGGGCGAATGCGCCTGCGTGAGCGTGCATGGCGCCAATCGCCTGGGCACCAATTCGCTGCTCGACCTGCTGGTGTTCGGCCGCGCGGCGGGCAACCACATCGTCGAATTCAATCAGAAGAACAAGGCCCACAAGGCGCTGCCTGCCGATGCCGCCGACCGCACGCTGGCTCGCCTGGCGCGCCTGGACGGCACGACCGGCG
>NZ_JANMWL010000023.1:0-11262 GCF_031393925.1 Methylibium sp. | reverse complement strand
GTTGATCCGCCAGCGCGTTCGCAAGGCGGCGCGGCACGCTCTGACGGGTGAGCGGGTGGTGCTGGACACGAGCCGTTTTAGGCCGCCGCGCTTTGATGCGGCGCAGCGCGAGTTGTTTGCCTGACGTGCTCGCCCGGAGGTTGCGGACTCGCTACTTGAACAAGTCCTTCACCCGGTCGGTCCAACTCTTCGCGTTGGGCGAATGCCGGTCGCCGCCCTTCTTGAAGCTCTCGTCAAGCTCCTTGAGCAGCTTGCGCTGGTGTTCGGTGAGCTTGATCGGCGTTTCCACCGCGACATGGCAGTACAGGTCGCCGGGGTAGCTGGAGCGCACGCCCTTGATGCCCTTGCCGCGCAGGCGAAAGGTCTTGCCGTGCTGGGTGCCTTCGGGCAGTTCGATCTCGGCCTTGCCGCCCAGGGTGGGCACCTCGATCGAGCCGCCGAGCGAGGCGCTGGCGACGCCCACGGGGATGGTGCAGTGCAAGTCGTCGCCGTCGCGCTCGAAGATGTCGTGCGCCCTGACGCGGATCTCGATGTACAGGTCACCGGCCGGGCCGCCGTTGGTGCCGGGCTCACCGTTGCCGGCCGAGCGGATGCGCATGCCTTCGTTGATGCCCGGCGGTATGCGCACCTCGAGCGTCTTGTTGGTCTTGATGCGTCCGGCGCCGCTGCAGGTGACGCAGGGCTCGGGAATGATCTTGCCGCTGCCGTGGCAATGCGGGCAGGTCTGCTGGATGCTGAAGAAACCCTGGCGCAGATGGACTTGGCCAGCGCCGTTACAGCTCGGGCAGGCCTTGGAGCTGGTGCCGGGCTTGGCGCCGCTGCTGCCGCAGGGTGCGCACTCGTCCCAGCTCGGAATGCGGATCTGCGTGTCCTTGCCGCGCGCCGCCTCCTCGAGGCTGATCTCCATCGCGTAGCTCAGGTCGCCACCGCGATAAACCTGCGAGCCGCCGCCGCGGCGGGCGCCGCCCTGGCTGAAGATGTCGCCGAAGATGTCGCCGAAGGCCTCGGCAAAGCCGCCGTAGGCCTCGCCGCCGGGGCCGCCGCGCCCGGCCATGTTCGGGTCGACGCCGGCATGGCCGTATTGATCGTAGGCGGCGCGCTTGTGCGCGTCGGACAGCATCTCGTAGGCCTCCTTGCCCTCCTTGAAGTGCTCCTCCGACTTCTTGGCACCCGCGCCCTGGTTGCGGTCGGGGTGGTGCTTCATGGCCAGCTTGCGGTAGGCCTTCTTGATGTCGTCCTCGCCAGCGTTCTTGGCAACGCCGAGGATCTCGTAGTAGTCACGCTTGGCCATGAGGCTTGCCTTCTTCTCGATGCAAAAACCCCCGGCGCGCCGGGTTAAGCGCTCGGGGGTGGCTCCACGGGAGCGGGCGACGCGGTCGTGCCCGCCGCCTTACTTCTGGTCCTTCACTTCCTTGAAGTCGGCGTCGACGATGTTCTCGTCGGCCGGTTTGGCCTCGGCGGCAGCGCCCCCGGCGGCGTGACCACCGGCAGCAGCACCACCCGCGGCAGCCTGCGCCGCCTGCATGTCGGCGTAGACCTTTTCGCCGAGTTTCTGGCTGGCGGTCATGAGCGCTCCGGTCTTGGTCTCGATCGCCGTCTTGTCCTCGCTCTTGAGCGATTCCTCGGAGTCCTTGAGCGCCGCTTCGATGGTTGCCTTGTCGGGCGCGTCGAGCTTGTCGCCGTGCTCGACCAGGCTCTTCTTCACCGAGTGAATGGCCGCGTCGGCAGCATTGCGCGCCTGCACCAACTCGAGCTTCTTCTTGTCCTCGGCGGCATTGAGTTCGGCGTCCTTCACCATCGCCTGGATCTCGACTTCAGTGAGGCCCGAGTTGGCCTTGATGGTGATCTTGTTTTCCTTGCCGGTGCCCTTGTCCTTGGCGCCCACGTGCAAGATACCGTTGGCGTCGATGTCGAAGCTCACCTCGATCTGCGGCATGCCGCGCGGCGACGGCGCGATGCCCTCGAGATTGAACTCGCCGAGCATCTTGTTGCCCGTGGCCAGCTCGCGCTCGCCCTGGAACACCTTGATCGTCACCGCCGGTTGGTTGTCGTCGGCGGTGCTGAAGGTCTGCGCGAACTTGGTCGGGATGGTGGTGTTCTTGGTGATCATCTTGGTCATCACGCCGCCGAGCGTCTCGATGCCCAGCGAGAGCGGCGTCACGTCGAGCAGCAGCACGTCCTTGCGGTCACCGGCGAGCACCTGGCCCTGAATGGCCGCACCCACGGCGACGGCCTCGTCGGGGTTCACGTCCTTGCGCGGCTCCTGGCCGAAGAACTCCCTGACCTTCTCTTGCACCTTGGGCATGCGCGTCATGCCGCCCACCAGGATCACGTCGTTGATCTCGGTGACCGCCACGCCCGCGTCCTTGATGGCGGTGCGGCACGGCGCCATGGTGCGCTCGATCAGGTCTTCGACCAGGGCTTCGAGCTTGGCGCGCGTGAGCTTGATGTTGAGGTGCTTCGGGCCGCTCGCGTCGGCCGTCACGTAGGGCAGGTTGATGTCGGTCTGCACGCTGTTGGAGAGTTCGATCTTGGCCTTCTCGGCCGCTTCTTTCAGGCGCTGCAAGGCCAGCACGTCCTTGCCGAGGTCCACGCCCTGGTCTTTCTTGAACTCGGCGATGATGAAATCGATGATGCGCTGGTCGAAGTCTTCGCCGCCCAGGAAGGTGTCGCCGTTGGTGGAGAGCACCTCGAACTGCATCTCGCCGTCGACGTCGGCTATCTCGATGATGGAGATGTCGAAGGTGCCGCCGCCCAGGTCATAGACGGCGATCTTGCGGTCGCCCTTCATGCCTTCGCCGCCGTGCTTGTCCAGGCCGAAGGCCAGCGCTGCGGCGGTCGGCTCGTTGATGATGCGTTTGACGTCCAGCCCGGCGATGCGCCCGGCGTCCTTGGTGGCCTGGCGCTGCGCGTCATTGAAGTAGGCGGGCACGGTGATCACCGCTTCGGTGACCTCTTCGCCGAGATAGTCCTCGGCGGTCTTCTTCATCTTGCGCAGCACCTCGGCGCTGATCTGCGGCGGTGCGAGCTTGTTGCCGCGCACCTCGACCCAGGCGTCGCCGTTGTCGGCGGCCACGATCGTGTAGGGCATCAGGTCGATGTCCTTTTGCACTTCCTTCTCGGCGAACTTGCGGCCGATCAGGCGCTTGACGGCGTAGAGCGTGTTGCGCGGGTTCGTGACCGCCTGGCGCTTGGCCGAGGCACCGACGAGCACCTCGCCGTCTTCCTGGTAGGCAATGATCGAGGGCGTGGTGCGCGCACCTTCGCTGTTCTCGATCACCTTGGTGGTGTTGCCTTCCATGATGGCCACGCACGAGTTGGTGGTGCCGAGGTCGATGCCGATGATTTTGGCCATGCTGAATGCTCCTGAAAACTGAAATCTGATGTGATGAAAGCTGTGGATCGGTGCGCGCTATTCAAGTCGTCTTGCTCGCTACGTTCACGGCGAGGCCGCAACGGTGACGAGGGCCGGGCGCAGCACCCGCTCGGCGATGAGGTAGCCCTTTTGCAGCACCGCCACGACCGTGCCCGGTTCCTGCCCGGAGCCTTCGGGCAGCGCCACCATGGTGATGGCCTGGTGCTGGTGCGGGTCGAACCGGGTGCCGGCCGGCGGCGCGATCTCGAGCACCTTGTTGCGCTCCAGGGCGCCCGTCAGCTGGCGCAAGGTGGCCTGGGTGCCTTCACGCAACTGTTCGGCACTCGCGTTGTCGATGGCAAGTGCCGCTTCCAGGCTGTCCTTGACCGGCAGCAGGCTCTCGGCAAACGAGTCGATGGCGAACTTGCGCGCCTTGCTCATTTCTTCTTCGGCGCGGCGGCGGGTGTTGTCGGCCTCGGCCTTGGCGCGCAGGTAGGCGTCGGACACCTCGGCATGACGGGCCTCGAGTTCCACCAGGCGCTGCTCGGCGGTCGGCGGCTCCCCCTCGGAGGCGCTCGGATCGGGGCTGTTGTCAGGGGACTGATCTTGTTCGGGGTTATCCATGCGCGGCAATGAAACGGGATCAAGGCAGCGAATTTGGGGCGCCTACCGTACTTTCAAGAGGGACATTGCAGCGCGCCGGCGCCAGCGACAAAAAAGCCCGGCTGCGCCCGCCTCGTCATTCGTCGAGCGAAGCGCTCCAGCGGTCCCAGTCGGCGAGCTGGCGGCGGTCTCGCTTGGTCGGCCGACCCTGTTCGATGCTGCCGGCCGGCTCCGGCGCCAGCTGCCTTTGACGGGCCTGGGCTTCGCGCCGCGCCACGCTGTCGGGCGTTTCTTCGTAGAGCTGCTGTGCCTCGGTCGCCGGGCCGCGTTGCGGGCTCACGGCGCGCACGAGCACGGTGCGCTCGACGCTGCCCTGACGCAGCCGCACGGTGTCGCCGGCCTTGAGATCGCGCGAGGCCTTGGCGTGCTGGCCATTGACCAGCACGCGCTGCCGCGCGATCTCTTCGGCGGCGAGGCTGCGTGTCTTGTAAAAGCGCGCCGCCCAAAGCCATTTGTCGAGGCGCACGCCGCTGGAAGGAGGCAAGTTCACGGGATCGATTGTGGCGTGTGCTCAGGGTCCGGCGGCCCGATTCGGGCCGCTCAACCGCCCCGACCTCGGGCGAGTGCCACCGACCCGACGCTGCGGCTGGGACGCTGTCCCGGGCCCGGCGTTTGCTGGAGCGAGGGTTGCCATCGAGGAACAACCACCATGACCTGTGATTCCATTTCCCGAGGCATGCGCCTTTTTGCTCGCGGCAGCCACCCTGGTTGCTCCGCCGGCCTGGCACGCCGCTTACGCACAAGACAGGACAGGAGCGAGGGCCTGCGCGCGCTTGACAACGGCCCGGCCAGCGGCAAGACGCTCAGCCGCGAGCAGCTGCGCGAATGCCTGGACCTGCAGCCGGAGCTCAAATCGCGCGGCGAGGAAGCGCTGCGCTCGCGGGCGCAACTCGACGCGGCCAAGGCGGAGTTCGACCGCTACGAGGCGCAGTTGCAAGGCGAGCGAAAGAGCCTGGATACGGCCGACCAGGCCGCCGTGGACGCCTACAACGCCAAGGTCGAGAAGCTTCGGCTGATGTTCGCCGACTACACCACCTCGCTGCCCGACGTCACCGGGCAAGCGCAGAAGTACAGCGCCTTGCGGCAGAGCTGGGAGGCCGAGTGCGACGACCGGCCTTACCGTGAGGGCGACTATCAGGCCATTCCGCGCGGCCGCTAAGGTCGGCGCGGCCGCAATGCCCGAGTACCCGACGGCGTCCGGCGTCGCCTGCGACGCAGCGACCGCGCGGTGTGGTGAGGCGCGCGATTCAACATCTTGATGGGAGGCACCGATGCGTGCTGGTTGGAGTTGGTTGACCGTGGTGGCGTTGTCCAGCGGGCTGGCCCTGGTGTGGAGCGGTGCGCCAGCGCAGGGGGCCGCCGCGACGCCTGCGCCTGCCAAGCCCGTCGTACCGGCCCAGCCTCGTGCTGCGTCCAAGCGAGTGCCGCCCGCCAAGGCTGTGGTCAAGCTCGCCGTGGCGCCCGCCAGCGCCGAACAACTCGATGCCGCGGCGCGTGTGTATTTCGGCGCCCATCAATGCGCGCTCGGGCAGGCGATCGACGTCGCGCTCGATCCGCGCCACGCGGGCTACGTCGACGTGCGCGTCGGCAAGGCCACGCATGTGATGAAGCCGGTGCTGTCGTCGACCGGCGCGGTTCGGCTCGAGGATGTGCGCGGCGTGATGCTGATGGTGCAGATCACCAGCAAATCGATGCTGATGGATGTGAAGTCCGGCCGCCGCGTCGCCGACGAATGCGTCAGCGACAAGCACCGCGAGGCGATCCAGGCCACCGTCGGCGCCCCGGCGGCGCAGTCGTTGATGTCGCCGCCGGCCGAGGCGCCGCCGAGTGTGCCGTCGAGCACGTCGCCGAACGTGCCGGAGCCGCCACCGCCCGGCCCGTCACCGGCCCCGGATCGCTAGGCCGCCGCGCCGAGCCTGCGGGCGCGCTCGGCCTGCGCTTGCAGCGCCCCTGCGTCGACCGCGCCGTCCGTCGGCCAGCCCTGCAGATGCCGGATCGCGATGGCGCTCAGCGCGGCCATCCACTCAGGCTGGTCGTTCAGGCATTCGATGTAGCGGAACTCGGCCCCACCGGCGCCCAGGAAGGCCGCCCGTGCTTCTTGCGCGATCTCTTCAAGCGTCTCCAGGCAGTCGGCCACGAAACCAGGGCAGGCCACGTCGACCCGCTTCACGCCCTGCTGCGCGAGTTTCACCAGCGTCGGCTCGGAGTAGGGCTGGAGCCACTTCGCCTTGCCGAAGCGGCTCTGGAACGTGACCACCACCTGGGCCGGCTTCAACGAGAGCCGCTCGGCCAATAGCCGCGCGGTCTTGCGGCACTGGCAGTGGTAGGGGTCGCCCAGGTGCAGGGTGCGCTCGGGCACGCCGTGGAAGCTGAGCACCAGAGTGTCGGGGCGGCCGTGCGTCATCCAGTGGTTCTCGATGCGCCGGCTGAGTGCTGCGATGTAGCCGGCGTCGTCGTGGTACTGGTTGACGAAGCGCAGCTCCGGTACGCGCCGTGCAGTGGCGGCCCAGGCATAGACCGCGTCGAACGCGCTCGCGGTGGTCGCCGCCGCGTACTGCGGATACAGCGGCAGCACGAGGATGCGCGTGACGCCATCTGCCTTGAGCGCATCGAGCTGCCCCGCCACCGAGGGCGTACCGTAGCGCATGGCATAGCGCACCAGCACCGCATGGCCGCGCTCGCCGAGGTAGCCCGCCAGCAGCTTGGCCTGCTTGGCGGTCCAGACCCTGAGCGGCGAGCCTTCGGGCGTCCAGATGCTGGCGTACTTGGCGGCCGATTTCCTTGGCCGCAGGCGCAGGATCACGCCGTGCAGGATCGGCAGCCACAGCGCCCGCGCGATCTCCACCACGCGCGGGTCGCTCAGAAACTCGGCGAGGTAACGGCGCAGCGCCGCCGTGGTGGGCGCGTCGGGTGTGCCGAGGTTGACGAGCAGCACCGCCGTGCGCTCGGCGCTGCCGTGCTGGTGGGCGGGTTCCGGGGCGTGTTTCATGCGTGAGAGTGGCCGCGAATCGACGGCGCAGCGGGCGCGCAACTGTAGCGGAGCGCATGGCGCACGGCGCCCGCCGAACCGGGCCGCCGTGGGCCGCCTGCTGCTCGCTGACGCCGCGCCTGGGCTACCGGCACGCGCGAGCGCTTCGGCCACACTTCGCGCCATGCCCTGGAGCCCGCAGCCGATCCGCGCCCTCACGCTCGACCTGGACGACACGCTTTGGCCGGTGCTGCCGACCATCGTGCGCGCCGAGGCGGCGTTGCAGCGCTGGCTGGCCGTGCATGCGCCGGCCGTCGGCGAGCGCTTCGACCTGGCGGCGATGCGCGCGATGCGCGAGGCGGTGGCGCGTGAGCGATGCGATTTGGCCCATGACCTCAGCGCGGCGCGCCGGGAGACGATCAGGCGGCTGCTGGCGGCGGTGGGCGAGGACGAGGCGCTGGCCGCGCCGGCCTTCGAAGTGTTTTTCGCCGAGCGCCAGCAGGTCGAGTTCTACGCCGATGCCTTGCCTGCGCTCGAGCGCCTGGCGGCTCGCTGGCCGCTGCTTGGCTTGAGCAATGGCAATGCCGACTTGCAACGCATTGGCATCGGCCAGCGCTTCATCGGCAGCGTGAATGCGCGCGAGGCCGGTGTGGGCAAGCCCGATCGCCGCATCTTCGCGCTGGCCTGCGAGCGACTGAGGTGCGCGCCGCACGAGGTGCTGCACGTCGGCGACGACCTCGTGCTCGATGTGCGCGGCGCCATCGGCGCCGGCTTGCAGGCCGCGTGGCTGCGGCGCGGCGCCACGTCGCGCGATGCCGCCGAACCGCACTGCTGGCAGGGACCCGATCTGCTCACGCTGGCCGAACGCCTGGGCGCCTGAGCGCTCGAGCGGAACCGGGCCTCGAGGCTCACACGCTCGGCGCCGTCTCCTGAAAGCTCAGCACCTCGAAGTGCACGGCCGGCGCGGTGGGATCGGTTGGTGCTGCGCCCAGGCACATCACGCCGCTGCCGTGCAGGGTGCAGCTGCCGCGGCGCAGCGACACCACCTCGTCGCGGCCGGCAAAGCGCACGAAGGTGCCGTTGTAGCTGAGGTCGCTGACCTGGAAGGTGCCGCCATGCCACTCGATGCGGCAGTGCGAGCGCGACACGCGCGTGTCGTCCACGCAGTAAGTGGCCTGGGGGCTGCGGCCGAGCACTGCCGGCAGGTCGGTGCCGGCGAACACGCGGCTCGCGTCGAGCCACGACAGGCGGATGCCGTCGGGCGCCGCGGTCGGCTCCATGCCTTCGAATATCGTGGCGACGGTCTCGCCGAAGCGCCGGGCTTCGAGCCGGTAAACCTGCACCGATTCCTGGCGACCCCTGAGTTGCAGCTTGGACAGCGAGCGGAAGCGACCGCGGTGGTCGGGGTCGAGCCCGTCGAGCACCTGCTGCGTGGTGAGCGTCTCGTTGTCGCCGGCCCTGTCGAGCAGCCGCGCGGCGACGTTGACCGCGTCGCCGAAGCAGTCACCGGCCAGCTCGACCACCTCGCCCTGCGCCATCGCCACCTGCAATTTGAGCGCGGGCCGGCGCGCGCCCTTGCGCGGCGCGTCTGCCAGCACGCGGTCGAGCGACTCGTGCATCTCGTCGGCCGCGTCGATGCCGCCTTGCGACTTCTCGAACACGGCCATCAGGCCGTCGCCGAGCGTCTTGACCACCACGCCGCCGCAGGCGCCAACGATCTGGCCCATGATGGCCACGCTCTGCGTCACCACCGCTGCGGCTTCGGCATTGCCGAGCGTCTCGAACAAGCCCGTGCTGCCTCGCAAGTCGGCGAACAACACGGTGCGTTGGAGAAGGGCGGTCATCTGCAGCGGGCTCGGAAGGCCGGCAAAGTTTAGCCGTGATGTCCGGGCCGCCTGACAACGGGGGCGGGCAAGAAAAAGCCCGGCACGCGGCCGGGCTTTTCGCAATGGGCGCAGTGAGATCAGAGGTTGTCGAGATAGGTGCGCAGCTTGTCCGAGCGGCTCGGGTGCTTCAACTTGCGGATCGCCTTGGCCTCGATCTGGCGGATGCGCTCGCGGGTCACGTCGAATTGCTTGCCGACTTCTTCGAGCGTGTGGTCGGTCGACATCTCGATGCCAAAGCGCATGCGCAGCACCTTGGCCTCTCGCGGCGTCAGGCTGTCGAGGATGTCCTTGACCACGTCGCGCAGGCCGGCCTGCATGGCCGCTTCGATTGGCGCGGTGTTGTTGGTGTCCTCGATGAAGTCGCCCAGGTGAGAATCGTCGTCGTCGCCGATCGGCGTCTCCATGGAGATCGGCTCCTTGGCGATCTTCATGATCTTCCTGATCTTGTCCTCGGGCATCTCCATCTTTTCGGCCAAGGTCGGCGCGTCGGGCTCGAAGCCGAACTCCTGCAGGTGCTGGCGCGACAGCCGATTCATCTTGTTGATCGTCTCGATCATGTGAACCGGAATGCGAATGGTGCGCGCCTGGTCGGCGATCGAGCGTGTAATGGCCTGACGAATCCACCAGGTGGCGTAGGTCGAGAACTTGTAGCCGCGGCGGTATTCGAACTTGTCGACCGCCTTCATCAGACCGATGTTGCCCTCTTGAATAAGATCGAGGAACTGCAGGCCGCGGTTGGTGTACTTCTTGGCGATCGAGATCACCAGGCGCAGGTTGGCCTCGATCATCTCTTTCTTGGCGTCGCGCGAGGCCTTCTCGCCCTGGTTCATCTTCTTGTTGATGAGCTTCAAGTCTTCGATCGGCACCACCGCGCGCGACTGCAGGTCGATGAGTTTTTGCTGCAGGTCCTGGATCGGCGGCAGGTGGCGCGCCATCACCGCGCTGTAGGCCTTGTTGGCGGCGATCTCCTTCTCGGCCCACTTCAGGTTGAGTGAATTGGGCGGAAAGGTCTTGATGAAGTGTTCTTGCGGCATGCCGCACTTGTCGACCACGATCTTGCGCAGTTCGCGCTCATAGCGGCGAATGTCGTCGACCTGCGAGCGCAGGATCTGGCACAGGCGCTCGATCGTCTTGACCGTGAAGCGCAGGCTCATGATCTCGGAGCTCACGCCCATCTGCGCGCGGTTGTAGGCCGAGGACTTGTAGCCTTCCTTCTCGTAGGCCTTGCGCATGCGATCGAAATGCGTGCGCAGATCGTCCAGGCGGATCAATGCCGCGGCCTTCAGCTCCTCGAGCTTCTTGGTCAGCGCCTTGGAGCCGCCCTGGCCGTCATCGTCGTCCTCTTCGTCGAACTCGTCGAAGTCTTCCTCGGCGACGTAGTCGTCGGCCTCCTCGTTGGAGACGAAGCCGTCCACCGCCTCCGAAATCTGCATCGTGCCGGCGCGGATCTTGTCGGCCAGCACCAGGATCTCGGCGATCGTGGTGGGCGACTCGCTGATCGCCAGCATCATGGCCTGCAGGCCGCCTTCGATGCGCTTGGCGATCTCGATCTCGCCTTCGCGCGTGAGCAGCTCCACCGTGCCCATCTCGCGCATGTACATGCGCACCGGGTCGGTGGTGCGGCCGAACTCGGAGTCGACCGTGGACAGCGCCGCTTCGGCCTCTTCTTCGGCCTCTTCTTCGGTGGAGGTGGCGGTCGAGGCCCCGGCGATCAGCAAGGTGGCGGCGTCGGGTGCTTGCTCGTAGACCGCGATGCCCATGTCGTTGAGCATCGACACGATGGCCTCGAGGATCTCGGCCTCGACCAGCTTCTCGGGCAGGTGGTCGTTGATCTCCTGGTGCGTGAGGAAACCCCGCGTTTTGCCCATCTTGATGAGCGTCTTGAGCTCCTGGCGACGCTTGGCGACCTCGTCCTCGGTCAGCGCCGTCTCGTCCAGGCCGAACTCGCGCATCAACGCGCGCTCCTTGGCGCGTGAGACCTTCATGCGCAAGGGCTTGGCCTTGGGCTCGTCGGTGGCGCTGGCGGTCGGGGTCACGGTTTCGACCTCGCCTTCGATGTCGGCCTCGATGTCGCTCAAGTCCTCTTCCATCTCGGGACGCACGGGCTTGCCGGCCTCGACCTTGGGCTTGCGACCCGGCTTGCCCTTGGCCTCGGCCTTGCCCGCCGGCTTGGCGGCGCTCGCTTTCACGGGCGCGGCCTTGGCGGGCGGCTTGGCCTTTTTCAGCTCGGCCTGGGTCGGCTTGGCCGCGTTCTTGGCGGAGGTGGCCGCCACGGGCGTCTTGGCAGCCTTGCTGGCGGGGGCCGGAGCACTTTTCTTCGCGGTCATGCGATTCCTCGGAGGATGAATTTCTCGGGGGCCGACGGGGCTAACGTCGCTCGCCATAGCGCC